>NZ_JACMYP010000010.1 GCF_020889705.1 Bradyrhizobium altum | reverse complement strand
CCGACTGCCTGTCTGATGGGCAAGCCGGCGCGCGGCAAGAAGTGCGATGCTATCGAGGGCATCATCGACGAAGGCAAGGAGATCATGGAAGAGTACGCCGACACGCCGGCGCTCGATCCGGGCCTGGTCTCCGCGGCGCAGGCGGTCGAGCATTACGAAATCGCCCGCTATGGCACATTGAAGGCCTGGGCGACAAAGCTCGGCATGAAGGACGCCGTCAAGCTCATCGATCAGACCTTGGCCGAGGAGAAGAAGACGGACGAAACACTTACCAAGCTCGCCGTCAGCGCCATCAACGCCGAAGCCGCCTGAGGAGATGCGCGATGAAGCGAGCCATTCTGGCAATTGCAATTGGCTGGGCGCTGGCCTCGCCAGCGCTCGCCCAATCGGTGAGTGAGAAGACCGGCGTCAATTCCGTCCTTGGCGTCGCGCCTAAGACGGAAGACTTCATCAAGGAAGCCACGACCAGTGACATGCTGGAGATCGAGGCGGCCAAGATTGCGCAGCAGGAAGGCAATGCCGCCGAGAAAACATTTGCCCATCAGATGATGGCTGACCACACCAAGACCAGTACGGAGTTGAAGGAGATGGTCAGCGGCGAGATGAAGTCAGCGTTGCCGACCGCTCTGGACGACAGCTCACAGAAAAAGCTCGATCGGCTGCGCGACGCCAAGCCGGACGATTTTGCCAGCGAATACGATCCGATGCAGGTCAGCGCCCACAAGGACGCAGTTTCGCTCTTCGAACGCTACGCCAAGGGCGGCGACAATCCGAAGCTGAAGGATTGGGCCGGCACGACCTTGCCAGCGCTTCAGCATCACCTCGTAATGGCGCAGGACCTGAACACTAACCGAAAGTAGGCGAATGGCCGCCGGCAACCGCCAACCCGGTTGCCGGCGTGGTGTCCTCCGGGCAGGACGATCGCGTCGTAGTCGGCAGCGACCGCCTGATCCAGCGTCTTGTCGACCTTGACCGGACGTCCCCAATCCTTCTTGTCCCAGCCCTTGATTTCGCCGGCAGCGATCGATACGATTTCGACAATTGCGCCAGCCTTCTTCAGACGATCGCGCGGCACTTCGAGCCCCGACTGCTCAAAGCCATGCGTTGCGAGAATGGCGATCTTCCTACCACTTAAATCCACTGGCTGCTCCATTGGCGCTTTCCTGACTGGTCCTTGATCAACACGGACCGGACGCGGTGACCGCGTTCCGACAGGCGTCATGCTTCCGTCAGCAGCCGTCGCAGGTAGCAGAGCCCATCAAAGGTCAGCCTAGTTTCCCTCGCCTCGCCCTTCGCGACTTTGCTTCAAGGAACGTCTCAAGCTCTAGGCGCTCGAACAAACCTGTCTGCGATACCCATCAGCGATGGTGTTTCCAGCACGTTGATTTGAACCATTTTGCTTAAGCGCTAGTCACGCCGATGGTTCCTATGCCCGTTGAGGCGTGGGCGGTTACAAAAATTTGTTCGTGCGGCACGCGGCAAGGAAAAAGCTCCAGCCTCACGACTTTGCAGTGCCGGTCAAGCACAAGCCCTTCCTGTTGCTTACCGTCGCATTCTCCGACTTTCATCTCGGTAACGCCGCAATCGTCCCGCTCTACGGTCTTGCCGCGGTTGCCGGCGCTCATGCCGACGGTCCGGGCTTCGTCGCAACCACGATTGTTGTGGCTCAGGGGATGATGGTCGTCGCGTCGACGTTGGCGCGTCGCTCAGCCCCGCGCTCGGCGGCTGGATCGCGCAATGGGTCGGCTATGGCCCCGCCTTTCTGGTGCTCGGCGGACTGGGATTGCTGTCGGTCGCGATCTGGGTCGTTTTCCGATCGACCCTGCGGAAATACTAGTGAACATCGGTCTTGCTACGAAGCCTTGCCGACCGTATCCGCCATCCTTGCGCCACGCGATCCGAGCGGCTTGCCACGGCCCTCGGTCGAATCGATGGCGGTCTGATGCTCAATCTCTGAATTCAGCTCCGCGCCACACAGCACGATGATCGCCGACATCCACATCCAGGTCATCAGGCCTATGGCGGCGCCAAGCGAGCCATAGGTCGCGTCGTAATCGCCGAAATTCGCCAGGTACCAAGAGAGCAGCGCCGAGCCGATCAGCCAAAGCGTCGCCGCAGCAACGGCGCCGACACTCAGCCATTGCCAGCGCGGCTTGGCTCGGCTGGGACCGAAGCGGTAGAGCACCGCAAGCGCGATGAGGAGCAGGATGACGAGAATGGGCCAACGTCCGAACCCGATGACGAGTTCGGCCCGTGCGCCCAGTCCGACCTGCTGCAGCAGAAGCGGGACGACGACCACCGCCCCCACCATCAACATGATCGAAACGAGCGCTGCGATCGTGAATGAAAGCGACATCAAGTTGAGTTTGACGAAGCCGCGCTTCTCTTTTTCCTCGTAGACGACGTTGAGCGCGTCGAAGATCGCCTTCATGCCGGCATTGGCGCTCCAGATCGCGATCAACAGGCCGAACACAAAAGTCACGCCCAGCGTCGAGGTGCCTTTCGCGAGAACACGGGCGACCTGGTCCTGAACGATCGCGAAAGATCCCTCCGGCAACATGAGTGCCAGACTTTGCAGGTTCGATGAGATCGTGGACGGATCGGCGAACAGGCCGTAGCTCGAGACGAGCGCGGTGATGGCCGGGAACATTGCCAGCAGGCCGTAGAACACCACGCCGGCGGCGGTCGCAAGCAGCCGGTCCTCGTCGATCTGCTGATAGGTGCGCAGCAAGACATCCTTCCAGCCGACAGCCGGAATCTGAAGCGGCGTATGCGCCAGCCGTCCACGCTCTTCCGTCTCCGCCAGCATCGGCCCGGCGGCCTGCCCCTGAACGGGTGACGAGCCCGATCTAGACAGGTGTCGATAGATCGCAACGGTCGCCAGCGCCGTTGCCCCCGCGAGCATCAGGTCGTTTGGCCAGCGGGAGCGCGGGGCCATGGCTAATCCTGGACGTCGTCGTGCCGACGCCTGAAGCGCGATGCGGCAAACCAGCCAATCAGCATCGCTGCGGCCGCGGCGGCCAGCGCCTGAGTCGTGGTGTCGGCGCTCCCTCCTCCCGGCCGGGAAGTGGCGATCAGCCGTGCCGCAGCGGACACCGCGATCGCCCGCTTGAGCATATCGACCTGCCGGCTTGGCCGCGGCACGGCCGGCGCAGGGTGCCCGAGCAGCAGGCGGCCCATCACCAATCCCAGGAGTCCGAGGACGAGAAAGGCGCCCCCGATCGTGGCATATGCGATCCAGATGTCGTAACGCATCTCCAGGGCCCGGAAAGCCGCGTCAACGCCTATCCCGATTGCGATCACGAGCGAGACCCCGCCCGCCAACATAAAGCCGCATGCCAGCGCGTAGCCGGCCACCAGATGCCCGGTCCATTGTCGCAGGTCCGCGAGATAAGAACGGACGATCAGGCTGAACGGAGATGGTCGGGTGTTGGCGCGCATCGCGATGTCCACTGCAAGTCGGCATCCGTCAACCCGGCAGGACGATCGACGTTCCCTACGCCGACGCGCGTGACGGCTCCAGTCGACCGGCGCTGGCGTCGGGAAGCATCGTGCTGACGAAGCCCATGAGCCGCTGCTTCACTGCGTCGCCATCAGCCGGCTTGGCCGTGGCGATGACCGTCAGCTCCATGATGGGATGTACAGCAACGGATATGTCCACGGCCTTGGAGGTATGCGCCTCGGGTGCGGGTCGTGCCACCCGAGGACGAGCAGCACGATGCCAAAGACTGCATGCCCTCCGTAGAGGACCGGCGTCGCCTTCAGCGTTTTGAAATTGCGCGGCATCAGTCCTGCCTGCGGCGAAGGTGGCCTACATGGCCGCCACAAACAGGCCAAACGCGCCCGGGAAAATTGCGCTTCTGGTCACGCGGAGCTGACAAGCGCGCCGGATGTCTAACTGCTTGGAGGAAAATGCGATCGCGGCGGCAGGGAACTCGGGAATGGTCTCGCAACCATGAGCGTCGCGCGTTCATCGGTTTCCAGCGCGATCTTCTGAGCCAGCATCACGTCACCCGCCACCAGACAACCGACCGGCCGGAAGCACCAGCCGATCACGTCGTGGTCCCTGTCGTCCATCGCATAGACATTGGTCGACATTCCGTAGCAAATTCGATATCGCTTGCCGGACTCCGAGCCGACAACGTCGAAGCGCTTGTATTTCTCGAACTGCGACCGCTGCTCTGGCGAAAGCCACGCAAACATCAGCGCGAACCCCCTAGCTTCGATTCTTTCGTAGGCCTGCCAGCGATCCCAGATCGAGACCAGCGTCCCGCGCAGAGCAATGGCGACGCGACCGAGTGCGGCTGAAAAAGGTATGTCACGCAGACGTGCCGTCATCAGCCGCCGACCAGC
The DNA here is from genome assembly GCF_020889705.1 of Bradyrhizobium altum. GTDB lineage: Bacteria > Pseudomonadota > Alphaproteobacteria > Rhizobiales > Xanthobacteraceae > Bradyrhizobium > Bradyrhizobium altum. The sequence continues at coordinate 72,723 of NZ_JACMYP010000010.1, read as the reverse complement.
CTTGGGTAGAATAGAGTTTCTTCGGCGGTCGGGTCCAGCGAACGGACGAGCGCTACCTCCCCGGTCGATGTCCGTATTGCGGCGGTGTAGCCATCCGACGTCAAGTCGGTGAAACGCGCATTCGCCCGAGCGAGTTGCTTGCTGTCATTTGGATCGAAATCGTGGCGAGTGTCGCCGGTATGATCCATGATCAAGATCGTTGCCATCTCTGTCTCCCTTGAGCACCTTCAATCAACTACTCAAACGATTGGCACCGCGGTGGTCGGCCTGCCGCCCATCCACCCGGGTAGCGCTGCGCCGTCGCGATGCCGACCGCCTGCGCAGGCCGAGGCCCAGGCGGCGACCGCGCCGAACAGCAGCGCCGCCGCAGCCGAAAACGCCAGGATGACCGAGCTGCGTCGTGATCGCTGGATCGCGGTGCTCGCATCGCCGATGACACTGTCGACGCGCTTCTCGGCCTCGACGGCAGGTATCCCAGTCGCGGCTCCGACCTGCTGGATCAGATAGCTACGATCTTCGGTGCTGACGCCGGTGTGGCCGGAGCTGGTCAGCAGGATGCGGCCCGCCTCGGCCCGCTCATAGCCGATATCGACATTGGCCGGACGCCGTAACGACCGGTACAGACGATCGATCTCAGCGCTCAGCAACGGCTCCGCGGCGGTAACTGACGGCCGGTTCTGGATTGTCGGGCGCGCGGCCGACAGGCCGATCAGCGCGACAACCGCGGCCCCTACGACGACGCCGAGCGCCCACGCCGTGAGGCCGTGAAGCCCGTCGCTGCTTTCAATCAGATCGGAAGGCACGGCGCCCATCACGCGCTGCGCGCGGCCGGCGATGTAGCCGCCGACGCCGAAGCTCACCAGCGCCTGCAGGATCAGGTACAGCCCGGATAGCAGCGCGAGCGCAGCCGAGGCATCACGCCACGACGGCGAGCTCGAGCTGACGCCCAAGCCGATCGCAGCGCCGAAGCTGATCAGGATCAGCGACAGAGCCGCCGCGGCGAGCGCGCCGGCGAACACCGGGCTCCATTGCAGCCGAAGGCCGCCCTTGGCGTCGACGACGTCAGCAAGATCTCGATCGCTCTCCATGATGTGCCTACCGCAATCCAAAGAACGACAATATCGCAAGAATGACCACGATCAGTCCCACCAGATAAATCAGCTGGTTCATGAAAGCCTCCTCCGCTCAATTCGTCCTGATAATCTGGCCGGGAAACCAAAGTTCCTACGCGGATGAGTGATGCGACGCGGCGATCAAAGGGTGCGGCTCGCTTTCACCTCGGCGCCGCCATAGAACACGGCCAAAAAAGGAGCCTCGCCGAAACCGGGCTCCTAACGCACTTGTGGAATCGCCGAACCGGTGATTTCCACACTGTTTTCCGACATCGATTCTTCGCGATGACGCGACTCGGTGCCGGCGGGAATGGATTAGAGAGACGGCAGAGGGCCCATACCGCTTTCTGTTGTTGAGCAAGCAACGGTCCAGAGATCTCGTCGTCATCCGCGTATGCGGCCAAGCCAGCCAATGATTTGCTTGAGGGTTTGGCCGCTGCTGGTCGGCCTCCGTCACGAAGGCCTCCTCGATCCGAACGCAGGGTGCGTGATTTTCTAGCACGGAAGGGCTTTTGCCAACGCCATAGCCGCCGTGCGGGATGAACGGGCGCAGCGCCTCGCCGCGCAAATCATACGCCTTCAGAACGATCGGATCGGCGGCGGTGCGATTTCAGCCTAGATCGGGAAACCCAAGAAGACCTCATCATAGACCGAGAACTGGCGTACAGGACCCCCTGCAGATTTCGATGCTGGCGATCAGAGAGTTGGAAGCCAGGCAAGGTAGCGTCAGTCGGCGAGAAGATATGCTGGAATGCGCAACGGCCAGACTTGTGCTCAGTAAGCATCGCGTTTTCACCTTAAGACTCGCGCCGTGAGCACCCAAAAGGAACAACCAGGCCCGGCTTCACGTTGGCCTGCATGCCCAAATATTTCTTCCATCTCGCTGGCGACGTTCCCGCTAATGACGTGCTCGGTCACGAATGCTCAAGTGCCAAGGAAGCCAGGGAACACGGAAGCTTTATTGCGCACAGGATCGGGACTGAAAAACCCGAGATGGTCCGTGAGGGCAACTTCATCTCCGTAAGGGACGAACGGGATTCCGAGTTGTCTCAGATCTCATTGGCTTCGACGACAGTATGACGGGTAAGGCTTGTCTTATCCGCATCGCAGTTTGCTCCGCGACTCTTTTTGGACCTGCTGGCGCGGTGATCCCGGGGTTCCGGATAGGTATGGCAAGCTTCCACGTTGGGCTGGCGACGATTTAGGAGAGCCGTCGCTTATAACTAAGCTGCCAGCGCTTTTGAATCCTTGTACCGCACAAAAATCGCTGCACGGTTGCCAAATCGCTCCGCCGCCCCTTCGCCAAGCCAGTTCCGAGAAGCGTGACCAAAGCTCCATATCGCCGCTACGCACGCTGTTCTCGCCGCTACCACGCAGCGCCAAAGCCAAGCGAACCAAGGGATGGTGTGCAGCTTCGGTCTAACGATCTGAAAGAGGCGCTCGACCAGGAGCAGGCTGACGGCGTAGCACCCGACGATCATGGCCGTCCCGCTCAGCCAATGGCCCTCCCCCGCAACCGCAACCGTGACCAGTTTCAATGGCTCGACCGCCGCCGTCGGTGCCGCCAGCACGAATAGCGACTGGCGGGGTCCGAGATGCTCGATGGCTTTTTTTTATGCTCATGCGCCACCCCTCGACAAACCAGCAAACGCGAAGGCTTCGGCTTCTCCAAGTGCCGTTCACGCGCCACAGCTGCTTATTTCCATGCCTCAGATCGAGATATTACTCCACGTATAGGTTCCTTCACGGTGCCGGTTGAACTCGGGATGCACCGGTCATTCCACTCCCGGCCCGCGGTCTCTCCCAAGCTGCGCTTGGCTGGATTCCACCATTCGGTAGGCTTCCGACATCATGGCCGCCAACGCTTTGGCCTCCTTGACGGAGCGGCGGGCATCCGTCAGGTCTTTCACGAGCCGCGCTTTTCCAGCGGCTCAAGACCCGGTCGCCGAATGTTACTATAAGCGACCCAGGCGCGGGGGGCGCCAAGGCCGCCACTCTAAACTTCCAGTCGGGATGGGCGCCTGAAGGGGAGCATGTGTTGACTCCCTGCCTTGCCACTTGTTCCCGATGAAACCAGGCCCCGTCGGGACGCTGTTTTTCAAGCCCGGCGGGTCCTTCTGCGTCCATTTTGATCGGTGTCATTCCAAGGCAGGGAAAACGCCCGGCAACGACTTTTTTTGCCCTGCCCGCAACCTGTTCGTCCCTAGGGGGCAGGATCGGGACTGCGATGGGATCGTGACGGGTCAGATCAGCGGTCGATGAAACTCATCATAACGAACGACCACAAAGGCACGCGCTACCACAATGAGAAGAAACTGTTCGCGCAACTTCTGAACGCGCACCTCGCGCATTTACATATTTCTATGACGGCCACGCAGATTGCTGAGCGATTGCCCTTCCTAAGGGCGATCAATCAAGAAAACGGCCCCAGCATGGGAGCTGGGGCCGCGTTCCGACGGTTGCGTGGGCGCCCGGGGGAAGCGCGCACATAGACCAAAGTAATGCCGCGCCTGGTCGTTCCTATCTGCGCGATCCAATCGGACTCAGCCGTCTAATGCGAAGGACTTCCGAGGCGAGGTCCACTTTCGCCAGGGGTACATCCGCCCTCAAACGGCGGTCAGTCCTATTTCCGTTCAGCGGCTTCTCGGGGGACACGCAGCGCGCAACGCACGCCGAATGAGCCCGCGGTCGCCAGTTCGGAGTGTCCGCGCCGTCCCGTTCTTTCCGCGCCTCGCGCTCCTCCTTGGTGGGGAGCCTTCTGCCTCGTGTATCGAAATCCATGCTGGTCAACGTATCGTGACAGCCAGCGTTCCCGCGAGGGACCTGCCTCACGTTTCCACGTTGGCGCGTATTCCGATATTGTAAAGCTTGAACAACGAATACGCCAATTGCCGCAGCCGCGCAAAATCCCACGGATACTTAATTCCACATCGATAAGTCGCCCGAGAAGCTGTTTGCGTGCGATCAGGAGGGCACGGATCTCCTGCGCATCGACCGACTTTGCGTGCACCGGCCGAAACCATCCCATCCGGATCAACTGGGCGATCCCCGCGCGCATCCAATGCGATCCGTCTTGATCGTCATCGCCGACAATGCGGCCTTTACGTGCCGCGTTTCCAACAGAACCGTTTCAAATCCTGCTCCTTTCAGTCCCGCATGCAACCACTGCGACAGGGGCCCGGCCTCCAGCCCGATCCGCTTCACCGCAAAGCCAAGCGCATCAAAAAAGTTAACTAAGGCGTCGGGTTCAATCGCGACCTTTGCCTCCTTCAGGATTTTACCCTGAGCATCCACAACGCACGCGCTCGACAGTTCCAATGACACGTCGATTCCGGCATAGTTCTCCACGGCTGTCCTCCGTCTCCAGATGCTTGGGGCCGACTCAAGTCGTGACCCCGTTTGATCATCTATCGGGGGACAGCCACCATCATGACCCCTTGCTCGGAGCAGGGCCCATTACCGCATCTAGAACTTTAGTGTGCTGCGCAGGCCGAGCACGGTCGCGTTATGAAGAACCTTGCCGGGCATTGCACTGGAAGGGCTGGTGGCACCTCCCCCCGGGTGGATGATGTATTGCAGGTTGGGCTGCAGCGTCCACCCGTCCCTGATCTGGTATTGATAAGCGGCTGTCAGAAGCCCCTCGAAACTGCGCATCGGCCACGCGGGATCGACAAAAGTACGATAGTCGGCATCGAGCACCTGCGCGCGTTTCGACACATGCGCGTAGCCCGCCGCGATTCCGAACTTGTCGTCGGGACGGCTATCGTTGAGACCAATGAATTCGATGCCGGCGTCGGCGTAACGGTCGATCAGATTGCGGTCGGCCGGCGCGTCCGAGACGCGCGCAAAAATGCCGATCCCGCGGTCGTCGCTGTTCGGTACACGATAGAGCTTCTGCTCGAACACCATCCAGCCGCCGATATCACCGGACAGGAGCAAAGGTTCGCCGCTGCTGGCGGGTGAAGCCAGCGAGACGCCATTGGACGCCAATCTCTGATCGACGAAAGACCCAAAATGTCGCCAGCCGCCGAACTTGATCTGGCCGGCGGGATTTGGATCACCCTTCGTGTTGTTCCAGGCATATTGGATCTGACCGAGCAGGAGCGGCGGATCGTTGACGCGGAAGTTGACGCCATAGCGGTTGCGCTCCTGCGGATCACCAGGGCCGGGCCCGGCCTGGTCGCCATCGAAGATGCCGCCAAGCACGGACAACTTGTTGGCGACATTAACGAGGAGCCGGGCTCCCATCGCGGCCAAGGGAGGCGATGGGCCGCCGCTCGGCAGATCAAGCGAGGTGATCGCCGGCCAGCCCATCGAGGCGTTCGTCAAGACGTCGGTGTATTTGGTGTTGAAGAACTCGTTGTCGGCCGCGAGTTGCCCCATCTTGAGTGAGACTTTCTTGTTGTCCCACTGCTTTTCGAAATAGGCCTCATAGAGACGCGTGGATGGCAACGCCTCGATGCCGCTGACCACGAAGTAATTCTGTAGACTGCCGCGCGAGAGGCCGCCGCCATGGATCTGGAACATGTTGGCGTGGAATGTCAGTTGGTCGAGACCGGCGAGCTTTTGCAGATCAAGGTCAACAGCGAGGTTAAGGCGTCCTTCGTAGACAGAGCCCTGTTTCAGTCCACCGGAGGGGTTGCCCAACACTTCGCCGATATAGGTGGCTGCGAACTTGATGCCATATTTTTGCAAGGGATTGGGGAGAAGACCAAGCGTCTTTTCCTCCACGGTACTTTCGCCGGTGTCGGGATCGGCCGGTTTATCGTCGTCAGTCTTCTTGTTCTCCTGGGCAGCCGCTGTCCCTGCCTCAAACAGCGCAGCAGCGAGAAGCAGTTGCCCAAGGGCGTCTGTTGGTACGGCTCACGGCTTCGATCCTGACTGGCGAGATGCAAGCGTATCGGGCCATGTGATCGCCTTGAATTCAAGCCCGTTGTGGGGTGTCCGTGCGCCCGGAATCTAACCTATGTTAAAGACGAAAAGACAGTTCCCGTGACACGTGCGCTCAATCGTCGACCGACCAATTCGCGAGGATTCGCGTCACTGAGGCGACCTCGATTCGCAGGTTGAAGCGCTTGCTATAGAGATCGAGCAGCGCATCGTGGCTTTCATCGGATGAGCTGCACAGCGCGCCTTTGAACAGGATCACGCGGTAGCCAATATCGACCCCGGCCAGCACCGTGGCGAGCACACAGACATCAGGCTCCCCGCCGGAGACGATCACCGTGTCGACCTGATGGCCATCCAACAAAGTTTGCGGCTTGCCGTTGGCAAAAGCGCAATAGGCCTGGCGGACGATCACCGCCGCCGGCGGCACAAAGCGGGTCAGAGCCGGCACCAAATCGAGCAGCGTAGGATCCAGCTTCTCGCCCGTGACGCATTCCCATTTCTCATAATAGGCCCGCCAGGCGCCACGCGCGTCGGCTTTGTTTCGGACCGGAATGAAGCGCGTGAAGACGGCACGTTGCGGAGCGTGTGTGAGCAGGCTGAGCATCTGCGGCAGCGCGCGTTCCATCCAGGGCGTTGCCCATGGGGCTCCTGGCGCGAACAATCCCTGCATATCGATGCAGAGATGAACGGCATGCGGGCCAGGCGGTGAGAGCAATTGGCCCATGACCAGCTTGACCTGCCAAAGCCGGTCAGCCGCCGCGTCAGGCGTTCTAGGACAGCACCAATCGCCAGACCTGCAATCACATTGCTCGCCCAGCGCGCCAGCAAGGATGCGCGTCGAGACGAGGATGGCGCCGATGGCCCAGACGAGGTTTCTCTTGGCCTGGGGTAGTTCGGTGGCGGCAGAAGCGAGGGCTCCAACATGCACGGCATGGCCCGAGGGAAACGCATCAAGCGCAGAATGCCAGCCCTGATTGATAAGCATGAACGTGAGCGCAAGCAGCAAAAAAAACCTGCGGGTGAGCAGCGTGGGAAAGGTGCCGCCGCACTTGATGCCGCCGGAGTTGGCCGGGTCAGCATCGGCATGGCCGGATTTGTGCTGGTAATCTGGTGGCAGGCACCCGGCCATAATCCAGCGCACTGCCTAGTCGCCCCCTCGCTGAGCTGGTTCGCCGTCGCTATGTGTATGTGGCGGCTGCGGCGGGCATTGCCCAGGCCAGGCACCCCTACGCGGTGAAGGTGCCAGTTTTATCTTCGGGATTCACGGCGGGATCTGGCTGCGTGAGTTCACGCTCAGCTTGAAACCGAAACCGATCCTGCTGCCCTTCAAGTTCACCCGCAGCTTGCCACAGCAACTGGCCGGCCCCCTCTTTCGCGACCATTCACCACATTTGCAGTTTCTCCGGTTCGGTCCAGGCTTATGACGACTTCACCTTTTCCCGTGCCGCATCCGCAGCATCGATGCCAGCCTGCTTCACCCGATCGATGGCTTCGGCGCCGACGTCGCCGACTTCGGCGCTCAGCGTATCGGAGGCTTCGCGCAGAACTTGCGATATCACGCCGGCGCGCGCGTTCAAGTCGGCTTTGACATCGTCGCTGAGCTCGCCCACCCATTCGTTCTCGAGATCGGAAGTTCGGAACGCACCTGCAATTGCCGCACCGATTGTCAAGCCCACGGCGCCGAGGACGAGCGGCTGCCGGTCAAGCATGTCGGCCAATGATGATTGCGCTTTCGTGAGAGCCTCTTTTGCGGGCATGCCGAGATTCTCACGCGCATAGGCGACGCCTTCGGCGAACCGGTCCTTGATCTCGTCGGCCGCTCCCGACATGGCATCTGAAGCCGCGCCACTGGCCTCGCGCACGGCTTCACCGAAGCCAGTGGCGTCGTCGTGATTCGTTTCAGGCGCGGTCGGCGGCGCAGCGGTCCTTTGGAGCTCCGACGCGGCAGCGCGAACATTGCGCGCGCCGAGATCAACGATCGGCGAAGCCGCCGCTGTCGCCGATCGCGCCGCGCTCTTCAGCTTCTCGTCGCCTGCCAACAACCAGAACGCGCCGCCCCCGATAAGTGCTGCGGCGAGCGGATTTTCCCGCACCGCCGTCATCAAACTGTCGAAAAAACCTGCCTGCGTGCTGCTCATCGCACTATCCCCTTCACTGTGTCTTTGTCCTTTTCGAGCTGCCGGATTGTCTCCTGCGGCACCAGATTGCGAGCATCTAGCCGGTTGATGCCGATCGCGAACAGTACGCTCGCGATCACCACGGCCACGATTGCCGAGGTCAAATAGGAGAGCGGCTGTGACCACCCCGCGGCGATCATCGCCGCCGATAAGGCGAACAGCGCCATCACAAGGGCTGGGATCACCAGGACGGCGGCGCCGCCAATGAAGAGCAGCGCGCCGCCGACCTTCTGAACCTTTTCGCCGAACTCGGCCTTGGCAAGATCCACTTCGTTCTGGAACAGCTTGGCGAACTGCGACAGCGCATCGCCGAGCAGCGTCGAGATGGTTCGAAGATCGTTCTGACTCGTTCTGAAATCGTTTTGGATGCTCATGACACGTTGCTTCGCTGCGAGGATGACGATGGTTCGCGCTGTTTGGAAGATGAATACCGGTCGCCCGACGCCCTCAGGAAACGGACCGCCGCGAAGCCGGCAAGGACCGAGATCCCCAGAAACGCGGCCGGCTGCCGCTTCGCAAAATCGGTGGCGCCGTCGACGAGGTCGCGGAGGCTTCCTTCGCGGACTTTGTCGGCCGCGTCATCGACATATTCGGCAGCGGAAGTCATGCCACGGGCAGCGAACGGGGCGTCGCTCTCGAAAGCGCGCGCCGCTTCGCGAATGTTACCGGCAAGGCGCGCCATGAAGTCCGCGCCCGACCGCTGCTTGTCGCGCGCCTGGTCCTCGATCTGGTCCACCGTTCCGGAAGCCACGTCTTTGGCAGCGTCAGCCGCCTCCCTGAACTTGTCGCGGGCGACATCGGTCGACGCTCGGAGGGCATCGCCGGCGCGCTGCTTCACCTCGGCGCCAGCATCGGCCATCTGCTCCTTCAGGGTCTGCGAAGGGCCGCTATTCGGGTTCTGCGGGAAATTCGTCTCTTTAGTCAGGTCCACATCGCTCATGATCGTTCCTTCATGTGTTTGGGTTTGGGGAAGGACTGAAGGCCGTCCTGACGACGTCGTCGGCAGCCTCTTTGAGCCTGTCGGCCACGTTTTCCGTCAAGCGGCTGGCGTGCCCGCCGAGATCGGCCTCGCCGACGCTTCTCGCCGCCGCATCGGCCGCTGACATCGTCGCGTCCTTGGCCGCCTCGAAACCGGATTGTGCAGCCTCGCCCGCCGCCCGTTTCACGCTGTTGCTCGCCGGGCCAATCGCCTTGACTTCGGCGCTGGTTTCGGGAAGAGCCGCGGCAAGGATGGCGCCGATCGCGATTCCAAGACCGCCGATCAAGGCGGCATTGTCGCCGATGACCTGACGGGCCCTTGCAGGCGCCGTGGCCGCCGCGTCCTTGGCTGCGCCCGCTCTTTCCTTAGCGGCATCCATGCCGCTCTTGAACGTATCGCCGACGGTGCCGGCGGCCTGCGCCGCCCGCCCACCAAGATCGTCGGCCAAGCCGGCAACGGCATCTTGCGCGTCGCTGACCATATCGCTGGCCTGGTTTTGAGCCGAAGTCAGCCGGTCTCTCACGTCGCTGCTTAGCGCGTCCACTCGGTCGCCGGCCTGATCCAGCATCTCTCCCGCCTTCTCCATCACCGGTGCGGCCGCTTCCGCGGCCCCGTCGCGCACCGTCTTCGAGGTCAGGGCAAGTCCAGCCCCGATCATCAGAAGTGGCAGTGGAAAACCCCGCGCTAGGCGCAGCAGCGGGATTGCGACCGCAGTCCCCGCAGCGACCGCCTGCATCGGATTGTCCATCGCTTGTTGCTTCAGCGCCTCGACCCAACTCTGGGTCTTGTTGCTGATGTAATCGGAGACTTCCGACTTGATGTGTTGCGGCGAGACCTTGTGGCGGAGATCGTCAGCGGTATCCGATATCCGCTCCCTCAACCTATCGACCGTCACGGCGAGTTCGGCACGGCTGCGCTCGGACTTCCGCCTCAGCTCCTCCACTGATCGCGTCATGGCATTACCCTCTTGGATTTTTGTTCGGTTCTTTCGGGACGAACTCACGCTTTGTTGAATCGTTCCTCGTCAGGCCCCGCAAAGAGCGTCCCAACTTTGGTCTAGGCTCAGCAGTGCGCGCTCTGGCCGAAGCGCGCGCTTGAAACAAGCGACAGGAACGCGCCGACAAGCCGGTTCGTTGTTTTCCATGGACCGGCTCCTGCTTCGCTTCATGTCCGTCACGCCCAGATATCCTGTGTGGGTGCGGTACCTTTTGAGCCTCGGGCTTGTCGGGCTGGCGTTTGTCGCCAAGCTCCTGCTGGACGATCAGTTGAAACCCTATCCGCTGGTGCTGTTCATTCCCGCCATTTTCCTAGCCTCGGTCATCTTCGATCGCGGTTCAGGCTTTCTGGCCACCGGCGCGAGCGCGGCGCTGGCGGCGCGATACTTTATCCCCCCGCCGCCGAGCGCCGCGATCCTGCCGCTCCTGATCTTCCTGGCGAACGGGCTATGTATTGCAGCGATAACGGAAGCCTTGCGCACGGCACTGCAGAAGCACTCGGAGGCGAAGGCCTACGCAGACGTTCTCATGATGGAGTTAGCGCACCGGACGAGGAACGACCTCGCGACGATCATGTCGATCCTCCGTCTGCAGGCGCGGTCGGACCCTAATGCCGACGTGCAGGCGGCGATCACGTCCGCGCTGGCTCGGATTGAGGTCGTCGCGAAGGTCCATGATCGCCTGCGCGACACGCCGGTCAACAGCTCGGTCGACCTGCCGGCCTATCTTGAGGCGTTGTGCGGGAGCCTCTCTGATCTACACCGGGGAGTGCGCCCGATCGCGATACGGGTGTCCTGCGACGAGATCGCCGTCAAGAGCTCGCAGGCCGCGTCCGTCGGCTTGATCGTCAACGAGCTGGTGACGAACGCGTTCAAGTACGCGTTTCCGGAGGGGCGTCCGGGCGTCGTGGAAGTTGACGTTCGGACGAGAAACGAAAAGGTCGTAATCACGGTGAGGGACGACGGAATCGGGTGCCCCGCCGAGGCGAAGAGCGGTCTGGGGACCCGCTTGATCAACTTGATGACGGCCCAGATGAAGGGAGGCATGACCAGGGCGCCGATGGCGCAAGGGTGCGAGGTGCAAGTTGTGGTCGTCGTCGAAAGCTGATCACGAACGCGTACCCGAAGTTGGGGACTTCGGGGCTGAGGCAGCAATCTCGGGCGCACTGAGGCTGCGGTCGTTACCCCGTCTGACGATCATCAAAAAGTGGATTGCCCAAGGAAATTAGAGAGGTGCCTCCACGAGAGGTGAGATGGGATCGGCAGGGCGTCGCCGATGTGCCCGTCAAGCTCGGATTCGACCCCTTGAGATCGCACGGGTCGTGATCCGCGCGGCTGACGGGGACGTGGTGCCATTTCGCAGGCCGTAGAACTGATGGACTTCTTCCTCCGTCCCACCGTCATAGCCGGCGACAAGATCGAAAGCGATTTCGGACTGATCCACGACGGCGGGCCGGATCAGGTTGGCGACCGAAAGCAACCCACCATTGCCCGTCCCTGCGGATGCGACCGGCGGCGCTCCCGAGCTGGAAGGTGCCAAAGCGCCTCCCGGCGACGCCGGCCGGATATTGGGCCGGGCTGCAATATGCGATCGCTAAGGGCTGGCTCGATTACCACGAGAGCGGGACCTACGTTCGGATGCTCCAGCCCGGCAAACACCTATTCGCATAAAGACTACGCTAAACCAGCGACCCCGGCGCCTAACGCAAGCGCCGGGGATCGCTACTCCCAATAGCTTCTTGGCAGAAACAACGGGAGCTGGCACTTAGACTCTTCGTATTGCCCTTCGTTCCTCCGGGGGGCGGCGCGACGGCGTCATGAGCCACCTTCTCGTCATGGCTGCTGCGCGCTTTGCGAAGCGGCTCCCGCGCAAGCCACATCTCTGGGGTGAAGCTGGCGCCGAGCGCGAGCGATGCAATCGTCACTTCCGCTGGCGTGCGTTCACGCAACGCCGCTACCAGCTCCATCACGCGCTCGTAGTTAAGGTCGGTCGCTTTCACGGTGTTCGCTCGGATGGCTGCAGTCGCGGTGAGCGGAGCCATTCACTCATGCGCGCGCCGGTTTCGGCTTGCCGGGCTAGCTTGAGAAGGGCTTCTCGCTCAGCGCTTGGGGAAAGCGCTTTGGCACGTTCGCGAAACTCATTCGCTCGTTCTTCGAGCCGCTCTTCTAGCGAAACAGCTTGTGGTTTGTACCGGCGACGATGCTGCATAGCACACCTCGAAATACGGGTCCTAATCCGTGGGTTTCAAACAGGGAACCATCCCTAATATGCCTCAGCATGGCTGACTGTTCCTCCCGACCAACGCTTAAGGACAGGACGTGCGACTGACCGGTCGCGGCCCTCTCAATCGCCCCGTTCCCGTTCGGGAACAAGACTCGTTGAAGGCGGACATGCCCGCAATCTTATGGTGGGCTGTACCCACGGTTCTCGTGGTTGGCGGGGGTTGGATACTACCTGATCCGGGTCGTTCATTAATTGTTTCGGAGAGAGGGAGAAGACCCACTACAGAGCGAAAGGATGAAGCTCGCACGACGTCCAATTAACTCTGCCTTGCGCGTCTAATTTCAAAGGCAAAGCGGACGGTCATAACGGGACCGTCGTCGTCGCGCACCGCAATCTCCATCTGGTCGGCCCCGCTGGCGGTGGCCACAGCATCCCGGGCCATGGCGCCCAGGGACAGCGCCGCTTCGTTCTGCGCCGCTACCAAATCCCGCAGGTCTAGGCCTTCCTCATCTAGAGCAATGCCCTTGCTGTCCTTTAGGTCGAAATAATATCGAGGCATCAGAGTCACTCGCTTCATTCCGATAACCCAAAGCGACCGGCCAGAAAGCGTTCCTGGTGGCCAGTTTGGTTGTCTCAGGCTGGATAGCGGGTACAACCGATCCGGTTCCAAGGGCGACTTGACTGAAGTGCTATAAATGGTGGCGTCGAATTGATTCGAGGCCACATCATGAAGAGCAACGCACAACGTCGCCTGCCGCTACAGGCTACCCGGCCCGCCTATCGTAGCCTCGAAGGTTGGGCACTCGGCATGCTGATCGAGCACCACGCCGTGAGAGAGTGCGAACACCACGGCCATGCCCTCGATCGCAGTGACCCCGATGCGCGGAACCGGGCTCGTGAAGCGGCGTGGAACCAGCCATTCCCGGGCGCCACTCCGGAAAAGTGCCAGGCCGCGATCGATCAAACCCTGCGCGGGATCGGTGATACCTGTCCGGATTGCTAGGCGAGACTCCACTTCGCTGACCGGCGTCCTATATTGATACCATTCAGTGTAGGTGGAGTTTTGAGTATGGCCCCGCGCGCCAATTGGAAGGGCTTTTTGCGGTTGTCCCTGGTGACTTGCCCTATCGCACTATTCCCGGCGACCTCTGAATCCGACAAGATCAGCTTCAATCAAATCAACAAGAAGACCGGTCACCGGATCAAGTATCTGAAGGTCGACGCCGATACGGGCGAAGAGGTCCAGTCCGACGATATTATCAAGGGCTACAAGGTCGACACCGACCGATATCTCGAAATCACCAAGGACGAGTTCGAGAACATCGCGCTGGAATCGACGCGTACCATCGAGATCGACGAGTTCGTGCCCAGAAGCGAGATCGACGATCTCTATCTGGTCCGCCCCTACTACATTGTCCCCGATGGCAAGGTCGGCCACGATGCCTACGCCGTCATCCGTGAAACCATCCGATCGCTCGATAAGGTCGCCCTCGCCCGCGTGGTTCTGACCAACCGCGAGCACGTCATTTCGCTCGAGGCGCGCGACAACGGGCTGATGGGCATGCTGCTGCGCTATCCCTATGAGGTGCGCGATTCGGCCGAGTATTTCGAGGACATCCAGGACGTGAAGATCACGAAGGACATGCTGGATCTGGCCAAGCACATCGTCGAGCGGAAGTCCGGCCATTTTGAGCCGACAAAATTCGAAGACCATTATGAGCGGGCTCTGCAAGAACTGCTCGAGCAAAAGCGGAAGGGCCAGCCGATCGCGGCGACCCGCAAGCCCGCGCCGAGCAACGTCTTCAACTTGATGGATGCGCTGAAGCAGAGCATCCAGAGCGGCGGCAAGGCGGCGCCGGCGAAATCAACCAAGGCGAAGAAGACGTCGGCCAAGCCGCAGCGCAAAGCGGGCTGAGGTGCCTGTCCGGCTATTCCAGCCTTGCATTCCGTCCGGAGGGACAGGACGCCCCTTCTTATGCACCGAACTGCAAAGCAAACTTTGGACACGTAGCCGCTTTTCGCGCCGCTGGCGAGCAATAGCCCGCCGAGCACGAGCAAATCAGCGCGAGCGCGACGACGACAGCGGTACGAAGCATGTCAACGCTTGACATGGATCTCGACGAGGTTCGTGACGATGCAGACGACCCCGCCGCTTAAGAACATCCCGACGCCCCACATCAATTTCGTGAAGTTGCGCACGCCGGTTGCCGGCGCTTGCCCATCCGGACGGCCTGGACGGTCGGCTTCATGTCGGCGATCTCTTTCGTCGCCGTCGAGATCTGCGCGCCCATCGTCATGACCTCAGCGCACAACGCCTCGACCTTTTGATGCAGGTCTTTCCGGCCCTCCGAGGCCTTCTCCTCCATGCGCTGCCAGGTGTGCAGCGGCGTTGCGACGGTCGACTGGAGGCCGCCGATCTTGGCGGCCATTTGAAGCAAGGCCGCATTTACGCTGCCAGTGTCGTCGCCGCTCATTGCGCCTTCTTTCGCTTGAACAGGCTGAAACCGCGCGCCGGCTGTTCCGACGGCGTCGCGCTCTCGCAGTAGACGCCGTCGACGCATCGTCGAGGACCTCTGCGAGGCCAGCACGAACGCATAGAGCTCATGCAACTGGATGATCTCGCCCGTCATCGCGGCCTTCGTCGCGATCAGCTGCGTGCCCTCAGAGCGCCTGGACGCCAGAGGCGCCCCACAGCGTGGTCTCGTCCTTTGCGATCGCGATCGAGTTGCCCCTGCGTCGGCTCCGGATTACAGAAGCCGAGCAGGTTCTGGTCGTCGAAAACGAGCCCCCAGATCTGCTCGGGATACTCGGTCGGCACCAGGAAGCCCACGCCGCTGCCGCCCTGGTTCTGCTGGAAATTGGTCGGCGCCGCGCCGAGACGCGGGTCGAGGCGGCCGCCGGTCATGGCGTTGCGGACTGAGACCGCAAACTCCGCAACGCTGGGGAACCGCCGGTCCGCTCCGGATTGATATCATTGACGACGGTCGCCAGCGCCGGACCGCCGAGCGCGGTCGAGGAGCCGAACAGCGCCGTCCGGCGCAGCTTCTTTTCCTCGGCCGAGATCTGCTTGTCGAGCTCCGCCACCTCGGCCCCGGGCGCGTCGACCTTGGTCTCGAGCTCGCCGACCTGCGCGGTCTCGGCCTCGGTCGGGTTGGCGTTGCCCTGCAGCGCGTTGAGCTGCTCGAGCGCGGTTTTGCCGTCCTTTGCCTTGTTGGCGCGGGCCTGGCGCAGCTGCTTGATGTCCACTCGCATGGATCAGTGACTCCTGGTTGGTCGGTGGTTTTGCCTGGACGGAGAAAGAGCCCGCGTTCCCGCTGTCCAGGCGACGGCGCGGGTCGAGCAACTCAGGAACTGAAAAAGGGAATCGGCCGACTGCCGGCTTTCAGTGAGCAAAACGCGCCGATGGCAGCTAAACCAAAGCGCGGCCGCTTTCCGCGACGGTTTTCCTCGCTTGCGTTGCAGCAGTAGAGCTGTGTTTCTGGAGGGATATTTAGAGACCTCGACCAGTATTTCGTTTTGGAAGTGTCGCTAGGGGTGTTCGTTAGGGTCAATCACCGCGCGGCTATCGGTATTCATCGGTGATGAGAACGCCCGATCAGCGCTCCCGCCTTCCTGAAATTGGAAAGGAGCGCGCCATGATCCTCCAACGGCAGCGTTTCAAACAACTCGATCCACTCGGCGAGCGTCTTGCGCAGGAGGCTGTATGCCTGCGGAAAGAAGCGATGGGCACAACATTGGGAGTGGAGCGCGAAAAACTTATTCGCAGGGCGCGGCTAGCGGAAACCGGCTCGCGCATGGCCAAGTGGCTTTCATCGCCCGGCCTGAAGGTTCCGACCTAAATGCGCAGCTCATTCAGCGACAACTACACGTTGGGCAAGTTCAACCCGCGCTCCTATGCGAGCTGGCTCGCCGAACTTCGCACCATGTTTCCTGTCCCCGATGAACTTTTCCTAGCGGAGGCAATCTTCAGTTTCGAAAGCGCATTGAAGGAAGGAAAGACGCCGCGGCAGGCTTACGAGGCGTTTGATATTTTCGTCGGCGCGGACGGTTAGGCTCGTTTTAGGCTTGTGGCCTTGGCCGCCTTGACGTCGCATTCAGCGGCATTTTATTGGTAACGTTCAGCGCCCTGCTTAGATAGGCGCTTGGCGGCTACCTTGGCGAAAGGATCAATCCTAACGTTAGAGTCCTTGCGCAGCGGTATGACTACGGTGCTGTCCCCGAGCGCGTGGAAACTGGCGCATGCCCTAGGAACCACTGCTCGATCCTTTCGTTGCCTCGTATCCCGTACAGTAAAGGAACAAGACCATGGATCGCGAACACGTGAAGGGCGTTGCCGACAAGGCAAAAGGCGCCATCAAAGAAGGGGCCGGTAAGATCAGCGGTGACAAGGACCTCGAAGCCGAAGGCAAGATTGATAAGGCCAAGGGTTCTGCCCACAAGGCCGCGGGAGACGTGAAGGATGCAGCGCGCGACGCAGCTGATGCCCTCAAAAAATAGACAAGATCAAGCCGCCTTCGGGCGGCTTTTTTGCCACCGGGATTTGCGGCTCGGAAGACAGAAATTGATGGAAGCTCCCCTCGTTGAGGCATGAGACATTTGCGCTGGACTGATGAGGAAACAAATCGTCTGAAAGCACTGATTGCTTCGGGAGCAAGCGCGGCTCGGGCCTCTGCTGCGCTACGACGTCCGATCGCATCGGTTCAGCGGCAAGCCCGGAAATTCGGGATGCGATTTCCATCAATCCCTGAAGAGCGCAGGCGAATAAAACTGTTGCTCAAGGATTGATCGTTCAATCGAACGCCAGCGCCGATCGCCGGCGCGAACTCGGCCGCGGCGAGCGCTGCTGCAGCACGCAGCCGACGAACTGGTCGAGGGTTGCGATCCGGTCCGCCATGCCGCGCGCAATGGCCTCGCGCGCGCCGACCATGCGGCCCTGACCGAATTCGTCGCGGATCTTGGTCTGCGTCATCCGACGGCCGCTGGCGACCGCGCTCCAGTCTTGCGGAGGCGGAATCAGCCGCCGCCACCGTCAATGCCGTGCACCAGCAACATAAGGGTGTCCGTTCCCGCCTGGGCCATGAGACCCTACAACGCCGCGAAGGGCGCGGTCGTCAATCTGACCCGGGCGCTCGCGATGGATCTCGGCAAGAAGAGTGTCCGCGTCAATGCCGTTTGTCCCTCGCTAACGCGGACGGGAATGACAGCGGACATGATGGATGACCAAGAACTTCTCGGCAAATTTGCCGAGCGCATTCCCTTGGGAA
Organism: Bradyrhizobium altum; assembly: GCF_020889705.1. Lineage (GTDB taxonomy): Bacteria > Pseudomonadota > Alphaproteobacteria > Rhizobiales > Xanthobacteraceae > Bradyrhizobium > Bradyrhizobium altum. The sequence continues at coordinate 55,083 of NZ_JACMYP010000010.1, read as the reverse complement.
ATCGCATCTGTGATCGCCTTCCTCGCTAGCGAGAACACCAGCCTCATTACCGGGCCAATGTGGCGGTCGACGGCGGCGTCTCTGCATCGAACGGGCAGGCGCCGCAGCAATAGAAGTCGGCCCTCCAGGGTTCAGAAGATCGCGTGCGCTGTGACGAATGGAGCGCCCGCACCGCTGCTTTCGCAGCCTGGGCAGGGCCGCTGGCTTCAATTGGGTAGAACCAAGTCGCCGCTATCCAGGATGTCGGGCTTTGGGGTCAGGGCACCAATGGAATGCCTACCCCGCGTTGCACTTGCTGTTCGCAAGACGGCAGTATTCTCCGCGCAGGGCTTGCGGTCTGCCGGTCGCTTCCTGAGCGGTCCGGAGTACCGTGGCTAGGAACGATGCCTAACCCGGTTCGTTGTTCCCTTCGGACAGGCAAACGCAAGTAGCGATGCTCGGCAAACAAGCAACTTCCCACCCGCAGAGGTCCGGCGCAAATGACCAGGGTCTCGTATCGCCGGCGGTACCGCCGAGCCTGGCAATCGCTTGTGATTATCCTTTTCCGCTGTCCAGAGACAGCAAGGCTCCGTCCGAACGCGACGTCAATCGTGCGGAGGGACCGTCCATTGGGGCGAACGGCCTCGCTCGCCAGGCGGTGACGCTATCGGCGATCCCGCCGCGGTGGCTATGGAACGTTTCAGTCGTTTAATGGGAGATTGATATTAAAGTCTATTTTTTCTGCCGCGAATGCGGCGCTCTCTATTCTGCATCTCAAGAGCGGGATCCTGCCCCACGATCATTTCAGGCGCCTTCAAATGCGAGCGCTGCGGCAAGCCAGTGCATCATTGGGCGGGGCTCTATAGTTACTCTGACTGGGAACGCGTGACCGATGAAGATGAAGGGTGACCGCCCCTACTCCGACCCCGAGAAAGCCACGCGCAGGATCATGAAGTACGCTCGTGCGTTCGAGCCCGTGCAGGACGGCAGGATCTACATCCAGAAGATCAACCGCCCGATGGCGCCACGTTAACGCCGGTCAAGCGCGAAACGGTGTGGTGCCGACGCCTTCGCAAAGCGCGGCAATGACTTCAATCTCGCTTATCGCGGGAGAGAACGTTCATGAAGCTCATCCTCACGAGGTCCTCGTGCGCGCGAAACGTCGCGCAATGAAAGAGGCCGCCAACTGAGGCGGCCTTTGGAAATGTTATAAGCCTTGGTAGCTATTTCTTGGATAGCTACTTCTTGCCATGCTCTTCCATGTGAGCCTTGCTCGCCTCTTCGGTGTGATGCGTGGCGTGATGGCCGTGGCCGCTTGCGGTATGAGCGTGGTGGGCTGCTTTTTCGTGCTGCCCGCTCTCATGATGCTTAGCTGCTTCGCCGTGGTGCCGCGCGGCGTTGGTATGGTGTTCTGCCGCCTGCTTGTGGTGTTCGGCTGCATTCTTTGACATGGATGTTTCCCTCTAATCCCGGTGTTCCGCAAGTCGTTAACTTGCGACATGGGCAACAAACGGCGCCGCGAGCACAGCGTTCCTAATCCGATGAAGGACACCCCAAATTTAAGCTAAGGATATTTGAGGTCAAATACGGACACTACCCATCTGCGCGGTGGAATGAGAACGAATCGGGGATCATCAAATCTATGTGCGTGAAACGTGGAATATATCGATCAGTAGTCCTACTGAGAACGTTGGCCGTCGCTTCGTAGAGGCAGGGTTAAACTCAAACTGGCGAAGTGTCATGAAAAAAGGAACGGCCCCAGCGAGGTGACGCACTGGGGCCGCGTCAAGGTTGATCGCAGCCGCTGGCTTGGCAACTCAGCGGCAGTACTGGGCCCAATAAAAAGATAGGGAATGAAACAGTCGCCCCAGTGCTGATGAAATCATCGGAGCGCAGGGAAGTTCCAGGATTAGCTAATGTGAATCGAACGGCGCCGAACCGGAAGGGCGTGTACCGTCCGGTAAGCTGCGCGAGGCTGCCGAGCGCGCGCGCGCAAAATTGCCACTTATTCCTGAGTGTTGAATGCTGGCCACAGTTCAAGCTTACTGGTCCTCCAAGCCCGTCCAGGTTGGCCAATCTCGACTGACGCGACTGCCCATGCGGCACCAGCAACTGCCCTACGGGCCTCCAGGAGTTGCTGGAGGCCACTTCGTTTGCATTCGCCAAACGAGCCCTGAATTCCTATCTCCAGGGCATGCCCATCGCCCGAAAGCCGCTCGAAATCCCGCCGGAGGTGGCCCGAAAATTTGCCGCCACGATGCAGCTGTTCCATGCCGAAACGAGCCCGCTTAAGCGGGACGCGATCGCCGCGGATAAGTGAGAGGCCCCCATGTTCATGGCGCGATGGCAGGCGACACGTACCTCCTCGTAACGGGTAGTTGGACCACCCCGGACACCACCGTCGAGCGCTCTGTCGTCGACAGCGTTGCGCAGACGCCCCGATGACCGGCGAGCTGACAAAAATTGAGTACTCCAGCGAGAAACCGAAGCTGGTCAGCCGATCGGCGTTGGAGCGGATAAAGGATCAGCTACTCGCCCCGATGCTGACCAATCGGCCCACCGTTAGCACCTATCCGCGAAAACTCGATGTCGAGCTGTTCGACAGCGATGATCGTGCGCAAAACGAAATCGATCACGTTGGACGGACGTGAAACCTGGAAGCCCATCGAAGTATGGGCGTATGAAGTTGATGGGTACATTTATTGTTACAAGAACGATGATGAGACCTTCGACCGGGATACCAAAAGCATCACGAGTATCGACGGCACATGGTTAGATGTTCCGAAAGTGGTCGAGGTTCCACGTTGCACCGAAAACACGGATGATGCCTGCAGATTCAAAGGCACCATTCTCGGATCGCCGGGGACAGGCGGCTCGTTATCGAGGAGATCGAGGACGAGTACTTTCCGCGTTGGCGGGCCAAGATCATCGACGACAGCTCAGGCCGGATCGCAGCCGAGGGAGAAACCTTCGACTGCGCAAGCTCCATTGTGTTTGCGGTGGTGTGCGATCTGCTCGCGAGTGACGGTGCGTCCTTCTGGATCAAAGTTTTAGACGAAGACAAGTGAGTAGATATTGGCGCCGGACTGCTGCAGCGACGCCGCATAGCCAGCCGCACCGGTTAGCCGCGAGACTGCCACCCGCCCCCAAGGCAAGAGTGCCGGCGTTGAGGTCACAGGTGAAGGTGTTGGCGCCATTCAGGGTCAAGGTGGCGGCGCCATGCTTGATCAATCCACCCGGCCCCCGAAATCACACCGCCAAGCGTGACGGCTTGCCCGCCGAGCAAATCCGGCGAGGTGCCCGCATGCAGCAAGATATGGGGCAAGGCTCAGGGAGGTGGTGCCATCCAGCGTCGCATTGCCATTTACAGTCAGCGTGCCCGTGCCGAGCGCAGAGTTGTTGCCGAGCAGCAAACCATCCGCCCAGCCCGGGCGGTCCAGGGTCATGCCAAGCAGCAGCGCCACCCCCGCCCGCAGCGATCCGCGTCGGCCGGCACCCGCTTGCGATCGCGTGTGGTATCACGTGCGCTGGCCAGCCCCGCGACCGCGCCGCCCGTTTGATGCTCTCCAGCCATTTTTGCAATGCACTCGGGGCGACATGAAAAACGATCTCAGTATGAAAACGCTTAAAGCAGTATCTCAGCGGGTGCCCTGGAACCATGCCAACGGGTGTGACGCTGGATCGTCGTCACTCGCACCACAATATTTCGGGTGTGGCCGATCCCGGCTCTTCGGGACATATCGAGCACCTCTCCCCTCATCAGCACGACGATGTCGGCGAGATCGCTATGTCGGCTCTTCCAGCGGCTCGTCGTATTGCGTTCCTCCCAGGTTCTCTGGCGTCGACGTCATGAGCATCCAATTCCCCCGAGAAGCGCGCATGAGCTACTGCCGGAGCTGTAATTTACGGAGCAACCTTCGCGCTGTCGGGGCTCAAGTACCGGGGACCGTTAGCTAGGGTTGTTGGGCATGGTCCTGCCCCCATTGACATGCTGCACCTTGGTATCGGTCGCGATTTTTGGGCATATCGCCTTGCTCGGAGCTCGCAAAGCGGAGAAGACCCGTCGGCTAGAAGCACGCGCCTTGGATTTCCACTCTGCGCATAGCTTCGCCCTTTCTCTCCCTCCGGTATTGCTTTCCGGCAGGCCACTGACGAAGTGGGGCCCATCATGTTGATGAGCTAGGTACTCGTTTCCCTTTGGCATCGCCCACCACATTGTGCGGTGCTACCTGAGAGCTTTTTGGGCGCTCTCCCAGATCAGGTCGGTGCGGGTGGTCATGCCGTTGACGACATGTTCTGCCTCTCGACCCTCACCCGGGATGCCGGGTTACCGTGTGGTCGCAGGTCGCAATGGGCACAGCGTAGCCTGCACTTTGCATTCCGATCGCGCAAAGGCGTGTAGCGTCCGGCTCGCTACCGCTGTTTGAGAGAGCGGCCCTCTGCGGTCATTCATCTGCGGGGCGTGTACTCGCCTGCCGGCGACGGGATCATGGCCGATCTCGACCCGTCGCTATTCTCACGCTGATTGCCAGTGGTGTGTTGACGGCGCCGGAACTCCGAGCGGACAGCCCTCGTCCACACCAATGCCAATCATGTGTGATGTCGACGTCAGCGCTCGCGCGCCGAACCGTTGCTCAGACAACCCTTGGGGCGCGTCTCACTTGAAGCCGACGTTTCCTCGGTATAATTGGAGTCACTGCAGCGTTATCCGAAGTCGAATTGGCCCTCGCACTGGCGGTGCGGCGGCTTCGACTTTTTGGAGTGGGTCGACCTCGACGAGCGGCCTCTTTGAGCCGGATGATCGTGGTCGGGGCAACCTTCGCGCCTAGTGTTAACGGACGCCCTCCCCAGGAGCCCGGCGGCCACCGAGTTCCCGGGGGCCAAGGTCTTGTATCCAACACGTCCGGCCAAGCCATCCTGATCGCGCAGCGAGGCGTTAGGGCTTTCCGGTGGTGGGATAGCCTCCCCCCGGAATAACACTTCTGAGCGCCGACCGCCGACGAGAAAAAGGGCTTCCAACGAGCGAAGCACGTCTTGGTCTCATCAACCGTCAGCTTGGAAGCTTCCTTGAGCGTGGCTTTAAGCGCCCAGGCGGCGCTGCCCTCCTCCAGCCGATCAGCACCGAGCTGGGATCAAAGCCGGCCGAGATCAGCGCCCGGGCGACGAAAGGCTGTCTGCTTAGGAAAGAGCTGTGCCATCGGCCGGCTCAGCTTGGTAGCGGCCGTGACGGCTCTCGTAGCTTCGACCGCATGCTGAACCAAGAGCACTGCAACCGAGAGCGCCTTGGCGAAGAAACTGTCGTCGTCGATGCCGAGCAGGACCAAGCGGACAGCGAGCCAGCCTTGGGAGCCTCGATCAGCACGACAACCAAGAGAGATGGGCCGCGGGCGGGCGCCGCGATCTGGAACATGGTCCCGCCGAGCCCGGCATCGGCGACCATGACGGCCTGCACGAGCAAGCCGGTACGCAGGACTGGCAACAGGGAGCGATGGCATGAACGATCAAAAAGACCACCCCTGGCATCGGCGCCATGCTGTTCGGATTGCCTGCCAGCTTCCCGAAGATCCCCAGACGCACTTGCTGCGTCTAGCTGAGCAGCTAGTGACGGGCTTCCTGTTTGAATCCGAACACGCAGGCCAGACGCGGCCGATAGTGTCCGTCGTGCACCGTCTCGAGCCTCGCGATCGCGCCTGATCGCCAAGCGCTGTCTCAAGAAAAGACGCTGCCGGTCTTGAACTGGGACACTGAAATTCCCAGCCATAACGGTCCTGTACGAACCAAGCCACAGGCCGATGACAGTCGACAATATCGCTGGTTCTTGCCGGCTCTCAGTCTGCCCCAGCATCAAGTGCGCGTGAAATGTGAGGCCGTTCACACTCGATCATCGCGAGTTGATCTAAACGCAAATGCGGGTGGCAGCTCGGTGTCGGAGAGTCGTGATGCCGTTTTTTAGCAGCCAAAGTTGGTCGGCGACAGCCGGCGCATCAGTGCTCAGTATGCTCATCGTGGGAGCGGTCGCTTTTGCGGCCGTTCGTTACGTGGAGTGGTCATCGGACGCTAATCTGGCCCGGTTCATGAGCCAGGCCGAAGCCGCCACGGCTGTCTCGGTTCCCATTCTGCCGGTCAAGGGGCGAACAGGTTGCGAGCAGAGCAATATGCCTTCGGTGCTTTCTATGCCGCTCGAATGACACCAGTCGACTGCGCCCGATTAACCTCCCAAGGAAACTACGCCGCCGGGCTTGAAATACAGCGTCCCGGCGGCGCCCTGTGCTTCCAGCCTGGGCCCTGAAATCCCCAGTATCCACAGGCTAGCAGGCCTTAGGTCAATTGACTGTGGCCTCGTTAACACATGGTTAAGGAAGAGGAGCCGGCACCAGGGCCCGTGCGCCTGGCTCCTCCCCGAAACGCGACCGCGCGAATCCCCAATCGGTCCCGTCCCGCAGGAAAGCGTGCGCCGGCTTGGTTGCTGATTTGCTAACGCCTAGGGAACAAGTGGCAATGGCGGGAGTCGTCATGTGCTCCCCTTCAGGCGCCCATCCCGACTGGGAGTTTAAGTGGCGGCCCTGGCGCTGCCCGCGCTGGGGTCGCATTTCGCCTTTCGGCGGAGTTGGTGACGGCTTCCTCGAGTCCGAAGAGGGCTGCCTAAATACAGCGACCGATAAAGTCGGTAGTACACAGCCGCTGATCTCCCGCGATCGGGCCTGACGAGCTAAGCCCGCCGGTTCACGGCGGGCTTCAACTGGCGAAATAGGCCATCCGAACGGGCGACCGCCGCACGCCCGCCGCGGTGATCTCGTACCGAACTTTGCCGCTCTGAAGCATACTCGTGGTTGCCAGTTTCGCGGGCGGTTCGCTTCGCACCGGGATAATCAATTGTGGATGGCACTTCTATCGCGCCACCGCTCTGTGCAAGTCCACGAAGGAATTCATATTCGTCCATCCGTAGCATCATTGCTTCTCTCTGTTGTCCCATGCTTGAGACACGGAGTTGCCGGAACGTTTCGTAATTCATTGAAACTATGCGAGCACGGTTGTGACACCGTGCGACAATAAACAGCGCACGTAAATATTCGCGAAGTGCTTGAAAAAATTCAATGACCCGACAATTCCACCGGGTCCAGCACTTTCGTCCTTTGCCGTCCTCGCAACAGCGGGAATGCTCTAGCGGTGTGAGGGCATGCAGACGCGAGCCTCTGAACAAATTGAGTTCTTGGGAAATAAAAAGATACGACGCACTGTGCGAGATAACGGAAGAACCTATTCCTTCGTACACAGCCGATGTCCGTAGTTTCGTTTAGCCAATTCGTAGTCCATGTATTGAGATTTTGCATTTTGCACTTTTTCTATGGGACATCTTTCGTTCCAGTAGGGCCAATACTGTAAGGCCGGTTCAAAAAGAATTCGCGGTTGCCGTGAGCGGCTTCGGCGTATTGATCAATGGCAACCTGGACGGCCTGAACATGGTGATAGCACCAGCCTTCACGAGTGGAGAGTTGCCGAACTTCGTTTAGCGCCCTGACAAACGGCGGCGGATTTTCCCAATCATCGAACCACTGCGGACGGTCGTTCACCATGACCGACCTCCCAGAACCTTGCCTTTTGGCTTCGGCAGTGCAGCTTTCATGCGGTCGCGGTCAGCACAAAGCATGTCGATCTTGTCGAGCATCCGTTGCAGCAGCGCCTCGGCCGAGCTGGTCGGGATACCGGCTCTCTGGAGCTGAAGGATTTCCTTGCGCTGGCGGCCGACCTGCACGCGCATGCGCTCGATCTCCGAGCGGACGAATTCGAGCGTAGGCATAATTCGCTCTGATTTCGCGACGAGCCCCATAAGAACGAAACACGAACAATGAGTCAAGACTGCAAAATGGAGCCGCCTTAGGGCGCGTGCAGTATAAATCCGGGATGTCCCCTTTCAAGGGCAAAGTCGACACGCGACGCCGTCACGAGGGATGCCTGCGATGACCCAGCGAACTCGGCGTGCGGGCAGAAGCATTTGTTGTATGATCTTTCCGCCAGGGGCACGCCCTGCTGGACGCACCCCAGCAAGGAGGCGATTTTGAAACACAGAGAAGTCGAAACTGCGCTTCGCGAAAGCGAGCAACAACTGCGATGGCTGGCCTCCATTGTCGAGTCAAGCGACGACGCAATTGTGAGTAAGAATCTCGACGGCATTATTAGGAGTTGGAACAGGGGCGCCGAACGCATTTTCGGCTACTCGCCCGACGAGGCGATCGGTCGACCCATTACACTTGTGATCCCCGAGGACCGGCAAAGCGAAGAACGCGAAATTCTCACGCGCGTAAGGCGAGGTGAGCGCATCGACCATTTTGAGACCATTCGGCAGACTAAGCATGGAAGCCTGATCGTCGTTTCGCTGACCGTTTCTCCTGTCAAAGATGCCAATGGCAAAATCGTTGGTGCATCAAAGATCGCGAGAGATATCACCGAGCAAAAGAAGAATCACGAGCTGATCGCGACATTGGCGCGCGAGGCCGAACACCGAAGCAAAAACATGCTTGCGAGCGTTCTGGCGGCGGTTAATCTTTCTCAATCAAGCTCGCCGGAAGATCTCAAACGGACGATCGTTGGGCGCATCGACGCGCTTGCAAAGGTTTGCTCACTCTTCGTCACGACGCGCTGGATCGGTGCCGATCTATCGGCGATCGCCGAACAGGAACTGGCTCCGTATTCTGCGAAGCGACTGCGGATAGACGGACCGCAAATCGTGTTGGAACCCGGCATCGCTCAGGCAATTGCCATGACGCTGCACGAGCTGGCGACCAACGCTGCGAAGTACGGTGCTTTGTCACACCCCAACGGCCATGTTCACCTGGAATGGTCGGATGCGGCTGACCGTCAATTGCGTCTTTGCTGGACAGAGACGGGTGGTCCAACCGCGCAGGCACCCACGCAAAAAGGTGTTGGTAGCCGTATCATTGAAGGGATGATCACCCAGCTAAAGGGGAAGGTTTACTTTGAATGGCGCAAAGATGGACTGGTCTGCGAAATTTCTGTGCCCGTCTAATTGGTCGATTTCCTGGTGGCGCCGACCTTGCCGCTTAAGCGTCCCCAAGGCATCAAGATGCCGGGCTTCATCAAGCCGCAACTCGCCACGCTCCGGAGCAAAGCGCCCAAGTCCGGCAACCACGAGATCAAATACGATGGCTATCGGGTTCAGCTTCACCTGAACCAAGGGAAGGCCAAGGCGTACACCCGCAACGGCCTCGATTGGACCAAGCGGTTCGCGGTCATCGCTAGGGCTTTCGACATCCCGGGCCAGGCTATCATCGATGGCGAAGTCGTCGTTGTTCTTGAGGGCCGTACCAACTTCGGCGAACTGCAAGCCGACCTTGCAAGAGGCAGTCAGGATCGCTTGCTGTATTACGCCTTCGATCTTCTATGGCTCGATGGGCAAGACCTGCGGAAGCTGCCGCAGATCGAACGCAACTGGATGCTACGTGGCTTGTTCGACGCCTACGAACTCAACCCTCCGGTCCTGTATAGCGAGCACCTAGAAGGCGATGGGCAAGAGCTGTTCGAGCACGCGAGCAAGCTGAACTACGAAGGCATCGTCTCGAAGAAGGCAGACGCGCCCTACCGCTCCGACCGCAATGACGGTTGGCTGAAGGTCAAGGCGGTTCAGCGCGAAAAGTTTCCAGTGGTTGGGTTCGTAAAGGACTCAACGGGTGTGCCCGCGCTCTATCTCGTAAGCAAGACGGCCGAGAACTGGTGTATATGGGCAAGGTTGGCACCGGCTGGTCGCGCACCGTCTCCAGCCAAATCCGCAAGCAACTCGACACGGTTGTTAGTCCGAAGTCTAAGCTGACCCGGCCGATCAGAAAGCCGAAGGCGACCTGGGTTGAGCCGAAGTTCTATGCTGATGTCGAGTACCGCAGCATCACGTCCGAAGGACTTCTTCGGGCTAGTTCGTTTAGGGGTCTGTCGAAGCGCTAGTAGGAACTAGCTTTGGGATGGCGACGTTACTGCCGCGACGGCCACTTTTCAAACCGCCCGGCCATAGCCTGATCTTTGGACCAAGACACCCGGCCGCAACTTTTTATTCTGGGATAAGAGGCATGCCAGACAATCTTACGAACCGCCTTCAGCCTGACCGCTCGAAGATCAACATGCACGAACCACACGAGGTTAAGTACTGGACCCGTGCGCTTGGCGTCTCGAAGGATGACCTTCAGAAGGCGGTCGAGAAGGTCGGCAACTCCGCCGCCGCGGTCCGCAAGGAACTAGGCCTTCCCGACAAAACGAATGACCAAGCCTAATTGTCCAATCTGCTTCGGCCTAGGTTGGGTCAGCGAAAACCATCCGCATTTACCTTGGACGGCAGAGGCGCATGGCTGTCAGTGCAGCGCTGGCATGCCTTGCGGTGCAATCGGGCGGATGGGATAGATGAACCTGACGTGAGCAAAGTCATCGAGCAACCGGAATATTCGGGCTACCGACGAGCTAGGAACGCACCAAGAAAGAATGCGACAGCAAGCGACTGAAGCGGAACTGCCCGGGTCGTTTCACTCAAATAGTGCAGCCACCGATCATGCTGTGGGAAATGTTGCAACGCGTCGTCTTGGGCCATCCGCCGGACCGCTTCCGAAGCTCGGTCTATTCGCTCCTCGGGTGTGGCAGTAGGTGCATCAGAGCTTTCGTCAGTCATGCGGCAAGCCTCCTTGGGTCGGTCACAGACACCAAGCGGACTTCCTGCTTGAGCGCTAACGCCCGGTGAACATCGACTGTTCCTAGAGTTGGTACCGCCCGTTCGGGCCGATAGCTGATCGGCGGCCTCGCGGGCACCTTCGCCAAGACCGTTGGCGGGACGGCTTGTCCGTCGTACAATCGGCATAGCTTGGATCGCGGGGCCATGGTGCAGGAGAAGCCAGGTCGGAAAGAAGGCTGTCGGCCATAATGGCCGCCGATGTCGCCGGTTATTCGCGGCTCATGCACTATGACGAAGAGGCTACGCACGCCAAGCTGAGCAAACTTCTCGCAAGTGACGTTGAGCCCGCTATTGCCGATCACGGCGGCCGTGTCGTGAAGAACACCGGAGACGGGTTCTTGGCAGAGTGTTCGAGCGGCATTGCGGTTTCAATCCCGCATCCACGAACTGACGGCTGCCGATCCGGAAGACGCCCATATCGCCTTCCGCGTGGGCGTCAATATCGGCGACGTAATCGTCGAGCCCCACGACATATTCGGAGAGGGCGTCAATATCGCTGCGCGTCTTGAAAGCATTGCAGTCCCCGACGGCATCTGCATCTCATCTTCTGTTTCGTAATTGACAACTTCGCACATCTCCGCGTGAAAGAGCCACTGGAGTCACTCAAACTCCCAACACCACCTTTCGCGTTCACCGTATTTCTTGAGTCTCTTCGAACGCCAAGCTCTGCTGAGGCGGTTCAAAGCTCGGTGATGATCCCTGCTCCGCCGCTTCACTCTCAGGGCCGTTCACGCTTCCCTGGACATCAATCAACTTCCGGGGACGAACGCTGACGCTGGCCTCAAACAGATTTTTCTTGATCTCCCGGTGCACACGTCGTGCACACGCCGACTTCTAACCCATTGTGGAATTTGAACTCTCGCTCCAATCCATCATGGGGCTGTGGCAAACTTGCGATCTAAGCTATATGCATGAATTGTCTAGGACCATATATGCATGAATTGGAAGAGGAAATCGCTTCTTCGGATTATCAGTGCCCACGGCACGCATGAGAGCGAGGGTGCACACGTCACTCGCACAGGATGCATCAGGGCCCTCAAGTCGGGAAAGCGGATCGGTTATACTCATCCAGCAATGTGAGTATAAATTGCGCGTTCATGCCGCACCTATGTGATCCGTGGCGGCTTCCAAAACAGGCTCTCTTAGCCACGCTGCAGCCTAGACGATCTACCCAGAGGCCGGGCCTAAGCGGCCGCCGGCAGCGCTTTATCTGCCGCGCGAACGCCGATTTAGCTTTCATCGAGATCGCAACCTGAATCTCAATAGAGCTTGCGGAGCGTGTTGGCGCGAGATCGATCGAGCTCATCTCGTTGCCTCGCTTCGTACCGCGGCCTCGCGGGGCGGGTCGATTCAGCGACTGTGGCTGTGAAGTGGCTCACATCCGGCAAGACAATCTACGTGTATCCGTCGTACCGGGTGGAAATGGCAGATGGAGATGCGCATGAAACGCCTCATGCTCTCGCTCATTGCGACCTTGCTTCTCGTCGGTACAGCCACCGGCGTACTGAGATCGCACGCACTCCTCCATTTTGGACGGAGCGGTATGCCATCTATTCAAGAATTGCAGACAGGCCAGGCAAGTAAATTGCCCGATCAGGATATCCAGGACCGCTCTGTCGTATTTGCGAGAGAGCCGGCACAGTGAAGCAGACCATCCGCTTCGAATGATCTGTCTCACCGTCTCACTCGGCTGCCGCCTTTGCGGGTTGTGGCTGGCTACCGCCCGTTCCCGTTCGCGCCATCTGCTGATCGAGCCAGAGGCTGTGGTGTTCGCGCGCCCAGTTGACGTCGACCTCACCTGAGCCCATGGCCTCGAACGCACCTTCCATTCCAATCGTACCGATATAGATGTGCGCGATCATCGTCGCGACGAACAGCACGGCCACTACGGAGTGGACGATCTGGGCCAGCTGCATTCCCTCGATCCCAGTGACATAGAACGGGAACATCAGCTGGTATCCCGTAACGGCAACCAGGCCGCCGCCGATCACGACGATCCAATAGATCATCTTCTGGCCGGCATTGAAGCGATAGGCCGGCGGATGATCATGGCCGACAATGCCCCCTCCCCGCCTGATCCAGGCAACATCCACCTTGTTCGGGATATTGCCGCCGATCCACATCAGGAAGATCAGGACGACGCCGATGGTGAACGGGAAGCTCAGATAGTTGTGGGCATATTTGGCCCATTGCGACCACTCCGAGAAGGCCTCGAAGCCGATCAGCGGCAGCAGCACCGGCCGACCGAAGGTGATATTCAGTCCGGAGATCGCCAAAATGATGAAGCAGGTCGCTGTCATCCAGTGCACGAAACGCTCAAAAGTGTCGAAGCGCACGATCGTACGGCCGGATCGTCCGCTCTCCAGACGGACCATGCCACGGGTGAGATAGAAGATCACGAGAACCGCCATCATGCCGACGATAGCGACGCCACCGATCCAGCGGAGCACAACGTTGCGGAATTCACGCCACTCACGGCCAGCCGGCTGCATAAGCACGCTGGAACGCTGGTCGGGGATGCTGACGCGGCCCTGGATCCGGTCCGCCTCCTGCAGCAACTGCCGCTCGTTGACCGAACTCGCGGTCGGGTTGATCTGCTGGGCCAGTGACGGTGCCGGTGCCGCCGTGATCAACAGAAGCAATGCCCACCCACCGATAGCGAGGCGAATGACCCTTCCAAATGACGACATGAACTCCTCCCGGCATTTACGCCACGTGACGGCGGCCTCCATCAGGATTCAATCGACTCGCGATAGGCGGTCTTCCAACCCCAGGCACCCGAGCCGTAGCCGCGTTTCATCACGCGTTCCTTGTAGATCTGGGCGATGATCTCGCCGTCACCGGCGAGCAGTGACTTGGTCGAGCACATCTCGGCACAGAGTGGCAGCTTGCCCTCGGCGAGCCGGTTCGCACCGTACTTCTCGTATTCCTCCTTGCTGCCGTCGGCCTCAGGGCCACCGGCGCAGTAGGTGCATTTGTCCATCTTGCCGCGCGAGCCGAAGTTTCCAACTTTGGGATATTGCGGCGCTCCGAACGGACAGGCGTAGAAGCAATAGCCGCAACCGATGCAGAGATCTTTGGAGTGCAGCACCACGCCATCGGCGGTGGTGTAGAAGCAGTTCACCGGACACACGGCCGCACAGGGCGCGTCCGTGCAATGCATGCAGGCCATCGTGACCGAGCGCTCACCGGGCTTGCCGTCATTGATGGTGACGACCCGGCGCCTGTTGATGCCCCAGGGTACCTCATGCTCGTTCTTGCAGGCCGTGACGCAGGCGTTGCATTCGATGCAACGGTCGGCGTCGCAGAGAAATTTCATACGTGCCATCGTCGTTGCTCCCTATGCCGCCGCGATCTGGCAAAGAGTGACCTTGGGCTCCTGCATGCCCGTCGCGGGATCGTATCCGTACGTAGTGATCGTGTTGGCGCTTTCGCCGAGAACGATTGGATCGGTACCCTTCGGGTAGGCGCCGCGAAGATCCTTGCCCCCCAGCCAGCCGCCGAAATGGAAGGGCATCCAGGCGACGCCCTTGCCGACGCGCTCGGTGACGAGCGCTTTCATCCTCGCCCTGGAATTGTTTTCGGCACCCGTGACCCAGACCCAGCCGCCGTCCTTGACGCCGCGATCGGCAGCATCGGCGGGATTGATCTCGATGAACATGTCCTGCTGCAGCTCGGCAAGCCACGGATTGGTACGCGTCTCCTCGCCGCCGCCCTCATACTCGACCAGACGGCCCGACGAGAGGATGAGCGGAAACTGTTTGGCAATCCCCTTCTCCACGGCTGCCTTCTGCACGGAAAACCCGATATTGGGCATCCGGAACTGCTTGGCGTCGGGCAGCGTCGGATATTTGGCGACGAGGTCGACGCGCGGCGTGTAGATCGGCTCGCGGTGAACAGGAATCGGATCGGGCAAACCGAAGGCATTCATGCGCGCCTTGCCGTTGCCGTAGGGAACACAGCCATGCGCCAGCGCCACGCGCTGGATGCCTCCCGACAGGTCGAGCGCCCACGACACCGTGTCCGGATTGGCGGGATTGATCTTGTTGATCACGGCCTTTTCCACTTCGGTGAGCTCGGCGTCCCAGCCGAGCTTCTTCAGGCTCGCCAGCGTGAACTCCGGGTAGCCGTCCTGAATTCCCGACCCTAACGAGTACGAGCCATCCGCGAGCAGGCTCACCTTTCGCGTCGTGCCGTCCGGCAGCTTCTCCTCGCGCTCGATGCCGAACCGCGGCCGGAATGTGCCACCGCCATCCATCACGTGCAGATTGGTGTTGTAGAGTAGCGGCGTGCCGGGATGCTTGACGTCCGGTGATCCCCAGCATGGCCAAGGCAGGCCGTAATAGTCGCCGCCGACCTCGGGATCGTCCTTCGGCGCCCGCATCGTCAGCATGTCGAACTTCGCCTGGTTCTTCATGTGCGCCTTGAGGCGCTCGGGCGATTGCCCGCAATAGCCGGTCGACCAGCTGCCGCGGTTCATCTCGCGCAGCACATCTTCTGCCTCAGGCAGATTGTTCTCGACCTTGATGTTCTTGAACATCTGGTCGGCGAAGCCGCACTTCTTCGCCATCAGATAGATGATCTCGAGATCGTCCTTCGATTCGAAGATTGGCTTCACGATCTGCTCGCCCCATTGCAGCGAGCGGTTGGAGGCAACGCGCGACCCCTTGCATTCGAATTGCGTGGCGACCGGCAGAATGTAGACGCCATCCTTGCGGCCCGCCTCGACGGAGAGCGAGGCCCAGGTCGTTGGATGCGGGTCGGCAATGACGAGCAGCTCAAGCGCCTTCAGACCATTGAGGGATTCAGGAATGCGGGTGATGCTGTTGGAGGCGTGTCCCTGCACGAACACCGCCTTCACATTGTCTTTCTGCGCGACCTGATCCTTGGGCAACGTCACTGCCTCGAACCAGCGGGTCAACGGAATGCCGGGGGTTTCCATAATCTGCTTGGAGTCGAAGCGCGACTTCAGGAAGTCATAGTCTACCTCCCAAACCCGCGACCAGTGCTTCCACGCACCTTCGGCAAGGCCGTAGTAGAACGGCAACGTCACGATATCGAGGCCAACGTCGGTCGCGCCCTGCACATTGTCGTGGCCGCGGAAGATGTTGGCGCCCATGCCCGGTCCGCCGACATTGCCGGTCAAGAGCAGCAGGATACAGCTCGCCCGCACATTGGCGGTGCCGACGGTCTTCTGGGTCTGGCCCATGGCCCAGATCAGGGTTGCCGGCTTCTCGGTGGCGAACATCTTGGCGACCCGCTTGAGCTGTTCGCCGGGAATGCCGGTGACGCGCTCGACCTCTTCCGGATTCCATTTCGCCACTTCCTTGCGGAGATCGTCGAAGCCGTAGACGCGCTGTCGGATGAATTCCTTGTCCTCCCAGCCGTTCTGGAGGATGTGCCACATCATGCCGTAGAGCACCGGGATGTCGGTGCCCGGACGCATCCGCACATATTCCGTCGCGTGCGCCGCGGTGCGCGTCATGCGCGGGTCGATGACGATGAAGTTGGCCTTTTGCAGCTCCTTGCCCTCGAGCAGATGCTGCAACGACACCGGATGCGCCTCGGCCGGATTGCCGCCCATGATCATCTGGGTCTTGGCATTGCGAATATCGTTGTAGCTGTTGGTCATCGCGCCGTAGCCCCAGGTATTGGCGACGCCGGTGACGGTGGTCGAATGGCAGATGCGTGCCTGGTGGTCGGTGTTGTTGGTGCCCCAGAACGCCCCGAGCTTGCGGAACAGATAGGCGCCTTCGTTGGTCATTTTGGCCGATCCGAGCCAATAAACGGAATCGGGTCCCGATTTTTCGCGAATCTCGAAGATCTTGTCGCCGATCTCGTTGATCGCCGTGTCCCACGAGACGCGCGTCCATTGCCCGTTCACGAGCTTCATCGGATAGCGCAAACGCCGCTCGCTATGCACCAGCTCGCGTACGGAAGCACCTTTTGCGCAATGAGATCCACGATTGATGGGGGAATCCCAGCTCGGCTCCTGTCCGATCCAGACTCCGTTCAACACTTCCGCGGTCACGGTGCATCCGACCGAACAATGCGTACAGATGCTTTTCTTGACGGTGGCGCCGGCGGTCAGCGGACCCGCCATGGCCGCATCCGCCTTGCGCACGCCGAAAACCGGCATGGTGCCGAGTGCCGCGAGTGCGCCACCCGCAAGACCGGACCGGCGCAGGAAGGTGCGGCGATCGAGACCACTGGTCTGGCTCGCGAGGACGTCTGCGAAAGAGCCGCGGCGGTCGGATCCGGAATGCTGATGTGTGCGCTTGATAAGCACGGCAGCCTCCCTCAGGCGGGATAGCGGTTGACGCGGTAGTAAGCCTTCACGTGATCGGATTCCTTGTAGCGCGCCTTGCGCTTCTCATCGTTGTTCTCGCTGTCGGCCTCAGCGGAGCCGACGAGTGGCGTCGCCAGCGTGGCGCCAGCGCCCACCGTGCCGATGCCAACCTTGCGGAGGAAGTCGCGGCGTCCGACGGTCGCTTTCTTTTCATCGCTCATCGCATCTCTCCCGAACCAACGTGTGGGTGGTCAATTGGCGAAGGTGAATCCTTGCATCTCGATTTCGATAAACAGGCGGCCGAGGGTGCCAACCACACGATAGAATTTTGCACTTGCCGCCTGCTCCAAGTCGGCGAACAGACGTCCCATCCATGGCGAGATGTGTTTGTCGAACAAGGCGCGCTGCGCCTCGAACGACGCTTCCAAGCGGCCGCCAACCATTCCTGCCATGACCTCGCAGAGCATGGCGGCATGATCCTCAGGCTCAGAACTGTTCGCGGCGCGCTCGATGCCGAGCGCAGCGAGATCGGCCCTCAAGCGTGACAGCGGCCGTTCGTTGAGGAAGCCGGTCAAATAATAGGACTCGTAAGGCAGCAACTCACCGCGGCCGAGACCGACGAACAGGTCAAAATATTCGCGCTCGACTTGACCTGCGATCGTGCGCATCGCGGCTTCCGCCAAGGCGGCGTGAGCCTGTCCAAGCGGCGTCCCATCTCCGCTCAAGCCTGCAAGCAGATCGAGCAAGCTCTTGGACGGTGCAACCGCGAGCAAGGCGGCGAGAAGGGCATATTCCTGCGCTCGCGCGACATCGATCGGATCGATGCTCTCTGGCGATACCGTGCGCTCGTGATGGTGATCAGGATAGAGATCAGGCCGCAGTTCGGCGCGGGGAACACCCGTTGCCGCTTCCACCGCAATCACCCGCTGAGCGGGTACCTTGCTCCAGTTCGAAACCGAGGGCTGGCTGATGCGGATCTTGCGCGCAAGCTGAGCCACGCCGCCTGCGGCGTCAATGGCGCGATCAAGCCCGGCGTCACGCATAAGGACCTCTGTTGCCTGAGACCCGAGTGACTGATTTTGCTTGCGCAACAAAGCGCTAACGAAGCGTAGACCTGGTTCCGCAGATGGTCAATCGCCGACCCATAGCTTGAGGCTATAGCCTTTGGTCGCAACATTAGCGAGGCAGGGCACCGCCGTGTGTGCAGCGCCGAACTGCATCCGCTTCCGTGGTCGGTTGCGGTGCAACGGAAGTCGCGATCTCCGTGTGGTCCGCTTGATCAGGCTTCTCTGTACGCATAGCAGAGTGCACCACATCCGTGTTCGGAACGTCCGAGAACTCCGGCAACTGCGTCGGCGTGTCAGGCTGTGCCTCTGCCGCGTTACGCAGGCCACCGACAATCCGGTCGACCCAGGCGGCCAGCTCAGCCTGCGAGCAATCGAGCGGTCCGAACCCCGGCATGGCGTTCGGATCGTTGAAATCCCAGGCGTTCTCGGCCAGACCAACAAAATCGCGGATCGCCGGATCGGCCGTCCAGGCGCTGCGAAGCGCTGCGCGGGTCAATTCCCGCGGAATACCTTCGCGCAGGAATACGGTGATGTCCGTCATGGCCGTGATTGAATCGATGGACGGCAGGCTCGCAAGATCGACTTCGGGGGCGACCTCGACCTCCGTGCATGGCGCTGGGGTCTCGCTGGCAGGCTTGGCCGTTTGCGGAGCCGGAATGCTCGACTTTGCCTCGCGCTTGTGGCGCGACCAGCGCGCAAGGAATTCTTCCTCAGTCATTCTTGCCCGCTTTCATGCTGCCGACGCGCCAGGGCCTCGGGATCGGCGCGCCTTCGCTCGCGTTTGACGAACTCTCTCTCGACGTGGTGTTCGGCGATGAAGCTTTCAATCACCTCGCGCACCACCTCTGGCATCGGCACGGCTTCAACCAGATTGTCAGCGGCCTCGGTAAACCCCTCTCCTTCCGCAGGATCAGCGGTCGCCGCGGCGACCGCATAAGGCCAAGCCCCCTCGGATGGGCTCAAGACCACCCAGATGCTCGGTATGCCGGAGGCGAGATTGTCACGATAACGCGCGGTTTCCGACACGTACAAATCAACCGTTGCGCTGCCGGCATAGAACAAGGTCGTGCCGTCCTGCTCGCGCAGGATTGTCCAGGCCTCCGTGTCCGGTTCGTCAGGCAACGCGGCGGCGCTCCGCCAGATGAAATCCACCCAGGGCGAATCCGCCTCGCGCCGTTCGACGACGATGCCGACGGGGATACGCAGGATTGGCAGGGCGGAGCTCATGAGATGGCTTCCAGGCGCTTGATCGGCAGTCCCGTCAACAGATTCTGCGGTTTCATGCGGAGCTTCTGATCGGCTGTCATCGCCAGGATCAGATAGACCGGCTCGCCCCGCAAGGTCCCCCCGGCGAGGCCAGGATCCGCAAAGGTCAGGCGAAACAGCGAAAGCACTCGCCCTGCGCTGTGCTCGTCAAGCTCGTCGCCGTGCCAAAGCCGATCGCCCATCCTGGTGGCGTCAGCGTCCAGTCCAATATACCAGCTCAGGCTCACCTCGCGTAGTTCCGTCAACGGCTCAATGGCGACATCGATCCCGAGCAGATGGGAAACCCAGCGCGTCATCACCTGCGCCAGTGCGCGAGGCCCTCGCGCACCTGTGGACAGATCGAGGGCCATATCGAACCGGTCGCTGCGTTCCCAATAGGTCTCGGCGTTTTCTTCGCTCAATACATCGAGCTGGGCGTCCGTCTTGGTATCCAGCATCGAGTTCAACGACAAGATGGGCGTCGGGCTGCGACCACCGACGACCTCTTCATCGCCAAGCAGCAAGGCCTGTTCGTGCGGAAGGATCCGCTGCGGTCGGAAGAACAGCTCGGCGGCACGCAGCACGGAGGGATCGTCGTTGCCATCAAGAGCGTTGCGCAGGATCACCTGCACGAGCTGATTGATGAACAGCGGCGGCAGGTCGTTTGATCGCGAGCGTACGGCCGCGAGATACGCAGCTTCGAGCGTTGGGTGCCGCAACATGAGATCGCGAAACCCCAGCACGAAGCGCCAGTTCTCCCGCGCGTCCTCATCGGCGATCGCAGTGACCTCATCCGCACCGACCGCCTGGCGCGGATCGGCAAGCATCCCGCGATGCAGTCTTTGTTCGACCAGGCACGCGTCCTTCGGCGGCATCAGCTCGGGACGAGCAAAATAAGCCTTCAAGAATTCGTCGGTAACACGAAGCCCCCCGCTCTCGTCGCGATCGAGCAGATGATGTCCACATGCGATCCAGAAATCATTCATCCTCGACTTCCATGAACGAGAACGCCTTGCCATGCCCCTGCCCTTCGCGCAGTTGCAGCTTGCGGAAGGCCTCGTGGACCTCGCCATCGCGCGCCGAACGGTGAACCGCAATGAGCGAACTGATCGGGTGCGTGCAGAGCGACTGCGCAAAGGCGACTTCCTCTTCTGCAGCAATCCGCGCGACTGCCATGTCCGGTGCGCCGAACCGATCAACGAGTTGCCTGGCTAGGAGCTCGATCAGCGTCTGGCAATCGTCTTCGCTCGCCGGAACAATCTGCGTCAACGTCGACCATCCCCAGGATTGCACGCCGAGGAAGCCGCTACGGAAGGCGGCGCGCGCCTTTCCGCTCAGCTTCGCCGGATCCTGGTCGCAGAAGCGGAAGGCGCCGGAGACGGCCCATTCGCCCGATACTGCCGGCGCGTCGAACACGAAGGTGTCTGAAGCATCGAGCGCGATGGTGCGCAGAAGTTTCACCGCCTTTTTCACCGCCTTGGCCCTCCAAGATCAGGATCGAGCCAGGATGGCGTGGCGAGCGCCTGAACAAGGTCTGCCTGTGCAGTCGTGTCCCTGCCGATGCGGCGCGTGAGCAGATTTCCGCGATCATCGATGCGTCGAACCGTTTGCCGCTCGCGGGGGATGCGGCTGAGATAGTCGCGCGCGACGCTGTCAAATCCATCGACCTGCCAGCTGTCGATCGCCCGCATTAGGTGCCGCGCAAAGCTCTCGGTCACCTCTGCGGCGCCGGCCTCGCCAAACCCCTCCGCATCCAAGGCGGAGGCCAGAGGACGAAGGCCGGGATCATCGGTCATCATGACTGTCCGGATCATGGCGCCGAATACGAGCCAGTCGGGCGGCTCGTCCTCATCAGCGGATGCGGGCCAGCCCAGCCGCCCCCCTCCAATCAGCCCTCGGTCGACGCGCACCGCATCCGGCCAACCGACCGCGACCTCCTTGGCCAGCGGCGCACAGGCGCGCGGGGCGTCCGTCAGGGCAACCATGCCGGCGTAGAAGGCGCGGCGCGCGGTGATCAGCGGCTCGGCCGGCTCCAGCACCACCGCGAACTCGGCGAGGTCGAACCGCCCGACGTAGACCAGCGTGCCGGCACCGCTTTCGGGTGCAATGCGGCATGCATGGGCAAACGCATCTCCGCTCTCGCGCAACCGGACCAAGGTGAAGGGTGGCGGCAATCGGATTGGTTGCGCCGTGGCAACGTGGCTGGTTGGGATCGACCGCAGGCCGTCCTCCACTTTCCCCTTTTTCCCGATTGACAATATCTACACGAGGCAAAGGATCGGCGCGAGCCCGCCATTCGTCGTCTTCTCGGGAGGGATGAACCTGGAGCAGCCAGCGAAGACCATCCTGATTTGCTCGTGTGAAGACACGATGCGGCTTGATGCGGCCGCGATCAAGCGCGGATGCGGCAATAGCGACATCAAGAGCTTTCATCACCTGTGCGGGCCAGAGCTCGACCAGTTTCACGCAGCCGCAAAGACGGAAGGCCAGCTGACCGTTGCCTGCACTTATCAGCAATCCTTGTTTGAGGCGGAAGCCGGCGGGGGTGCCGCGCCGATCGCTTTCGCAAACATTCGCGAGACGGCAGGCTGGTCGACCGAAGGCGCACAAGCTGGCCCGAAAATGGCGGCGCTGCTCGCAGCGAGCGCCGTGCAGGCGCCGGATTATCCGCTGGTCACGCTTGAGAGCGACGGAGTCATCCTGATCTATGGCCGGGATGAGGCGGCGATCGAAGCCGGACGGCTGCTTTCGGATCATCTCGATGTGACGGTGATGCTGAGGGAGTTCGGCGAGATCGCCGCGCCTGTGGCAACTCCCTTCCCGGTCGTGAAGGGAACGATCCGTACCGCCAGAGGACATTTTAGCGCTTTCGAGCTCACGATCGACGATTACGCCCGCCCACGCCCGTCCTCGCGCGATCACTACCTCTTTGAAAATCCCCGCAGCGGGGTCACCTCGCACTGCGACATCGTCCTTGACCTATCGGGAGAAAGACCACTGTTCCCGGCACATGATCTGCGCGATGGCTATCTGCGAGCTGATCCCAAGGACCCGAGCGCCGTGCTGCGCACCGTGCTGAGCGCGCGGGATCTCGTCGGACGTTTCGACAAGCCCAGATATATCGAGTTCACGCCCGACCTTTGCGCCCATTCGCGCTCGAATCTGACCGGCTGCCATCGCTGTCTCGATCTATGTCCCACGAGTGCGATCACGCCGGCCGGCAATCACGTCGCCATCAACGCCGAGATTTGCGCCGGCTGCGGCCAATGCGCCGCCGCCTGCCCGACGGGCGCGGCGTCCTACGCGTTGCCGCCTGCGGACATCCAGCTTCACACCATCCGCGCCATGCTGCTCGCCTATCATCAGGCGGGTGGATCGAACCCCATCCTGTTGCTGCACGATGGCCAGCACGGCACACCTTTGATCGACGTGCTTGCGAGGCACGGGGACGGTCTGCCCGCCGAGGTCATCCCGCTGGCCGTCAACGAAGTGACGCAGGTCGGACTCGAGGCTGTCATCGGCGCCTTTGCCTACGGAGCGGCCGCGTTCCGGTTCTTGCTCCGCGGCAAGCCGCGGCACGACGTGACCGGCCTCGCGCAGACGGTCGGCATGGCAGAGGCCATCCTTTCTGGCCTCGGGTTTGACGGGCGCCGGGTCGCGACGATGGAAACGGATGATCCCGATGCACTGCTGGAGCAACTGAAGGGCATCGGGCAATTCACTGCGGTGAAGACGCCTGCCACGTTCAAGACCGTCGGCAAGCGGCGCGACCTGCTTCGCTTCGCGTTGAGCGAACTGCATCGCCTCGCGCCGAAACCGGTCGACGTCATTGCCCTACCTCAGGGCGCTCCGATTGGCGCAGTGAACGTTGATACCGCTGGATGCACGCTGTGCCTGTCCTGCGTTTCCGTCTGCCCGACCGGGGCGCTCCGCGACGATCCCGAGCGCCCGGTGCTCAAATTCGTCGAAGACGCCTGCGTGCAATGCGGCCTGTGCCAGAGCACCTGTCCCGAGAAGGTCATCACGCTGAAGCCCCAGATCGATTTCCACGCCGGCCGCGCGGCCGCTGTCGTGATCAAGGAGGAAGAGCCTGCGCTTTGCATCCGCTGCGGCACGGCGTTCGGCGTGAAGAGCACGATTGACCGGATCGCGGCCAAGCTCGAGGGCCGGCACTGGATGTATCCAGCGGGCGACAAACGCCTCGACGCCATCAGGATGTGCGCGGATTGCCGCGTGATCGTGATGAGCGAACAACAGTTCGATCCGTTCGAGGGCGTGCCGGAACGCGCGCCGCCCCGCACCACCGAGGATTATTTGCACCGGCCGGACAGCAAGACCTGAGCGCGAACGTCCCTCATTAGCGTTGGGGTCCTCCCCTATTGCGAGGTCGCCCGGGCCAGGAAGTCGGTCAATGCGCGGCGGTCCTCCGCCGAGCCGATGCGCTGCTCCGGCATCTTCGTTCCCGGCGTGTAGGCGTTTGGTCCTAGTTCAAATAGCTTTGCGATCGTCTCGGCTGTCCAGACGATATCCATCGTCTTGAGGGCCTCGGAAAACCGATAGCCGGGGAGCGAGGCGATCTTCCGGCCGAACAATCCGGCTAGCGTTGGCCCCGCACGCTGCGCTTCCTTCGCCGACAGCGCGTGGCAGGCAACGCAGGCGCGAAAGACGTCGGCGCCATGATCGCCCGCATAGGCGGCCAGCGGATCCGCTGGCGTCCCGAACAGGTTCGAGCCGATCGGCTCACCGCTCTGCGCATTCCAGCGGCGGATCTTTCCATCCGCACCTCCGGTCACGAGCGTTGCTGCATCATGCAGGAACACGACCGACCAGATCGGGAAGCCGGGCCCCACCAGAGTCTGCAACACACTCCGCGACTTGCGCTCGACTATGGCGACCGTGCCGCCGATGCCTGCGGCAGCAATCAACTCCCCGTCATCGGACAGCGCCAGGGCGACGATCGGCGCCGAGCCGGCGGCCACCTCGCCCGCCGGCTTTCCGTCTGTCGTCAGCAGGCGCAGCTTGCCGTCCGCCCCTGCCGCGACGATCTCGCCATCGGACGCGACGACAACGGCGTTCAATGGCGCCGGCAATGCCACCGTTTGGGGTTGGCCCTCCGACAAGCGCCAGATGCGCAACGCACGATCATAGCCGACGCTCACGAGCGATCTGCCGTCCGGCGCGAAGGCGACACCATTCACGTTCTGCGCGTGACCTTCGAACACCCGGGAGGCGCCATCGGCCAAGGACCAGAGTCGCACGCTGCGGTCCCAAGAGGCCGAGGCGAGCGTCGATCCGTCCGGCGCCACGGCGAGTGCCACGACGGGACCGGTATGGCCCTCCAGGACCTGATCGGGCTGCTGCCGGCCGGTCGTCCACACCGCAATCCGGGCGTCGGCACCAGCGGTGATCATGCGACCGTCCTTCAAGAACGCAACGGCGTTGACGGCATCCGCATGATACCGCAGCACCTCAACCGCCGTCTCCGTCCCCAGCGACCAGCGGATGGCGGACGTGTCGAAGCTACCCGACAACAAGCTGTCGCCGTCAGCCGAAACGGCGAGCGCTCGGACGGCGCCGCCGTGACCCGCGAGTTGCGCATCCACCGCGGATGCAGCAACAACCGCCAGGAAGGCCGCGGCAGCCCGGGCACACGAAGCCCATCCCATCAATCTTTGCCGGCCATGGTCACGTCCATGCCTTCAAGAATGCACGAAATAAATCCCCGCGGCACCCCGTTTACTTCTTCTCCGGTGCCACGACTTTCTTGGACGAGCCCTCGGGCGCCGCCTGCATCCCGGGCGGGCTCTGGCCTTGCGGACTTTCGGCGGGGGCGCCGCCCGAACCCGTATTGATCGGGCCGGTCCAACCCTGTGGCTGTGGTTGGCCCTTCTCTTCGGGACGGGTCTGTGCGGCAGGCGCCTCTGTCGGTCCGGGCTGGGCCAGCGCGCTTTCGAAGCTCGCGACCGCCGCCAGACATAGGATGGATGCCAGTGCCTTCACGGCGAAATCCTCCTTTGAAGCCCAGCCTCAACGAGGAGTATCGATATCCGTTCCTCAGCTGGCACTGCGTCAGTTCGTCCATCGTCGGCACTATTCCCTTGAATGCCGACAGCGCGAGTCCTAGCTTTGGTTTGTTACGTCTTTGCTCGTCACGTCAAAGGAAGACGGCATGCAGGGGCGATCGAGGCCATTGCTGCAGATGATCTCGTGGCTACGCGCCGCGCGCGTGTCCATGATCGCCCCAAATCTGTCGGCGGGAGAAGCCTCGCCTCTCCTTATCCTTACGGTCATTGTGCTCGCACTGCTCCTCGCCATACTGGAAGTGGACATGTACAGCGCCGACCTTCACTCTTTGGGGTTGATGGGCGATGCATTTTCGATCGACCCGGCTTTTAAGGGCCCTTAGAGCCGGCAGGTACAAGGCGAACTTCAAATCGTTCGTCACAGTTGCTGCCTGCAAGCCGCATCGTAAGATGCGTGCAGCGTGTAAATGATGGAGTTTGCGATGAAGGCTTTTCTGCTCGGCTGCGCTGCTGCCGTCGTGATCGCAATCGCAGCAATGGCGATCCTGGATCAGGTGCAGGAGCCCGTTGACCAGGCGTTTTCTACAACCGGTGTGCGTCTGTAAGATCGCCGGCCGCTAGCTGCGCCGGGACCGCCCGCCTGTTGCTCGGGTACTTTCTCCATAGAATGGGACGCGGTTGAATGGCGGCGAGAATGATCGGTTGCGGTGTTGGGGCGCTGATCACGCGTCAAGAAGGGCATCCAAAGCTGCCAAGAACCGTCCTCCTCGAGAAGTCAGGTCTCAATCCGCGCCCAGATCCAGGAAGCAACCGGCATAGCCTGCGTGCAGAATCTGATCCAAATGCGAAGAGTTAGTCTGCGTCCAGGACTTCGACAACTTCATAGAGGTGCGGATCGATTTGATCGGTCAAGTGATCAAACTTGACCCACTCCTTGCGAAAGTCGGGCGATTGGTGGGCAGACTCCAGCAGCTCGCGGCTTTGCCATTGGATGTAGTTGACGATGCGCCGACCATCGAGACTTCGATGCAAGCTGGTTGAAACAAAGCCCGGCTGGCGAGCCATGAATCGTGCTCGATCGACCATCAACGAGAGCGCCTCATTCTGCTTTTTCGGCTCTGCCTCGATCACGGTGATCTGCGTGACTATCCGATTACCCGTTTGTATGTGGGTCATGATGAAGCCACTCCCATCGTAAATGGCTAAGGCCCCCCTCACGAGCCCCCTCGCGAATGCTCATTCTATGAAAATTGAACTCCTGAGCATAGTAACGGTTCAAGCCGTTCATCACTCATCCGCATCCGGCCATCTTGGAGGAGCAACATGAAGCAGCAACAGATCCTAGAAGACTTTTCCGCCGGCTCGATCGGCAGCAAACCTATCGGAGATCCCCATGATCGTCGTCACCACACCTAATGGCCAGATTGGCAGCAAAGTTGTCAGCGCTCTTCTCGAGGCCGGACAGGCAGTTCGCGTCATCCTTCGCGACCCCGCAAAACTGGCGGCAAACGTCCGTGAACGCGTCGAGGTGATCGAAGGCTCGCATGGAGATGCAGAGACGATCGACCGAGCGCTCGATGGTGCGGACGCGCTCTTCTGGTGTGTGCCGCCTTCACCTCGTTCGACGATGGAGGAGAGCATTCGGGCTTTACTCGGCCGGCGGCAGACGCGGTCGCGCGCCACGGGACCTCGCATGTCGTCGCAGTGACCGGGCTCGGGCGCGGCACGCAGTGGGAGGACCAGGCCGGGCTGGTGACTGCCTCGGTTCGAATGGTTGATCTATTTCGCGCGACGAACGCTGCTGTTCGCGGCATCGCCATGCCCAGTTTCATGGAAAATACTCTGATGCAGCTCGATGCGATCCGCGCCGGCCAGTTGTTCGGTCCGATCGACCCCGACAAGAAGCTACCTCACACAGCCACCCGCGATATGGCGGACGCAGCCGCGCGCCTGCTGATCGACCGGAGCTGGTCGGGCAATGAGGATCTGCCGGTGCTCGGCCCCGACGACCTGTCGTTTGACGACATGTGGGATCAATGTCGACGCGTCCGGATGGTACGCCTTCTATGCGCCGGCTCGTCTCTCCGGCAAGCTCGTTCAGCGCTTGACGAAGGAGATCATTGCGATCGGCAGCGATCCCGAAATGCGCGCAAAGATTCGTGCGATGGGCTGCGAGCCAACCGGGACAACATCGGAAGAACTCAAACAGATTCAGCACGCCGACTTCGAACACTGGGGGCCGATCGTCAAGGCGTCAGGATTTTCGATCGAAGACTAACAGCAGCTTATGGCCGTTTTCGAAGACTTGCTTCGAACGAGAAGAGACGCGATCCCATGAACACCACCAACCGATCGACCGGCCTGCGCGCCGCCATCGTCGGCGGCGGCATCGGCGGCCTCGCCACGGCCAACGCGCTACGCCAGCGCGGCGTCGACGTCACAGTCTACGAGCAGGCGAAGGCGCTGGGCGAAGTCGGCGCCGGTGTCTTCATCTACCCCAACAGCCTGAGGCAGCTGGAACGCATGGGGTTCGGTGCGGCGCTCGCGGCGGTCGGCGCGAAGGTCGGCCCCGGCTCGCAATATTACCGGATGGACGGCACGGTGGTCGGCCCGATCCTCACTACCGACTCTAGCGGCTGGAACGGCATGTACGGCATGCACCGAGCCGATCTGTGGAGGTGCTTGCGCGGGCGCTGTCGCCAGGTGTGGTGCGCGTCGATCATCGCTGCACAGGCTTCGAACAGACCGACGCCGTGGCGCGGTTGACGTTCGCGAACGGGGCGACCGCGGAAGCCGATGTCGTCATCGCGGCCGACGGCATCCGGTCCGTGCTGCAGAAATATGTCGTCGCACCGCAGCCGCCGGAATATTCGGGTGTGCGCGCCTATCGCGGCCTCATCGGGCGCGAAAAACTGCCGCAGTGGCGGGACGAGGCGCACCAGGTGTGGATGGGCGACGGCAAGCACTTCATGGTGTATCCCGTGTGCAGCGGCCGCTTGCTCAGTTACGTCGGCTTCGTTCCGACCAGCAGCGAGACCGTAGAGTCCTGGTCCGCACCGGGCGATTGCGATGAACTCGCCGCTTCGTTTCAAGGGAGGTGGGATCCGCGCGTCACCGGCCTGCTCAAGAAGGTCGAGACGTGTTACTGGTGGGGCCTCTACGATCGCCAGCCGCTCGCGTGCTGGACCGGCTCGCACTCCTGGGCGACGCGGCGCACGCGATGCTCCCCCATCTCGGCCAGGGCGCCAATCAGGCCATCGAGGATGGCGTCGCACTCGCGGTGCTGCTTGAAGGCTGCGGCCCCGCCGATGTTCCCGGCATCTTGCCTCGTTATGAGCGGGTGCGCCGCGTGCGGACTGACGTCGTCCAGGCCGAAGCCCGGCAGAACGGCCTGCGGTACGACTCGAAGTACGAGAGCTTGGCACAGCGCGACCTCGAGATCGCGAACCCTGCGACGTTCCGCAAGTCGCTTTACGACTACGATGTCGAAAAAGCAACGAGCGCCTGCCGGTGACCTCCTAGATGGACCGGGAACGGACCGAAAAGGAATATCGACAGCTCCTGACCGAAGCGGCCCCGTATGATCGCGGTTAACCGCGCCGCCGCGCTTCAATCTGATCGAGTCGTGCGTTCACTGAGCTGTCATTCAGTGTCGAATGACCAGTGCAGCATGTCGGTTCCTGGCCCAGGCCGTGTGAGAACTCTTGGCAGGTCGGACGCCTGGCATCGGGTTGTGCTCGATTTGGAGGGTTCTGAAGGCTGAGGCGTCGGTACAAATATCCCTTACGTCTGCATCGCCTCCAGCAGTGTTCGGCAACCCAGAATCGCTATTACGCCGAGGCCGAAGCGGCCTACCAACCATGGGTTATTGAGGCCAAATACACTTTCGGTGCTCGGCCAAGGCCGCCCGCGGCGTTCCGTGAGAATGACGCGGCAGATGGTGACGGACTGCCACCTTCAACCTCGCGAGCGCCTGGAAGAGCGCGCGCTCAGATCCGTCCTGCGCGCGCCACTGATAATGACCTTGCCCCCCATCACGAAGGTCGTAGGGCGATAGGAAGGCCTCTTGCAAGAGCGCCTCTATAGAAGTGCCCTCCTTAAGCGGCGCGCTCATCCCGTCGCTACGGCTCGGCCACAGCATCAAGTAAGGATTTCGGACGACTCGAGGCCTTCGATTCGGAATTTCCTTCCGACGTCGCGATAGCCATCGACTTGATCATGCAGGACATCGCGGCCTGTTTGCTCTTGAAGTTCGGTTGAATGCGCGCGACTTGGCGCGAAGCGGCGAGGAGAGATTCGAAGTCCCGACCCTCTCGGTGTAAACGAGCAAACAAGCCCCGATAACGAAGAAAAATCGAATGTTTTGCGATTGCGGAGGTCAGAACGATGATCGAACGCTACGCGAACGAAGGGCGTTTCACTATTGAACCACTATTGACAGGCGGTTCCAGCTTCCATCCGCCTGCCGCTTTGGACGCCGCTTTCCAGAGTGCCCGGCGGGCCGCCAGGCTGTGCTATTTTGTGCCGGCCCAGGTCGTCTACCTGCTTCCTGCCTGGCTCTCGCCGGCGCGGTCTACTGAATGCTACTACCGAAGAAGGCTTGCCCGAGCATTTGTAATTGTTGAGGAAATCGCCATTGGCCCATTTCTTTTAATCATGGGGTCGTGGGTTCGAGTCCCACCGCGCTCACCAAGCAAAATCAAATACTTACCTCAAAAATCAAACCTCCGAACGACTTACTGAATTTCGATGTGCACACACCTTGCACACAGTAGGTGCGGCTATGACGATCGCTTTCCTGGTGTTCGGGATTGCCTCGCTGGTGCTGCTCACGCCATTGGCTGCTGCGGTCGCGCTGATCGCCAAGGTCAACAGCTTCGGCGAACCGGGATAGGATGCCGCCATGTGGCACCTGTTCCAATCGCTCGTGATCTTCGCGGTGATCGCGTCGAACATACATTGGCGCTGGACACCGAACGGCTACTTGGCGGCCATGATCGGCGCTGGCCTTGCGTGGGCGCTCACCCAGATCATCAACGAGTTGCCGCGTACGCTCGATGCGCATCGACGCCGCCGGTCATAGGCCTGGAAAAGAGCGACCGCTACAGAGAAACGACCCCAGCGCGGGGAGCGCCAGGGCCGCCACTTCAATCTCCCGCAGTCGGGGTTGGGCAACTGAAACCACGGAAGCATTAAAGCGAACCCCCGGGAGTTGCCAGTTGTTCCTGACGTGGCGTCAGCCCACCCGGCAATGACAGTCAGCCTAGAGGGACGGTGCATCAAGCCGCAAGGAAAAAGCCGCCGGGCGTGAACCGGCAAGCCCCTTAAAAAAATAGCAACTCTGGCGCAGGCACTGACGTTTGCCCGCGCTTGGGAATTTTCAGGGCCCAGGTTTTGGAATGAACGCCGCCGGGCACATATTTCTGAGACCGGCGGCGTATTTTTCTGGGACGGCTAGAACAGCATGCCGCTGCGAGCGTCGCCAGCTTTGCGAGCCAGCAGGATGGAATAGCGCGCGATCCTGAGCCGGAGACGCATCTACGGCTATGACGAGCCGTATCGCTGGGGCGGCGGCTAACACCACGACCTACTATGCGGCACCCGTGTCCTACGGCTATCGCTACCGCCGCGTCGTGCGCCCTGCCTATGCCTATTACGGCGGATCCTATCCGGTCGTTCGCCCGGTCGTTCGGCATCGCTGGCATCGTCATCATTGGTGAGACAGGACCAACTGCATAATGGAGGCCGCGAGGAAGCGCGGCCTTTTTTCGTCGCGGCCAGCCGAGACTTTTTGCTCACCACCCTCCGCCGGAAAACGGGTCGTGCCGATCAAAGGCAAGCCGCGTTCGGGCTCTCTCATCGACGGCTTCACCTGATCATCGCCGCCATCGCAGCCGTCAATAGAAGCTTGTCCATGTCTACATGCGGCAGCATCGAGAACCCTCGAGTGCTGGCAAGGTTCCTGCCCACCAACGACGTCCTTGCATGCGGCGGAACATTCCGGCCTGGCGCCGGTTCGCCAAGCTTCCGGCGACGCTCTTGCGCTCCCAGGCGACGCTTGTTCACGGAGAGTCCGCTGATGCCACCGCCCGATGCAGTCAGAAGTGCTCCCGATCGACGCCAACGAAGGCTCCTGATCGTGTTAGCTTTGGGATTCGTAACCTTCGGCGTTGCAGCGGCGGCCCTCTTTTACGTCCTGCAACCCGAGACCCTGCGGATCGCCGTTGGACCCTCAGGTAGCGAGGACCACCAGGTGGTCCAGGCGATGGCCGAGGCCTTCGACGAGGAAAGCAGGACGGTCAGGATCTCGCCGATCACGACCGCAGGAGCGGCCGAAGCCCTCGCCCTCATGGGCGCCGGCAAAACCGACCTGGCGGTCGGCCGGGGCGATCTTGCCATGCCAGCCGACGCGCAGACGCTCGCCATCCTGCGTAAAAATTACGTCGTCCTGTGGTCGCCCTCCGGCCGACCCGGCAAGGATTCCAAGAAAAAGGCAGGGGCCAAGATCGCAGAGATCGCCGATCTGGCGGGGCATAAGGTCGGCATCATCGGAAGCACCGGCGCCAACGTCGCGCTCCTGCGGGCAATTCTAGAGGGCTCAGGCGTGCAGCCCGACAAGGTCGCCACGGCTCAATTCGGGACCGAAGAGATCGAAAAGCTTGCTCAAGACACCACACTCGACGCGTATCTCGCCGTCGGTCCACTCGACAGCAAGATCACGGCCACGGCCATTGCCGCGACTTCCCGATCGCGCGGAGCGCCGAAGTTTCTTCCGGTCGAAGCGTCCGAGGCCATCGCCCTGAGGCACCCCCGATACGAAGCCGAGGAGATCCCCGGCAGCGTCTTCAACGCCAACCCGGCCTGGCCGGAGGACAAGGTCGACACCATCAGCGTCAACCATCTCATCCTGGGCAGAAAAGAACTGTCCGAAGCCAAGGCGGCGGCCTTCTACCGTCAGCTTTTCGCGGTGCGCGACACGATCACGCAACGTGTCGCCGGCGCCGCACATATCACGAAGCCCGAGACGGAGAAGGAGGCGGAGCCGTCCGTGCACCGAGGCGCTGCAGCGGTCATCAACGGCACCGAGCGTACCTTTCTGGACAAGTACAGTGACTACTTCTGGTTCGCCTTGCTTCTTCTTTCCGGTATCGGTTCGGCCGCCGCCTGGCTGCGTCGCTATCTGAACCGGGACGAACGGGACGACTACACCAGCCATCGCAACCAGATTCTTGCCGTGGTGTCGGACGTTCGAGAAGCTCGTTCCGAAAAGGACCTGCTGACATGCCAACGCGAAGTCGATGCGATCATCGGCCAAAGCCTCAAGTGCTACGATGATGGAGCTATTGAACAGGAGGACATGGCCGCACTCGGTCTGGTCCTCGAACTGTTCGATCATGCCGTCGCCGAAAGGCGAGCGGCGCTGCAGAGCGGTCCCTCCGATCAAGCGGGGACACAAGGGCCAACCCTCGCCTCCCGGCGATAGCCACTCACAAAGGGCGCTATTGGAACCGGCTTCTTCGTTCACCGTTAGGTGAGCGAATGACCTGGCGCCTTGCCGGGCGCAGCCGGGAGTGAATCATGAAAAGTATTGCCGCTATCGCCGCGGGCCTCTGCCTGCTTTCGAACGCAACGTTGGCGCAATCGGCCAGCGAAAAGACCGGCGTCAATTCGGCGCTCGGCATCACGCCGAAGACCGAGGACTTCGTGAAAGAAGCAGCCATCAGCGACATGACCGAGATTGCGGCCGCCAAGATTGCGCTGGCCAAGGGCAATAGGGATGAAAAGAAATTTGCCGAGCAGATGGTCACGGATCATACCAAGACGAGCTCGGAGTTGAAGGCGCTCGTCACAGGTGGCGACGTGAAGGCTGAGCTTCCGACTGCGCTCGACAACTCCTCGCAGAGGAAAGTCGACAAGTTGAATGATACCAAGGCCGAGGACTTCGCTTCGGAGTATGATCCGATGCAGGTCAGCGCACATAAGGATGCCGTCTCTCTCTTTGAGCGCTACGCCAAAGGCGGCGAGAATCCTAAGCTCAAGGATTGGGCCGGCAAGACTTTGCCGCACCTTCAGCATCACCTCGAAATGGCCCAGGCGCTCGACAAGAACCGCAAATAGTCCGCGAAGCAAACGATCGGCGGTCGGACGCCTGCCGTTACCCCGTTGCTTTGCTTGTGACCCAAACGGAAACGATACCGAGTAACGGCGCGTCAAACTCAGAGCGCCTGAGGGATTGGTCAGCTAGTCTTCGGGAGGGGCACATCGATCGTGCAGACCATTCCGTCAGAGCCGAATTCACGGCGGACCATAGCGTTGGGAATCGCCCTCTCGATCAATATCGTTCCGAAACCGGTAACATTCGAGACCGCAATCGGCGGACCACCGCTTTCACGCCAAACCAACGTCAGTAACCGATCCTTATCCCGCTTGTGCAACGTCCAGCTCAGATCCACGATACCAGCTTGCCGTGAGAATGCGCCGCACTTGGTGGCATTGGTGGCCAGTTCATGGAAGACCAATCCGAACGGCGTAGCCAAATCGGAAGGCAAAGAGACCGGTTCGTCTGCGATCCTAACCCGGCTAGGATTGTCAGCAATATAGGGTTCAAGTTGCGTGCGAGCCAATGATGCGAGATCGGCCCCCTTCCAGTCGGAGTCCACCAGCAGTGAATGGGCCTTGGATAACGCGGTAAGGCGGCCATCCAGTCGATCGGTGAATTCATCGTACGATTTGCTGTAGCGCCGGGTCTGATGCGCGATCGACTGGACAACCGTCAGGGTATTCTTGACGCGGTGCGTCAATTCGCCAAGCAGCAATTTTTGTTGCTCGTCCCACGCCTTGCGTTCGGTCACATCGCGTGTGCTTTCCAGGGCAAGCCGTCGACCGTCGATTGTTTCGAGGATGATGCGGCTTTCAATGATCAACTGCCGGCCGTCCTTGGTTCTGTCGTTCAGTTCGCCGTTCCAATGGCCTTCGCCGAGCAACTTGGTCCGCAACTCGGCGAACGAGCTCCCGGGAACGATCGTGCCCAGCAGCAGGTCCTTTCGTTTTCCAATCGCCTCATCGCGGCTATAGCCGTAAAGCTGTTCGCTTCCGCGGTTCCACTCGATGATGGTGCCGTCGAAATCCCAGGTGAAAATTGGATCCCGCGAGAGATCGACGAGTTGCGTCTGCTGGTAAAGCCGACGCTCGCTGACCTTGAGGGCATCTTCCGCGTGACGGCGATCCGTCGTGTCCACGAAGGTGAGCACGACACCGTCGATCTTGTCGTCGACGGTTCGATACGGGCGCAGGCGGACGACATACCAGCGCTCGTCGCGGCTGCGGATTTCATGCTGGATAGGAGCAAGGTTGCTGATCACCGCACGCGCGTCACTGACCAGGCTCTCGTATTCCAACTGATGCGCGAAGTCCGAGATCGGGCGGCCTTCATCGCTCGGCGTGATGCTGA
Organism: Bradyrhizobium altum; assembly: GCF_020889705.1. Lineage (GTDB taxonomy): Bacteria > Pseudomonadota > Alphaproteobacteria > Rhizobiales > Xanthobacteraceae > Bradyrhizobium > Bradyrhizobium altum. The sequence goes on along the minus strand of NZ_JACMYP010000010.1, from coordinate 20,303 downwards.
ACAACTCAGTTACCTGCCGCGTGAAACGCTTGATGCGCAGGCTCGAGCCGAGAAACAGTGCTCCGAAATCGGTTGCCGCCATCAGGTTCTGGAGGTCACTGTGCGCGCGCGATACGGCCTCCAGCTTCAGCTTGAGCTCGCTGTTGACGGTCTGCAATTCTTCGTTGATCGATTGCAACTCTTCCTTGCTGGTCTCCAGCTCTTCCGATGTGGACCGATATTCCTCGTTGATGGATTGCAGTTCCTCGTTGGCCGCGCGCAATTCCTCGTTGGCGCCATCGGATTCCTCCCGGGTTGTCCGCAGCTGCGCCTGGGTCTGCTGAAGCTCCTCGCGCAGCCGAGCGACGGTTTCGCTGGCGGCGCCGTTCTTCGGGAAAGATCCTTCGATGGCGAGGTCGACCGCCTCGCCCTCTATGAACAAAACCACCGCGGTACCCGACCCATGATCGTCGTGGTCATCTGCCGGTTTCACCTGCATCGAGCAGCGAACCGTTTTGATGCAAGTGCCGTTTTCCGAAGTTCTTCAACCTTTAGCCACGCGCACGGACCCGCACACGATCTTGACGCTAAACAGTTGCCGATATCAGGCTGCGCGAAGTGAGGCGTTGCAAGCCGACATTCGCGCGGAATTTGATCAAGTGAACAATACATGCTCTGACATTCGCGCGACTATTGCGCGCCTTTCCTTCTGATCCGGGGGATTAGCCGGCGCCTATGTTCGCCGGGCTTCAAGCCATATCCGACGGCGACTAGCTGAAAGAGGCCGAATCGCCAGCGAGTTAGGAAACCTGCCGCTGGCAACCGCCAAGCTCTGCTTCACCAGGAGAGCGGACCGGGAGCTTATAGATTCAGCGAATAATAAGCGGGCGCGTCGGGGAGACATTGCGGTCCTTGGTTACACCCCCATGCTCGACCATCCGTCAGTCGCTTTTCGACACGAAGCGGCTTGGACCGCGACGCCCGACATCGCGTGCACGGCGGGCATCGGCGACGGAAATCGAAACTCCGCCCGCTCGTGTTCTCGGAGATGGCTCAGCTTGCGTCGGGCAAATCTGGTGTGCGAGTTCTTTATTCGACACTCCGAGCGCGTCGAGAACCACAATCCCACACTTGATACAAACTTGAGGGCCGAATGCTGCTGCTTGGGGATCATTGGAAGCGTCCCACCTGGAGGCTTAATGCCGGCATAGGAACGGCGCCGCACGACTCTGGTTGAATCCGAGCCAGACGCCAAGGAGCAACCCGGTGCCCAACACCTTGATATCCGCGAAGCATCTTCAGCTCATGGCACTGCGCGAAATTCGCAGCTTCGCTGGCGGAGAGTTCGTCACACATGTCGAAGTCGAGCAGACCGGCGAGGACTGGGCACTCGTAGCAACCGTCCGCGACGGAGCGGATCTCGATCGCGTCCAGTATGCTGTTACAGCCATAACTAACAGGTTGAAGGAGCGGTATTTGGTGCAATTCGATTGGTGAGCGCCGGCCGTCATTGCAGCGTCTCCGCCGGGCGCTTCGCCTCCTCGCTCATGCACAGCACCAGTTCGCCGAAAATGTCGTCCCCCATCTTGACTCGGTGCTGTTCGAACACTTCCAACGTCATCTTCGTCTGCTTCGCCGATCAGCAGGCCCTGCTCGTCCGGCCTGCCTTTTTCCATCCGGCTTGTCGCGCCGTGCCTCGCGCTCGCTCGGGCGAACCGAGTCTTTGTGCTGCCAATCATTCAACTGGTCGTGCGAGACTTCGCCCTTTCCGGCGGGCTCGCCGGGATTTTTAACCTTGGCCATTGAGATCGCCTTCTCGGCTAACCTTCACCATTCGGGCGACATGCTCTTTCTGAATCGCCTTAGGCGGCTGTAGCCCGGGCGACCTCAGCCACTCGTTGATATGGGCTGCCGTTTCGGCCTGACGGGCTCGACGAAGATATAGCTCTCGCTGAGTGCACGGCGGGAGTTCAGCCGCAGCTTCCCTGAAGCGCGCGGCCTCGTCGGCCAATCTCTCTTCGAATGTCTTCGTATGCTTGGTTCGATTGCGACGCTTGATCACAGCGCGCTCCTTTCCGCTGGAAGAAGGCGGGAGCGCGGTGACAGCGTTCTCATCACCGATGGATACCGAGGGACTGCGCGGTGATGAGTAACAACTACGACGGGCGGGGATGGACTTCTATATCCTACGTTATTCGCGTAAATTATTGTTCTCATTCAGAAATACTCAAACGGCTCAGAATACTAATTCCCCGCCAGACGCGGTGCTAAACGATGCAACACCGCCGGAATCGCAGAACTGATCGGCGAGTAAGAATTTATTAGGGCATCAGAAATACCGTTCGGTGGTCTGGACCACTTGCCCGGCCCTGACTTTGTTGTGAAGTGACCCCGTCACGTTCTCAGCGCGGCGGGTCACATTACGGCAGGGCTGCCTTGCGGTCATGGCCAACGACGCCCAAAACGGCGCACCTTTTTTCAAGTACCAACGCATTATCGAAGCAACTCACGACCAACATGCTGCTCGCTGTTTGTCTTCTCTGTCAGGTAGAACGGAAGTTGATCAGGCTTTCGCCTATTGCGGAGCGCTATCAGCTTAGGTCGTTCGAGTGTCCGGTCTGCAAGAACGTGCTTGATCTCGTTGAGCACGAAAATAAGCGCGTCCCGGTATACGGCGTTCCGCAAACGCTGCAGCCAACCTCATGATCCGAACACTTCTCATTGCGGCAATTTTGGCCACGGGCTTGTACGTTGCAGATCAGCATTTCGCAGGAGCCAAATACACTGACGCGATTGGCCGGATGACGGCTCAGATGCGCCATTCTTTTAGGATTTAATCAGGCACAGGGCGCAAAATCGATGGATGACAAAGTCAAAATTCGTTGCCCAGCCTGCACGCGCGTTTTCAGAGAGAAGGCCAATCGAATTCGCGACGGCCTGCAAGTCAACTGCCACAATTGCAACAAGCTGATAACTTTGACGAAGGAAACTGAAGACCCGTTTCTACGTCGGGCACTGAAGACCGCTCGTGAAATCAGAGCGGCGCAGGACGCGGCCGTCTTCGCGAAGACCTACAGTACTGCAGCGACTGCTCCGAAGCGTGAACCGTCCTAGTTTTTGATCTTCGAACGATGCGGTCGCGCTGGGGTCACTTCGAATATTTCATAGTCAATGGCCGCGCCCGTTCCTTGGGCGGCGGCCGAAGCCGCCGGCCGGTGGAGGTTACGCCGTTGCACCCGCGACGCGGAGCACCGCATCGGCAAGCTCTCGGCCGAGGAGCAGACCCCGCCCCTGTTCGCCGCCGTCATAGTTGCCCCGCTGCGCCTCTTCGAAAAGCGTCACGGCGCGCGCGAGGATCAGCACGCCAATCACCGTTCGCGGCGGATGCTTCCGAATTTTGGACAACAGGGAATGGATTTCGCGCGCTCGATCGCGCGCGGCAGCGATGCCTGACGCTTCGATGGCCTTCGCGCCAAGGTGCCTATGGCGAAGCTCCTGGCCGAACGGCTTATGCCTTAGATCCTGCAAAGCTGCCCGAACCGAGCGCCGTCTTCGAATGGCGCGTCGTCAGCAACTTCCGGCCGGGCGAAGCAATTTTGGCGGATCAAGGCCTCAAGTCCGTATTCAGACAAGCGCTCGAACGTGGCTTCGCACTCGTGTCCCGCGATTGATGCGGGCAGCATCAGATCGCGAGCTTCTTGCGAAGATCATCGACAGTGGCGGCTCCGTTCGGCTCGAAGGGAACGTCGACCATCGACCTTGCATGCGACTGCAGAACTTCGGCTGGCTATCAAGCCAAAATCATAGTCTCCAAGAAACGGTCTACTCGGTGACGCCGGCCGGAGCCGCGGCGAACGGCCGATAAGGTTGAGTGTCTCTGACAGTACACATTCACCGACGACCTTGCCGATCCTTCCCGCTTCGCCATCGCGGCCTAGCACGACGGCGTCTTCGCGGAGGATCAGACAACTTTGCGGCTTCCGTCACCGTCGGCGCGGCGGGCTCGGTCGTTGGCAGATCGTCCACGGATCGAAGCGGTGACCTTTGAACGGCGGCCGCCGTTTCGAGCGCGGCCAGGAATTGTCGCCCCTCCTCCGTGATTTCCCAGCCGGCGGCATCGCGAAGAATGAACTTGGCCGAGAAGATATTCAGGTCGGGCGCATGTTCGGCCAACCGCTTCATGCGATCGGTCCAGTCTCTGCCGCTGTTCATCAGGATTTCGACGGCGTGCCGGACTTCGGCAACGGAGGCCCGCCCGGCGGACTGGCCGGCCAGCACTTTCAAGACGGTCAGTTGGAAGGACACTTCCACGTCTCCGGGTCTGGCTGGGTACAAAGCCTAGGCGACATCGGTTAACCGCCGGTCAAAACTCTGACTGATCCGCCGTGACGGACGCCGGCGCAGCGGGCGAAGCTGATCGCGAAGCGGAAGGCGGCTTATGAAGCTGTGCATCCGGAAACGAAGCATGGCGGCGCGCGGCGAGGGTCAACTCGCCAAGCTGGCGACTTGAAGGATCGCTTAAGCGCAGACACAGCCGCCAAGACGGGGAAGCCCGAACGATCGATCCAGCGCGACGCGACCCGCGCCAGGGCGCTAGTCTAGGCGCCGATCTGGACCGCATCGCCGGGACGTCGCTGGACAAGGGCGCTGAATTGGACGGCGCCGGCGGGCGAGCCTTCGCCGTCGCTTTCCGGACGGCGCCTTTTTCGGTTCTTTGCCAGCTTTCAAGGCGGCGTCGACGGTCCGTCGAACGACGCCCGGATCGCGCGCTTCGGCGTCGCGGATTTGGCGGGCGTCGAGCACGCCTTTGTCGGAAATTCCGATATCGCGAAGGCCAGGTTTTCCCGAACGGGAAGAGGCTTGGTTGTCACCTAGCTTCCGTAGTTCGCCGCGCGCCTGCGCCACATCGTATTCGTCAGCCAGCCGCCGCTTCGCCTGCGCGTCGATATCCGGCGCATCGGCCTGTGCGCTGTAGGCAGCGGCGATCAATGTTAGCCGTTAACCTCAAACGGCAAGGTTAAGAACTGAATTGCGTTGCTGCCCCTCGGTCTACGTCCAATCATCGTGCCAGCCGTGCGGATTGGCTTTGGTCATGCGTACCGCGCGGTCAGGGGCCGCCGTTCTCCGGGAGAGATTGTGGCTCCGCCCAACCTGGCGGCCCAATGACAGACACCAGCAGCAAGAAAATGAGGATGCCCGGCGCAGAACGGACCGTCAGTGTCATGTTCGTTTGTGGGGGCTGCAAGGCCGTTTACGAAGCCAGCCAAGTGTCGCGGCCGGCGACCAAGTACTTCAGATGCGAGCAACGCGACGGCATCGTTCATCGGTGGTCCGGCAACTACGATTATGTGCAATGGAAGTCCTTTCCCAAAAACTGGGGTGAACGTTGACCATCCCTCGGCGCCTGCGTAGGCGCCAATTACGCCGATTTCGAACTTCGTTGCAGATAGTCAGCGTTGAAATCAGCAAGCGCTTCCAACGCTCCGCGGTTCGGAAGCGTCACCATCTCTCCACGCCATTCTAACAGCCCTCGCCTCCGAAGGGCCTGCAACGTTCTGTTGGTATGAACTGTCGAAAGGCCGCAAGCTGATCCAATATCAGCCTGCGTCAGGGGGAAAGCAAAGCTGCCCCTGTTGAGCAGGCCTACAAACTCAAGACGCACGGCAAGTTCGCAAAACAATTGTGCAACGCGATGAAGGGCGTCCAAGGCGCCGAGGTTGCCGACCCAATGTCGGAAGATTGCCGCGTCAATAAGTGTCTCGCGCCAAAACGTATGGACCAACGAGGGCTGCCTGTCGAACATCGCCCTTAGCGCCGCGTGCGGCACTGTCCCTACTACGCTTTGCCCGACGCTGATCAGATCGTGATCCATCGTCGGCAAGTACAAGGTCATCAGATCGGGAATGTCGCCCGGGACGTGCAGCGATAGTATTTGGTTTCGATCACCAACGATTTTGCGGCGATATAGAAAGCCGCTAATGAGCACGACACAGTTAAACGCCCCGTCACCTTCCTTCAGAATGCTCTCTCGATCATCAAGACTTCTGACGGTGTGAGGAAGCGCGTTCAGTACAGCAAGCTCTTCCTGAGCAAGGCCGGAAACTGCCTGCAAGCGCGCTATCAATCGTTGATGCATTGCGGGTCACGTGGTTGAGATAGTCACAGTAGCGGTGCCTACGACCTCCGAGCCCTCTCTTATGTCGATCGTCAGACGGAACTCGTGCGCGTCCCTACCCTTGTCGAAGGCTGCATCGCCGAGGGCAGCAAAAGCCATCGCTCGTGCAGCGTCAAGACTTTCGAGTTCGTGCCCCGTTTCGTCGATCGCGGCTTCGCTGTCCGAGGGGCGATAATCGAAGAAATATCGCGTCATAAATCCGCAACGTGCCAATTCCACGGCCGTTCCTACGTCCATCGACGATTAGGCCGCCAGCGCCCGCAGGGCTGCCACGCCCGCGGCAGCTGAGCGGTTGGTAGTGGGCGGGCAGCGTCCGGAACGTCGGCGCCGAGGGGACGGAGCCAACGCCGTTTCAGACGTTACCATGAACCACGCTGCGGCCTTTGTTAGTTGGATCACACGGTCCGCCCAGTGCGGGCAACCGGCTATATCGACAAAGCTGCGCTTCCCGATCGCTTCGTGAAGCCGTCGACCGTCCACGACACTCCCAAGACCTTCTCGCCATCGAATTTCACGATCAACGTTGTTTCCGTTGCGTCGACGTCGACACGACGACGCAACGATAGCACCATCTCGTTGAAGCGAAACTCATAGGAGCGAACGCGCCCACCCTCGGGAAAATCGAGATAGCCACCGACGTCGTTGCGCCGAAGAATGGCGACCGCGATTTTGATGAGCGCTTTGATCCGTTCAGTTCGTTCGACCGTGTTCATGTTCGCCGTTGAGTACCTGAACTTCGGCGGCGATCTTGCCGACGCCATCAGCGATCGGGATCAAGACCGCGTGGCGGGTGCCGATCAAAGCGATCGCGATCTCGTCGCCGAGTTTTGGGTTCTTCAGAATGGCGGCGACCGCCGTACAGGCTGCCTCAACAACTGGCACAGGACTTGGATTTCGCCGCAAAATGCGGCCCCAGCGGTTTCCCGGTCGACGGCGCCGGCGGCCGCGTCCGGCGACGAATGCCCCAGCGACCCGGGGCCGTTGCCGTTCAAATTGCCGGCGATCTTGATCGCTTAGCTGCGCCTGCTTCACGACTTGCAGAAGCGACGACCCGGCTTCGACGATCAGTTTGTTCTCGACTTCGCCGTGAACCTCGCCCTGAACGCCGACATTCACGCTACCGCCGCCCCCGGCGCCGCCGACGCCGGTCCCGTAAGTCATCGTAGGCGAGACTTGAAGCCGTCATCTGCTCCGACACCCTCGCAACGGCAGATGGCCTCCTCCACGTCTGCTTTCAACTGAACGCAAAAACGAGCCGGATGCCGATTAGGGCGGCCAGGTCTCTTGGGGGGAAACATGCACGGAGGCATCGGCCTGAGCTACCGCCGGTCATCGGCCGCCCATGATCGACGAGGACAAAGCGACGCCGGCAGAATATTGGGCCGGGCTGCAGTACGCGATGAAGGGGGCTCAAGTACCATGCGTGCAGACGTTCGTGAGACTGACCCAGCCCGGCCAAAGACTTGTTCAGTCGCGTTCACTCGCGCCCCTTTGCCGCCACGGGGCACGTCTTCTCGCGACGCAACCTGACTCTTGGCTGCCATCTCGGGGCCAGCCTATGCCTTGGCAGGCCTAGCGTACTTGTCCTCCGCACGGCGTGATCAGCAATCTTTTAGCCAGCGCGGAAACGATCATACGGGAGAGAGTTGTGGAGTTGGGGGCAACCTTTAGGAGGAAGCTCATGAAAAAATGCACCATTGCGCTGCTCGTTGCGGGGATTGTGGCGGCCGGTCCGATGATGGCTGAACGCGCCAGCGCCCAGAACCAGCAGAGCGAGGCCGACAAGGGCGTGAAGACGCGCAATTCCGGCGAGTCCGGATACGTGGGAGACCAGAACAGTCCTGGAGCGGCCGCAACGCCTCCGGGTCGGCCGGGCCCTGCAAGCGATCCGACTGGGACTAGCAGCGCTCCTAGCGCGCAGAATTCCGGCACCGGCATAGCTGGCTCCCCAGGAAACAAGAACGGGCCGGCGCCGGGCCAAAGCACGGTAGGCTCGAATCCTCAGAACGAGCACGTACAGCAACAGGATCCTTCGAACGTGAAAGGCCTGCCCGGCAACAAGAGCGGGCCACCTGCGAAACGCTAGCGACTCCGGTGCTGCTCCAAAAGCCATGCCCGCCCCGACAACGACCGGGGCGGCTTTTGTCCGCCCCGACGGGCCCCAGAACGGTCCAGCCGCCCATCGAATGGCCCTCGAGCCCGATGTTCTCCTTGTCGACGAATTGCAGGCTGCGGAGATAGGCAAGACCGGGCCGCTTGGGCATGACCGCCGTGACGTGGAGGAACGCATCTCACAGGCTTGCATTCTACTCTTATGCTTTTGGATTTTTAGTGAGGCAGATTATGCGTTTGCTCTCCAGAATGATCACAATTGCAACCGTCCCTGCCTGCTTGGCCCTTCACGCCAATCCTGCTGTAGCGCAATCCTTCGAAGACAGGTGGTCCATCATTCCCAAGGCTCACGCGGAGCCTGCCCCTGCGCCACCGGACCAGACGAGGAAGGATGAGCCACAAACGCAACCTCCTCCGACCGGACAAGAGTCGGCATCTGATCCGACGCCCCGCTCAGGGAAACGATCCTTCAATCAAGTCTTTACCGGAAAAGCCTCGTTCTACTCATACGGGAAAAGAAAAACAGCGAATGGGTCACCGTTCAATCGGGATTCACTGACGGCGGCCCATCGCAGCCTGCCGTTCGGCACGAGAGTCCGCGTCACCGATCTCGCCAGCAAAAAATCGGTTGTGGTTCGCATTACGGACCGCGGACCGTTTGTTCCCGGTCGCATGCTCGACCTTTCACTCGGCGCCGCGCGTAGTTTGGGCATTACGGATCGTGGCGTAGTCCACGTTCATGCGGAGGTGCTTTAGCGGAACGTGGCGGACGGACGCACTTGAAAACTGCCCCAGCGCGTTGGGAACGAACGCTGAGGCCGCTTCATCGCGCCGCTACGGGAGACTCGCGATCCATCGGTAATAGAATGAAAAGATTATCGCGCATACTTCATGAGCCCGGACGGCAAGATCATTGGCAGCCGATGTTTACCTACGAAAACGACTGGAATGCCGTAATCTGGACCGAGCAACTTCTAAACACTGCACCAACCCGCTGGCTGTCCCGCCTCCTCCCAACGCGAGCGCGGATCGCGCTGGGCATATTCGTCGAGCTCAGGCAGTACGGCACTTTGCTAGCGACCGAGAGTGAGTGAAGGGCCGTTTGTTAGGCACTCCCGAGCCGCGCTGTCGACGCTGGAAGGAAGGCCGCCAAGGCGGGCGGCCTCCTGGTCAGTTATTGCGGCACGCGGTCTGGAGGCTATTTCTCGACTTCGACGGCATACCTGCGCACGACCTTGACCGCCTTGTCGCGCTGGGGAGCAAGGTCCGCCCAGGCTTTCGATTTGTAGAATGCCACCGCGTCATCTACGCTGTCCCATTCGGTGAGTGCTGCACTCTTGGGCGGTGCGCCACCCTCTATCTGAACAACCCGTCCGGCCGCGGTACGCAAAGCGCGACCATGAGCGTCTGCTATCAACTTGCGGGCCGTGGGCAGGTAAGCGGCCTGGGCCGAAGCATCGAGGATCTCATTTTCGCTGATGACGTAGGCCTTCGGCTTGGCTCCCTGAGCGTGGAGGCCTTGAACTGCGATAGCTCCAATTGCGACGCCTGCGAGCATTACCATTACGCTTCCAAATTTGGATCTCATGGCAAAGTCCCTCCGTTGGGTACAAAACTCAGCAGCTATTGGCTAAGGCAACGTGCCCTAGCGTGAGTCGCGACGGCCGACCGGAAGTTCATCAATTTGGCTTCGGAGTGCAGCACTTCTGCCTGGGTACCTGTTGGGTGCTCCTGCATATGATGCCTTGGAATGGGGCCCGCCCCGCCTCTCGCCGCTCGTATACCCGAGGAACGTCACGCGGCTTGTTCGGCGGCATCGGCTTGATGGCGGTCCATTCATGGTCGGCGAGTTCGTAGCGCATGATTCGAGCCCCCAGTTCGGGAGTTTGAATCACGGCAGTCCGGCCAACGCAACGCTCCTGGCCCGCTTTTGGTACGGCGCTTACGGACAGGAGCGGACATCAACCAGTCCTCAATCTCTGCCAAATGCGTCGAAAATGCCCCTGAACGGACCTCCACGCTCGATTAGCCTGGCCCCGCCGCGCCGCTACCTCAAGCCCAACGGTGTCGTCAACCCGACGGAACCATCGGCACCGCAGAGCAATTTAACCCCCAGTGGAGTGGCCCCTTTTGATTTTGAGAAATGCAAAGATGAGGAGGACAACATGCCGAAGGGGTATTGGATCGGGCGCATCGATGTGATCAAACCTGAATACACCAAAGCCTACGGGCCCGCCCTCGCGGCGGTGCTCCGCAAATACGACGCGAAATTCCGGGTGCGCGGCGGCACCTTCGAGGCGGTGGAGGGCAAGGCGCGCGACCGCAACATCGTGATCGAGTTCAAGGACTACGAAACCGCGCTCGCCTGCTACCGCTCACCCGAATACACCAAGGCGAGGGCACTGCGCGCGGGCGCCGTGGACATCGATATCATCGTGATCGAAGGCTACGACGGCCCGCAGCCCACGGATTGAGCCCCCGCAGTCGGCGGTCTCGTTCATTCCTCCGCGGTGCGCAGACCGCGTTCTTCGCGACGCTGATCTTGTCATCAATTGTCTAACCATGAGAGCGATCATACTCGCTGCCGCTCCTGCGTCCGACACTCTTTCGGGGATCGAGTCCGGTTTTGGCCCATCTGCGAAGTTGCGCCGCGTCAGACGGGGGTCCGCTGATCGCGGCGCACCGGACTAGATTTGGTCAACCTGAGTTCTTCGCATTTTGGACCCTTAGCGGAAGTCGGTCCTAACTCAATCGAGAGCCTACCGAAGAGGCGGCCCCACAACTTGCATGTGGTGCTTTGCCATCAGCTTTTGGTTCGTGTCGGCATCGACGCCTTGCCGCTCAGCGAACATCTTTTCGAACCCACCGGGCGTCACACCGAACAGCAATACACCGGGCTCCGTCCCGATGTTCTGGAACGTGTGCGGAGTAACGCGAGGAATGAAGACAAAGGCCCCGGCGGGCGCGCTCACAATACTTTCGCCCAGTTTGAAGTTGAACTGGCCGCTCACAACGTAACAAAACTCAGCTTCCATTCCGTGCAGGTGCGTAGGAGGGCCGCTCTTGGGTGCGATGGTTTGACGAAAGATGCCGAGCACACCCCCAGTTTCGTCAGCCGTCGCCAATAGTTCGGTGAAATCTCCCTCGCGGCCTTGCTGTCCGCCGTAGCGGGATGCTTCGCCGGGCAGAACGATGAATGCCCTCTCAGCTGCAAAGACCGGGCGTGAGATGGAGGATAGAGCAAGGACGACAACAACGGCGGCAAGCAAATAAAGAAGGCCGAGACGTGTCTTCATGGCTTTGGTGTGCATGGCAACCTCGCCTAGCTATGTGATGGTGTGCGAGCGAAACCAGAACGGTTGTTCGGCTTCCAGCGCGCAAGTATAAGGCCCGTTCCTCCTCCCTCTCAATGCTCAATGGACCCGCCTCCGATGCGCCTGCCAGGGCCGGCTTTGGCCCATCTGCGAAGTTGCGCCGCGTCAGACACGGCGCGCGCTTGCTTGCCGAGCTCCTCATACCAATGCATGACCGGCTCCATTCCTAGTGCGGCGGGAGCGCTCGCGGTCTCTCAGCCACCGACGCCTGCGGACAGAACCTTGGCCGACGGACAGCACCCGAGGTCGGGCCGAACCGCCGCCTTTCATATTGGCATGGCCGTCGGAATAGGATGATTGATTTGGGGGAGTTGGCTGGCGGCGAAGCGTCCAGGTCTTTGGCCCGCGAATATGCGGCCGCTCAGCGGCAGCGGGCGATGGAGAGAAAATGAACTTGATCGAAATGGCTCGCGAATTCGCGCGGGAGAAGCATGCACTACAGAAACGGAACTACACCGGCGAACCGTATTTCGTTCACCTCGAGGAGGTCGCCGGCATTGTGGAACGGACCGGCTTGTCAGAAAACCGCGATCGCCGCGGCATGGCTGCATGATGTCGTCGAGGACACCGACGTCACCCTGCCCGCGGTCTGCGCCAAGTTTGGCTCCGCCGTCGCCCTGATGGTCTTCGACCTCACCGACACGCCGCCAGCCGAGGGCATGAACCGCGAGCGCCGAAAACGTGCCGATCGGCTCCGACTCGAGATGACCGGAACCGAGACCCAGGGCATCAAGTGCGCCGACCTCATCAGCAACACGTCGACGATCTCGAAGCACAATCCCGGCTTCGCGAAGACGTATCTGCCAGAGAAACGCGCCACGCTCGAGATCCTGGCGAACGCGCCGGCGCCGCTGCTCGAACAGGCGTGGGCCTCGCTGCGCGCAGCTGAGGCTGAGTTAGCGGCCCGGCAGGCGTCGGCGCCGCGGGTCGGCCCAGGGTTGTGAAGTTTGGCAGGAGCGGTAAGAATCGAACCCACGTAACCGGCGTTGGAAGCCGGTGCCTTACCACTAGACGACACTCCCCTGGAGACAGGCACGACGAAGACGAAAGATAGACTGGAGCAAAAGCTAGCGGAGCGACGCCAAGCGGCCGGTCTGAGCACCCGATTTTTGGCAAAGGGCTACCCACGTCGCTCTCGATGTCGGCGCGGCGGAAATCGACACGCTGCGCACGTCGATCGAAGAGATCTTGCGCGTGGCAACAGTTGGTACGCTCGGGCCCCTCGGATACGAGAACACGCTGAAACAGGTCCGCAATATCGCCGCGCAAGCACTGACCCACACCTAATGGTCCTGAGTGGGTGAATCGAACACCGCGTCTCCCGGTCCACGGCCGAGCGTCCTACCATTGAACGAAGTCAGGGGATGGTCGCAGGTACCGGCTTCGAACCGGCCTATCCCAGCTTATGAGACCGAGACCCTACCCTAGAGGCCCTGCGATGATGTTGGCAGGCGCGGCAGGGCTCGAACCTGCGGATGTCGGAATCAAAATCCGGTGCCTTAGCCACCTTGGCTACGCGCCCATGGTTGGTCCTGCCAACGGGAGTTGAACCCGCGAAGTCCGGCTTAAAGAGCCGTACCCTTTCCACCAGGCGATGGCAGGCTATTTGCCGCCCACATCCTCCGCGAGTAGGAAGGCAACCGCCGGAACGCTGTTACCGCGGCGCCCGGCGCTCGAATGGAGGGCCCCCGAGGAGATTCATTCTCCTCGGGGTTTCCCTTTGAAAATTGGTGCGGGCTGCCGGACTCGAACCGACTTGGCCTGGGTGGAAACCAGGTGATCAACCTATGACCCAAGCGGGCATGAATTTCACCGAAACCGAGAACCGTGTCTGGCGGCTCAGGTCATGGGCGTTCTGCCGGCAACTTCATGGCTCGTGCGCATGCGAGGAGCAGAAGACGGATCCTTGCGCCGACATGGCTGAGCAAGGTGATCTGGCAACCCGCGAAGTTATTGCCGCGGCGAGACGGCGCTTTGACGCCGGATGATGTGGCGGAGAGAGCGAGAGTCGAACTCGCCAGACCCGAAGGTCACGTATTGGCGGAAGCTAGAGGATTTGAACCTCTGAGACCTGGCGGTCTACTCCGTTAGCACCGCAGCACAATCGGCCACTCTGCCAAGCTTCCTTATGTTGTTCTGGTATCATCCACTCAGGCGAATGGACTTCGCGGTGACAATTTGCGCACAGCAAGTCGCACTTCTGGCCCCTATTACGGTCGACCACGGCCCTTTCGATCAGTCCGCGGAGCCGATGAGATGTGGCAGGAACAGGCCATGGCGGCCAAGGGCTTGGGATCCTTACTCCGGCAGTCCCGCTTTCCTCAGACCTTCATAGAAGCGATTGCGCTCCTGCCAGAACGCCGCATTGCGCGAGGGTTCCGATGCTTTCAGGCTGCTGACCGTAGAGCCGGGAATGCGCTTCTGGTATTCGATCAGGTTGTTCCTGGCTTGCTCGCTACGACCGTGCAGGGCATCGATCGCCGCCAGCCATTGCCAGGCAAAGCCATTTTGCGGACTACTTATCATCGCCTGACGCATGTGTGCGTAGGCCGCCTCGTCATGATGCAGGTGGAATTCGGCCATTCCCAGCGTGAAGTGGCCAAGGCTCACCTGTTCGGCATCGAGTGGATCAAGGCGGAGCGATAGCATGACCGGCGCGACTACTTCTTCCGGACGGCCCTGTTGCAGCCTCAGAAAGCCCAGCCGCTGCAGTGCCCGCGGCTGGTTCGGATAGAGTGACAGCACGCGTTGGATGGCCTGTTCCGCATCATCGATCCGACCTTGCGCCGATAACACCAGGCTTCGCACGTAGTTTGCGCGGGGATCGTTTGGTTGCAGCGCCAATGAACGCTCAATCGCTTGCGCGGCGAGCGCGGTCTGGGTGCCCGGCGCCTTGCTCCAGCGCGTCAGCACCTCGGTGATGTGACTCAGGGCAAGTCCGGCCAGCGCAGAGGCGGAGTCGGGGTCTATCTGTAACGCCAGCTCGAACAGCGCGCGCGCCCGCTGCGGCTCTTCCCGTGTATGAATCCGCTTCAGCAGGCGCCAGCCCTGAAGCGTGGGATCAATAGCGGCAAACGTACGCCCGGCATAAGGACGGTCGAAGGGCCTCGCGGCCTCGTCAATACGTACCTTCAGCTCGTTGGCGATGCGCGCCGTGACGTCTCGGCGCCAATTCCATCCGGCTTGTTCGGCGTAGTCGAACCGGCCCGACCACAACAGCGCGCCGGTGGCACTCGCCTGCAGTTTCATGGCGATCGAGACGGCTTCACCTTGCCGGTGCAGGCTGCCACCCAAGACGTAGGCCACGTCCAATCGGCGGCCGACGTTCTGTGCATCGCTATCAGCGCGCGCCGGCGAATCCTCTGGTAGATGTCCGATCACGAGCGTGTCGGGCAGGCGCGACACCTCAATAGTGAGATCTTCGGTCACGGCCTCGGCGAGGTCAGCGGCGTTCTCGCCGCCAACACCGACGAGGGGTAAAACCGTGATGGTGTTCTTGCTGACGAAGGCGTCGTATTGTCCGCGATGCGGAAACCCGAACCAGAGCGCGCCGGCAAGCGAGACACTACATACGGTCGCGAATGCAGGCAGCCACCACAACGATCCGCGGCGCGGGGGAAGTCGTGGCGATGGGCTGTGCGAGTCGACCGCACCGGCACCGCGTTCGACCGTTTCATCGGTAGGCGGCGCATCGACAGGGGGGGCATCCAGCAAATAACCACGGCGAGGTATGGTCTTGATCAGGCGCTGATCGCCGTCTCCAAGCGCGGCTCGTAGTTCGCTGATGCACTGAACGAGGGAGTCGTCGGTTACCGACACATCCGGCCAAACCGTTTCAATGAGCTCATCCTTGGTCAGCAGCCGACCGGGATGACAGGCTAGGTAAACCAGCAGCGCAAAGCTCTTCGGGCGCAACGCAACCACGGTGCCGCGGACCCGCAATTCGGCCCGCTCCAGGTCCACGTCAAAATCGGCAAAGTGAAGAACGCCGCGGCGAATCGGGGGCGGTTCGTCGCCATCGGCGGCACTCGGCTTGGTTTTCGTGCCAATTTCGGGGTTCATTCGGCCCTCTTTCGGGCGTCGCGGCGCCAGTCCGCCTAGCCTCTGCAGAACGATGGCGATGCCGACGCCGTGCCGGCCCACCAACCTAGTCCAAATCGAGGGGCGCGGGAACGGCACCGGATCGGATACGGAGGAGGCCGACCATGACAATCAACCGACGTGTCCTTCTCGGGGCGGTTGCCAGCACCGTCGCGGCCACGGCCGCACCCCGGCTCCCCTCGGCTTTAGCCCAGCAGGCCCCGCACTCATCCTCCGCCGAGCAAGGACTGGACTATCGCAGCGCCGGCGAGCTGCGGGCGCTGCTCGACGCTCGCAAGATTTCGGCGACCGAATTGTTCGAGCACGCGGTTGGCCGGATCGAGGCGCTCGATTCCCGCATCAATGCCGTGGTCGTGCGCGACTTCGAACGCGCGAAGGCGGCGGCGCGCGAGGCCGATGCCGCGCTCGCCCGCGGCGAGCGCCAGCCGTTGCTCGGAATACCGATGACAGTCAAGGAAGCCTTCAATATCTGCGGCCTGCCGACCACCTGGGGCTTCCCGTCGGGCCGTGGATGGCGGGCCGCCGAAGACGCCGTTGCGGTGGCCCGCGTCAAGGCCGCGGGAGCCGTGATCCTGGGAAAGACCAATCTCGCAACCGCGATGGCCGATTGGCAAAGCTTCAATGAGATCTATGGAACGACCAACAACCCGTGGGATCTCACGCGAACGCCCGGCGGCTCGTCCGGCGGATCGGCCGCCGCGCTGGCCGCCGGATACGTGCCGCTCGAGCTCGGCTCCGACATCAGCGGCTCGCTGCGCGTGCCGGCACATTTATGCGGGGTGTTCGCTCACAAGCCGACATCCAATCTGGTCCCCCAGCGCGGCCTCGCACCGCCTCGTTCACCCGCATTGGCAACCGACCTGACCAGTGGGCTTGGCGTTTGCGGACCGATGGCCCGTACCGCGGCCGATCTTTCGACCACGCTCGACGTGATCGCCGGTCCGGACGAATACGAGGCGCGCGCATACCATCTCGCGCTTCCCGCGCCACGACATGAAGTACTAAGGGACTTCCGCGTTCTTGTGCTGGATAGTCATCCACTGCTGCCGGTGGCAAGCGATATTCGGGACGCACTCGATCGGCTCGCCGGCCGGCTCACGGCGACGGGCGCAATCGTCGCACGGTCCAGTTCGCTCGTCCCCGATCTCGCCGAGTCGGCACGCCTGCATACCCGCATGGTACGCAACTTTACCGCGTTCGGCCGGCCTCCTGAATTTTTCAAGAAGATTGAGGAGAGCGTCGCAGCGCTGAAGCCGGATGACGATAGTCTCAAGGCATGGCGAATGCGCGCGCCGCTGCTTAGCCACCACGCGTGGATGACGGCGGAAATCGCGCGGGCCCGCCTGCGCCAGCAATGGGCAGGTCTGTTCAGGGAATTCGACGTGGTTGTCTGTCCGCCGTTTTCCGTGACCGCGTTCCCGCACGACCAAACGCCGGATCAGGAGGATCGAACGATCGACATCGACGGCGAGGCTCACCCCTATCTGTCGCTGATAGTCTGGGCGACGGTCGCGACGCCTCCGGGCCTGCCCGCGACGGTGATGCCGGTAGGCCGGTCGAAGTCAGGACTTCCCATTGGCGCGCAGATCATCGGCCCGCTGTTCGAGGACCGCACCCCACTTGCGTTCGCTCAACTGCTCGAAAGGAAGTATGGGGGATTTACAAGGCCGCCTGAAATCCCGCTTTGATTTGCCTCGCGAGAGCAGGTGCTGCGACTTAAGGGGCACAGGAACGGCGAGGAGCAGACCGACGACCCGCGCATGCGCCAATCGAGACGGTAAGGTAAAAGCGACGATGTCGCTCCCGGCCGTCGGTGGTCGGGATTACGCTGACGGTGCGCTCAATTCGAAAACTTGCCGGGTTCAATCGAAGAACCGGGCGATAGCGCAATATCGAAGTGGCGCCCCTGACGAGGATCGAACTCGCCTTCCCCCATCGTTTAGCAATGCCAGTTAACTTTCTAAGGACATGCACGATCCGTTGGACATTGTGCGACATAGGCCGCGACATCACGGCCCAAATATTCTTACGTCACCAGCTTCTGAAAGCTCCGCTGGTTCTGCAGGCAAATAATCGCCTTCTGGCAACCGGTCCGACTCAGGCATGATTTCGACCCTTTCCAGCTGCGCAAGATTACTCCCGACGCGATGGCTGTGGCCTCGCCGGAATGAGCGGCCCGTCCCAACCTTAATATTCGCGGCCCAGTCTAAAAATTTACATATGGTAATCCAACATGACCAATTTCGAGTTCCGCCTGCCAACGGTCGGGAGACGAACTCATGCCTACTCTTGATGAACAGATAGCAATCGCAGAAGAGCGCGTTGAGGATGGACGCCGCATTGTGGCGAACCAGCGTGAACGGATTGCGAGTGGCAAGGTTGCTAACGAGGCCCAGGCTCAGGAACTGCTCGAACATTTTGAGCAGGCGCTGGCGATATTTGAGAGCGACCTAAAGCGGCTTTTGGATCAGCGAAATTCAAACTGAGCCGCGGCCGAAGAAGAGAAACGGCCCCAGCGATGGGACGGCGGCATTCGTTCGCAGTACCCCGCTTTCGCCAATTCCCTCTTGGCACGAAAGATATAGACTTCGAGGGTCAGGATTTTGCAATTTCCAATCCTGGGGCTAGCGCCGACGCCGACCGCATGAATTTTAAGCGGGCGGCGTTGTGCTGTTGGGGTGCAAACTCGCAATCGAGACGGTTCCAGCAGCCTTTCCGGGGCTAGGCGGCGGCGCCATGAGCCGCCCAATTACGAGCGCACCATTTGGAGCGCGACTTCATCGTATCGCAAAAAGCGCAGCAACCGCGATGGCCCTCCCGGGCTACCCCAACTTGACAAGCGTCTAATTTCGCGGTCGCGGCTGGCTGATCCGCCACGGATACGGAGCCAATTTGCATTTTAGGATGTGTCCATAATCTCGGGCCGCCAATGGGTTCCCGTGCTATAAGGATGGAACGCGCGTCTCCTGGCAGGTGACACATGCCGATCAATCGCTTGCTTCAAGTCGGCAAACACACGCCGGCGGAAGTTGAACTTTTGAACAAGGCCTTCAATTTCGCCTTACGCTCAATTGGCTTGGTCGATCGTAACGACCCGCTTTGCGAGTTGGTGGCCCGCAAGGTGATCGAGGCTGGCGCTGCCGGCATTAACGATCCGAAAGAAATCGCGGACCTGGCCGTAGCCCGGATTGGCCTCAGGTAATGGATACCCTGCTATAATTGCTGCCGATTCTGATCGGCGCAGCAGGAGTGTCGAATGGCAAAATCCTCAAAACTCGTCGCGGTGAAGCGCGGCAGGGTCCTGTTGGTGCGGCGCAAAAGTGATCGGCTTTGGATGTTTCCTGGCGGCCGCAAGCGGTCCCGCGAGACTGAACGGGATTGCCTGCGGAGAGAAATCAAAGAGGAGCTTCCCAAGCTGAAGCTCGGAAGCGTCCGCCTCTGGAAGGAGGTAAAATCAAAGAACGGCCGCTCGGGAAAAATCATGAGCGATGCTATTTTTGTCGCCAGGAAAGCGTCCGGTCGCCTGACAATCGGCGACAAGGACGAGATCGACAAGGCGATCTGGCGTAAGCCGCGAGGTGTTCGTCTTACGCCGACATCCCGATACGTAAGGGACAAGCTTTTTCCAAAATAGAGACCGTCTCGGATGGGGTCGGGATCGGAATAACGCATGTGAATCGACCGAAGCAAAATTGCCACTTGTTCCTCAGCGTTGGCTGCTGGCCGCGGTTCAAGCTTGCTGCTACCGCAAATCCGGATCACAGTTAGGTCGACCAATCTCGACTGACGCGGGACTGGCCATGTGGCCCCAGCAATCGCCCCCGGCCTCCAAGGTTTGCTGGGGCCATTTTTGATCTCCGAGCTGTGGGGAACCGTCGGGAACTTCGGTTCGGTTACAGGCGTTACACATCGTTGCCGCGAGACTCTCGGTATCTATCGGTGACGAGAACGCCATCACTGCGCTCACGCCGTTTTCCAAAACGGAAAGGATAGCGGTATGGCCATGAAGCGTCGTCGTTTCAAACACTCTCAATCCCTCCATGAGCGTCTATGCGACGAGGCGCAGCGCCTCAGAGCGAGGGCCCAGGAATTGCCAATTGGCGACGAAAAGCACCTCACCCTTAAGAAGGCCAGACAGGCAGAGACCGCTTCCCATCTCGAGGAATGGCTCTGTTCGCCCGGTTTGCAGCCCCCAATGTGAACCGATCAACAGAGCCCAGCGACGCCCTAGAATTGGCAGCCGGGGTGTCTGTTTTGCTCACCCTATTGCTCTTGGGTTGTTTCTTTATCGCGTTCTAGGCCGGCACCCTCAGTTGGGTGGAGTTGCGTCATGCGTCGGTCCAATTGGACACCCTCGATCGTTCCCCTCGACGGATCAGACGGTCAACCTGGTCGCCGACGACTTTGGCCCAATCGGCCGCGCCTGGCGCGAGGCCGGCCTTGAGGCGACCGACCTCGAAACCGTGATCCGGGCCATGCTGGCAGGTGAGTATTCCAATCCGCTGCGGGTGATCGGCTTCAACACCGCCGAAGCCTGGAGCGAAGACGTTTCCGAGAACATC
>NZ_JACMYP010000009.1 GCF_020889705.1 Bradyrhizobium altum | reverse complement strand
CCGGGTCGGCTCCTCGCTGCTCGCGAACGGCGTCTGGTCGAACGGCATCATGGCGCAGGCGGCGCTGTGCGGGGCGACGTTCACACCGCGGCCGCCGCGCGAGAATTTGTTCAATGCGCTCGGCTGCTACTACCGCTGCCGCGACGGCCGCTGGCTGCTGCTCGCGATCGTCAACGAGCAGCGCGACTTTCCGACCGTGGCGAAATGCCTGGGCCTCGACGACCTGCTCACTGATCCGCGCTTTGCCAAACAGGCCGATCGCTTCGCCCGTTCCGCGGAACTGATCGCTCTGTTCGACGCGGCATTCGCGACACGGGACCGGGACGAATGGCGGGCGTGCCTCGATGAAGCCGGCATCGTCTTCGAATGCGTTGCCGAGATGAGCGACCTGTGCGCCGACCGGCAAATGCTGTCAGCCGGCGTGCTGGTGCCGTTCGAGAACGACGAGATGCTGACCATCGACAGCCCGTTCTTTGTCGACGGTGCGACCAAGGTGAAGCCGCGCAAGGCACCCGCGGTCGGCGAGCACAGCACGCAGATCTTGCGCGAGGCCGGCTACGATGATGCGGCCATCGCCGGGATGCGCGAAAGCAAGATCCTGGCATGATGCGCTGACCACCTGCCGCCTTCGTCGCGCGCACGAGAAAAGGCCGCGCCCTCGGGTGAGGAGCGCGGCCAGTCTCGAGGCGCCCGAACCGGGGGGCACCACAGCGGCGATGCGGCGCAGCTGAGGTTCGGAGGACGCCCCCGAGCAGAAACGATCAGCGCCCGACGCGTCCCTTACTCCTTGACCAGCCATCGCGCTTACTGTCGATCGCCAATCTATGCGTGGAGTTCGACCACGAGGAGGTTCGACGAGGCCGGTCCGGAGGTGACTTATGGACAGCGCGACGTAACGAACGGCCAGACGGAGCGTTGTCCTACCCGCACAGTCTTCACATCGGCGAAGAGACCCGGAAGTCGGAGGGGCTCTTTCCGGTCCAGCGGATGAAGGCATGCCGGAAGTTGGCGGCGTCGCTATAGCCCAGCCGGTTCGCGATCTCCTCGTTGGTCATCGCGGTCTTGCGCAGATATTCGATCGCAAGCCGCGTCCGCACCTCGGCGAGCAGCTCACGATATGATGTATCTTCCGCTTCGAGCCTCCGCCGCAGCGCGCGAGGATGCATCGAGAGCCTCTCGGCGATCGCCTCGATGTTCGGATACCTGCCGGGCTGCTCGATCAGCACCCGCCTGACATCGGCGGCGATCCCGCCCGCATGATTGACCTCGGACAACACCTGCTCGCACATCTCGCGCGCCATTCCGTGGGTGCGAGAATCCGCCAACGCTACCGGCCCGTCGGCCTGCGACAGCTGGTACCTGTACTCGTTGCCGCGCTGGCGAAACAAGACCGGGCAGTCAAAGATCACCTGGTAGGCGCGCGCATGCGCCGGTTCGCCATAGGCGAGGGAAATCTGCGAGAAGCGGAATGACTCGCCCGCCAGGTCCTTCATCGTTGTCAAATGCGACGAAAGGGCGAACTCGGCCGCAAAGCGATGCACGTCCTGCGTCGGATTCGGCCAATGCAACGGCTCGAATGCACAGACGACCGCCGCGCCGTCATACGAGTATTTCGCGTCGCACAGCGGGCCAACGACCCGAAGGTATCGATTGGCGAATGCGCGCGCATCGTCATAGGTCGCGCTGCTCAGCAAAGCATATCCGTACATTCCGTGCGCCGTCACCCGCATGCGCTGTCCGGCATGGAGTGCAACGGTCGGTTCGTTCGACAGCCGCAATGCATTGCGAACCACGATGTCGATCTGCCGGTACGAGATACGCGTCGTGTGAGCTTCGAGCTGATCCTCGGTCAAGCCGGTGCCCGCCAGTGCCACTGACGATCGAACCTGTTGCCTGCCGAGCTCGGCGATGATGGCAGCAATCAACTGCGCCGAATACACATGCTGGTCGAAATCCGGCGGCAATTGACATTCCGGCACGGCGTCTCGCAGACGCCTTCCAGCGCTCATGGTCGTATTCCTCCCTAGGCTTGGAGTCTTGCTTAAATCGAAATCATTCGCAATGCCGGCGGCAGCTGGCCGGCTACCCCTATCCCCAGCAACGGGCAGCGCGCAGCGGGTCGTATCCAGCGATGCCGAATTCGGTCGCGAGGTATTTCGTCGGCGCCGCCGTGCCTCTGGTCAGCACTCCACAACATTCACCGCGAGCCCGCCCAGCGACGTCTCCTTGTATTTGGACTTCATGTCTTCGCCGGTCTGCAGCATCGTCTTGATGACGGCATCAAGCGAGACATAGTGCTTGCCGTCGCCACGCAGTGCCATTCGGGCGGCGTTGATGGCCTTGACGGCCCCCATCGCATTGCGCTCGATGCAAGGAATCTGCACGAGGCCCCCAACCGGATCGCAAGTGAGACCGAGATTGTGCTCCATCCCGATCTCGGCGGCGTTCTCGACCTGGGCCGGCGCACCGCCGAGCACGGCCGTCAGGCCGCCTGCGGCCATCGAGCAAGCGACGCCGACCTCGCCCTGACAGCCAACTTCCGCGCCGGAGATCGAGGCATTCGCCTTGTAGAGCATGCCGATCGCAGCCGCGGTGAGCAGGAAGGTAACGACGCCGTCATCGGCCGCGCCCGGACAGAACTTGACGTAGTAATGCAGCACCGCCGGGATCACGCCGGCGGCGCCGTTGGTCGGCGCCGTCACGATCCGTCCGCGCGCTGCATTCTCCTCGTTCACCGCCATCGCGAAGGCGTTGACCCAATCCATCGCCGCCAGCGGGTCGACGCTCTCGGTGTCGCTGTTGCGGGCCGACAGTTCGCGATAGAGAGCCGGCGCGCGACGCCGAATGTTCAGCGGCCCAGGCAGCGGTTCAGCCGTGCTAGCATTGTCGATCCCGAAGCCGCGGTCGACGCATTGCTTCATCGTCTCCCAGATCTTCAGGAGGCCGGAACGGACGTCAGCGTCGGTGCGATGCACGCACTCATTGGCGAGCACCATGTCGGCGATCGAGCGGCCGCTCGACTGCGCGCGTGCGACCAGCTCGGCGCCGGTTCCGAACGGATACGGCCAAACCGGAAGCTCGACGCCTGCGCCGCCAGCCACGTCGCCCAAGCCACGTTCGATCACGAATCCGCCACCGATCGAGAAGTAATAGCGCTCCGCCAGCAGACTGCCGTCGGCCGTGAACGCCACAAGACGAATTCCGTTGGGGTGTTCCGGCAGCGCGCTGTCGGGCTGGAAGATGATATCGCGCCCGCGCCGGAACGGGACCGGGTGAACATTGAGCAGCCGCAACTCGCCGGAGCGCCGGATATCCGCAAGCTGCGGCGCCACCTGGGCCGGATCGACCGTATCGGGCCTTTCGCCGAGCAGGCCGAGGATCACGCCGAGATCGGTCGCATGCCCGCGCCCGGTCGCACCCAGCGAGCCATAGAGGTCGGCGCGGACCTGCGCCGTCCTCGAAAGAAGGCCATCGCGCTCGAGCGCGCGGACGAATTGTCCGGCCGCGCGCATCGGCCCCACCGTATGCGAACTCGAGGGGCCGATGCCGATCTTGAATATGTCGAAGACCGAAAGCATCAGGCAGCAGGCAGTTGTTGCTTTACCAGCTCGACCCAATAAGCGGCGCCGAGCGGCAGGATGGCGTCATTGAAATCGTAGTATGGATTGTGCAACGGCGGATCATTGGCGGTCTCGCCCGCACCGATGCAGATGTAAGCGCCCGGGCGCTCTTGCAGCATGAAGGCGAAATCCTCCGATCCCATCGCCGGCTTGATGTCGGTTTGCACCTGTTCGACGCCGACGAGGTTTGCGGCTGCCGACGCGGCGGCATCGGTTTCCGCTGGCGTGTTGATCACCCCCGGATAACCTCGCATGTAGCTCAGATCGATCTTTGCGCCATGGGTTTGCGCCACGCCGGCGCAGACCTGCTTCATGGCGGCCTCGACCTGATCCTGTATCTCGGCGTCCAGCGTTCTCACCGTGCCACGTAGTGTAACGGTTTCGGGCACCACGTTCCAGGTGTCGCCGCCGTGGATCTGGGTAACGCTCACGACAGCGGCGTCCATTGCGCCGATGCGGCGGCTCACGATGCCTTGCAGAGCGGAGACGAGATCGGCCGACACCAGGATCGGGTCGATGCCCTTCTCCGGCGTCGCGGCATGACAACCGCTCCCGGTCACCACGATCTCGAAGGTATCGAGGAAGGCCGTCGCAATGCCGGTCCGGATCGCGAATTTTCCGCGCGGGATATTCGGAATGTTGTGCATCCCGTAGACCGCGTCGGCCGGAAACATCTTGAATAACCCTTCCTCGACCATCTTCTTGCCGCCGCCTTCGTTCTCCTCGGCGGGCTGGAAAACGAAATGGACGGTACCGCGGAACGGCCGGTGACGGGCGAGCTGCACGGCAGCCCCAAGCAGCATTGTGGTATGGCCATCATGGCCACAGCCGTGCATCTTGCCGGCGCGGGTTGACTTGTGGACGCGGTCCCCGAGTTCCTGGAGATCAAGCGCGTCCATGTCGGCGCGCAGCGCGATCGTCGGGCCTTCGCCATTCTTCAGCGTTCCGACCACGCCGGTTCCGCCGAGGCCGCGATGGACCGGGATCTGCATCTCCATCAGCGCATCGGCCACGAGCTGGGCGGTGCGGTGCTCCTGGAACGCGATTTCCGGGTTGGCATGGATATCATGACGCCAATCCAGCATCCGGGCACAGATATCGTCGGCGATTCCAAACTTCTTTGACATGCGTTGGTCCACCTGTCGTTGGTTAGCGATGGAAGAATTCGGCGATCAATGTCGCACCGAGGAATGTGCCCGAAGCGGCCGTCAGCGAGACCACCACGATACGCCAGCTCAGCTTCCTGAAGATCGGAAGATCCTTGGCGACCGAGAAGCCGGCGAGCGTCAGCACGGGGGTCGTGAAGGCCAGGAAGTTGAGCTTGTCGACCGAGCCGATCATCGCGTTGGAGAACGGCAGCAGGCCGGGAATACCGAGCACGGTGGTGACCACGACCAGGATCAGGATGTGCGGCACTTTCGACAGCAGACGGGCAAGGACGTCGACCAGCAGCACGACCGCGAGCACGACCAGCAGACTTGCGCCCGATTCCAGCAGCGGAACCTTGTAAGTGAGCGAATTGCCGATCAGGACGCCGCCCGCGACGGTGATCCAGGCGAGCAGCGAGTCGGAGAAGCCGAACGTGCCGTGCTTGGTCTCGCCGGCGCTGGCGATCGAGGGCCCGAGGTTTCCCGACGGGAAGTTCGAGAACCGGCCGAGCACGGGCTCCAGCCTGTCATACAGCCAGGAGCACACCGGCAGCGAGAAGAACAAAGCGAAATAGAAGCCGAGAACGGCGGTCATCAGGTTCGCCGCCGAGGCGATCGCAATCAGCTCCTTCGCCATCTCGGGCGGACTGTGGCCGTTGATGGTGCCGATCGCGGCCGCCATCATGCTGCCCGAACCGACGCCGGCGCCCATCGCGAGCGACCGCGGATCGAAGATGTGCAAACTGGCGACGAAGCCGGCCAATAGCGCGATGAACAGCGCGCCGAGCACGGTGCCGGTGATGTACTCGGCCAGCACGCCGCGCCCTTCGGCGGAGTTCATGCCGTATTTCTCGCCGATGATCACCATGTTGCCTTCACGGCCGATCGAGAAGGTCGCGCCGACCGCTTCGCGCTTGACCCCGAGCAGGAGCGCAATCGGCAGGCCGAGGACGAGCGTGCCGAAGGTGTGGCCGAGCTCCTGGAAGATCAACGCCCAGCCGGCCTTCTGCACCTCCGGCAGCGCGCCGCCGACAGTGAAAGCCATCTTGATCACGAACAGCAGCAGGCCCGCGTTGAGCAGTTGTCCCGCATAGGTCTGCAGGCCGGGCCCGATCCGCGCGGCGGCCGGAAGATAACACGCTGAGAGGCCCCATGCGGCCGCGATCAGCAGCGCCCACACCATCGGTTGAAGCAGCACCTTGCCCGGTCCGATCTGGAACTGGACGATCCCGATCGTCTCGGCGACGGCAACGATGATCAGAACGGCAACGAACAGCGTGAGCTTGCCGGTGCTTGCGGGATTGACCGCCTGGGCGGCGAGGTCTGTGGAAGGCGAAGAGGTCGACGTCATGATGCTGGACACCTCCAGAAGATGATTGCGAGGCAATGCGGTGAACGGTGAACCAACTTGCCCGCGCAGCATCGGGGAGAAAGCATCTTGCATCAATGATCGTGTCGTCCAGTTTTTGTTGCATTTTTTGCAACACTGGCGGGACGAAGATCCAGCCCGGGAAAGCCGGCATGGCCGCGACCGTTGCCGTCATGGATGCAAACGGTGCGAGGACGGCGAAGCCGTTCCTCGGCCAGTCCCCCGTGCTAGTCGATCGCTCCGGACGAGCCGCCCGGTTCGAGCTTCTGCACATCCGCCACGCTGACGCCAAGCACCACGATGTCGTGCGTCTTGCCCTGAAGGTCTTTCACCTGGTCGCGCAACAGAGCCTCGGCGCGGAAGCCGAGTGCTTCGAAAATCGCGATCGCGCGGGTCTGGTCGGACGTCATCTGTACGGTCAGGCGTTCCAGGCCCATCGACAGCGCGAGGTCAAACGCCTCATTGGAAAGAGCCCGTCCGATGCCGGTGCCGCGCACATGCGAGGCGATCACGGTCCTGATCTCGCCGACATGGGCCGACCACGACATGGGGTCCCGCACGATCGTGCCGCACCCCACAACGATGTCGTCCTTGACCACCAGCAGGCTGACGATCGAACCGCGCTCGATCTCCTTGATCCATGCCGAGAGTACCTTCGGCTCGCGGATATTCCGCGGCAGGAACAGCATGTCGTGCACGGCAAGCGCGTTGGCAAACTCCAGGACGGCGGCCTCGTCGGCAGGCCCCATCAACCGAAACTCGACGTCCCCGCTCTCGAAGTTGACGCGACGCGGATAGGATCGCATCCTGGTGTTCCTCATGCAGATCGCTCACTCAATCCGAAATCCAGACTTCGCCGCAACCACCTTGCGGGGATGGCAGCGCTTTTCCCGCCTGTCCTGCACGCAGGAGCCAGATGAGGCAAGCCGGGTGTACCAATGTCCTAATATAACTCCTGAACGGCCCGTTTGCACCTTTCCGTCTCGATATGAGCACATAAGCCTGGCGACAATGACCATGAGCGCTTCCAACGACAACCTCGAACGACCGCTGCACGAAATGCTGCGGAGGCATGCCCGTGAGCGGCCGGAGAAACCGGCCTGCATCTGGTATGGCCGTGCCATCACGTTCCTCGAGCTCGACCGCGCGAGTGATGCATTCGCGGCGCGCCTGCAACAGCTCGGCGTCGCCAAAGGCGATCCGGTCGCACTGTTCATGAACAATTGTCCGCAATACCTAATGGCGCAATTCGGCATCCAGAAGATCGGCGCCATTGCCTCGCCCTGCGGGGCGCTGAACAAGGAGCACGAGCTCGCCTACCAGCTCGACGATCTCGGCGCGCGCGTGATCGTCGCGGCCGAACCACTATTGCCGATCGTAGCTCAGGTCCGCGACAAGACGAAGCTCGAGCATGTCTTCGTGGTCCGCTACCCGGACCTGCTGCCCGAGCGGCCACCGATCGGCGTTCCGGATGAACTGCTCGCACCCGGCTCCGAGCCGGCCGGTACGGCCGGCGAAATTGAAGACTTCCTCTCCGTCGCTGCAAGCGGCGCGTCGCCCCGCGATGTCGCGATCGACATGAACGATACGGCGCTGATGATCTACACGTCGGGCAGCACGGGCCGGCCCAAGGGAGCGATGCTGTCCTATCGCAACGTCATCTTCAAGACGGCCGCGACCGTGAACTGCAACGGGATCGGCGCCGATGACGTCCTGCTCTCGATCGCGCCGCTCTATCACATCGCCGGCATGGTGATGGGCGTGAATGCACCGATCTACGCCGGCGCGACGTCCGTGCTGCTGTACCGGTTCGATCCGCTCGTGACGGCACAGGCGATCGACCGCTATCAGGTAAGCTGGTGGTATAGCGTGGCGCCGATGAACGTCGCGATCACGCAGCTCCCGAACATTTCCGACTTCGAACTGAGGAGCCTCCGTGTCAATCCCGTGACCAGTTTCGGTATCGACTGGACCGAAGCGCTTGCCAGGCAGTGGCAGGCCGTCGCGTCGAACTGCGAGAGCTTCGAAGCGGCGTATGGGCTGACCGAGACCCACACGGTCGACACCTTCATGCCGCGCAACGCAATACGCTGGGGCACCCATGGCAGGCCGGTGCCCGGCAACGAGATCCGGATCGTCGATCCCGACTCCGGCACAGACCAACCAGCCGGCGTCCCGGGCGAAATCGTGATCCGCGGCCCGGGCGTATTCAAGGGCTACCGCAATCGTCCCGATGCGACCGCGGAGGCGCTGCGCAATGGCTGGCTGCACACCGGCGACATGGGCCGCCTCGATGCCGAGGGCTATCTGACCTTCATGGGACGCTTCAAGGAGATGATCAAGGTCTCCGGCTACAGCGTCTTCCCGGAAGAGGTCGAATCGATTCTGAACAAGCACCCCGACGTGGCGGCGTCAGCCGTGATCGGCGCGCCCGACGCAACCAAGGGCGAGGTGGTCAAGGCCTTCATCGTCCTGGTCCCGCGTGCCGAACTGGACACCGCCCAGCTCGTGGCATGGGCGCGCCAGAACATGGCGCCTTACAAGGTACCGCGCGATGTCAGCTTCGTTACCGAGTTGCCGCGCTCACCGGCCGGCAAGCTGTTGCGGCGGTTGCTCAAGGACTGACGCTGCAGCGAACTTGCCCCGACCGGCCGACGGCGTCAGCCAAAAATCCCGATCGGCCATGTCCCAAAATCACTCCCAATTTGGTCCGACAGCACCTTTTCGGGAATCGATGTCCATTGGACATGTCCTTTTTGGATCCCCGGCGATTCATCGATAAAGAGCATATTGCAGCCTGCGACATGTTCAGTCACGACAACGAATGCTCGAGCATCAAGTACCAGCGCCGCATGAAACGGATGATCGAAGCGCTCACAGGAGAACTGACGCTACAAGGCATTATCGGTCAGGGGACCACCACGGATCTGCGGGTGGACATCGTCAGCCTGGCCGAAACCGCACTCATGGCGTGCGACTTCGATAAGGTCGCAGACTGATGCGGCCACCTGAGCAGAATCAAAACCTTCGTTCGCGAATGAACTAGCTGGCCGCCAACAAACCGACACTCAGACCGAGCTCTGGCGTGGGGTGGCGGAGAGAGTGTCAGTCAATCCCCGTGGAAAGATAAGGCATATTTGAGCATCCTGGGCCAAAACCTACCAATTGTGGGTGCAAGGTCGCGTGTCACTCCGGCCGGCCGCCACCCAACAGCCCGGAATCCCACCCTGCAGCGGTTGCGCCAGCGTGATAGGTGGATTCGAGGAAGCTCAGCAGGTCTCGTTCGGGATCACTGGACTGGCGAAGGTCATCGTAGTCGAGAAGGAACTCGCCCATGCCGACGTCCCAGCGGGCGGCGGCCGGAGCGACCTTGGCGTTCTCGATGCCTTTCGGTTGCGGGTACGTGAAGGAGTAGAACGCGGGCCTTGGATAGGAGGCATCGCCCGACCACCACCCCATCTCGATCAACTCCGCATTCATCGCATTGCGCCTGATGAAGCCGATATCTTGCGCGGGTGTGACCGGCTTGCCGTTGTAGAACACCACGCGAATGTCCAACGTCCCCCACATCAGGCCGATGGGTTGCGTCTTGCCTGTGAACCGGCCCTGAAAGATCTGGAGAACGCGTTGCGTGCTGAGGAGGATGCGCCACCACGCGTTGACCAGGTCGCGATCGTAGGGGCGCGGTTCCTTGTCCTCATTGAAGGGGATCGGACGGGGTCGCTCCTGCGGCAGGAGGCTGATTGAAGCGTCAATGCCGGCGCCACGTAGCTGACCGAGCAGAGCCTCGACGAGCGCGGCAACGGATGTTGGCCCCAGCGGCAATTGTCCCGATGCGCCCGAACTCGTAAGCCACTGCAGCTCGTGCGAGATGAAGTCCGCGCGGACCTCGTAAGCGCCACCGGCATAACGGATCGGGCCGGTGGTCAGCCCTCTGGCGCTGAGCCACAACGGCACTTCGGCCCACTGCGCCTGAAACGGTTCGGCCAGCTTGAGCTTGCCAACGGCCTGCAACGCTATGTGGAGGAGATATCGCGTGGGCTCGAAGGCCGGGCTGGAAAGCGCCGGCCAGAAATCGGAAGTGCGGCTGCCAGCAGTCATGGCGTGTCCTCACACATGGTTGGACGGCCTGGCAGCTGGCTCGATTCAGCGAAACCTACGCTGCCATGCAGCCTGCTCCAATGCACCGTTTCCAGTTAACGGTTCGCATCAAGGTTATCGCTTATAACCTTGTCGATCACCCCTTCGTTGTGCTGGATGAACTCGTCTCGCGACATCCCGGAGGCCTGCCACAAGGCTTGTAGGCCAGCGTCCCTGTGAAGCCATTCGTTTCGGGTCTGATGGTCGATCTTGTGCCGGCGTGCGTCCTGTGATCCGTGGGAGGCCTTGTCATGATCCTTGGACATTGTGGTTCCTCCTTGTCGCTATCAATGACGTTCAACGTTGCGCTCTACCGGATTGTTCGAACCAACAGGAGTTTCCGATCCGCCAGGGCATCGAAAGTCCTGATGGCAAAGAATGCGCCAACTTGGGCACAGAAACAATGTCAATGGCTTGGAAGCGAGACGCCTGGCGACAACGGACATTTTGTCCGTGCCATTGAGGACAGGCTGTCCATCGGCGATGCCTCACCTGCCCCGCGCACGCTTTTGTGAGGCACGCGCTCGGCATCTCCATTGCGAATGAATCTGTCCCGAGCCTAATCGGCCTCGTCGAGAGGCGGTCGGCTCGCATGAAAGCCGTGCGCGTCCGCGAACCGAAGCGCCTCGACGATCATCGTCTTCATGGCCTCGGGTCCGTCATCGTGAGTGATCTCATACTCGAGGAGGAAAGAGGCAAACGCATCCTCGTCGATCTTTTCGAGCGCGTCAGCGAGTTCATTCATCGTCATATGGCACCTCCTGGACCTCGATCCCACTCGGATACGCTCATTCAGTATATGCTGATGGCAACCTTCATATGAAGGTCGAGGCGTTGCGCGTTCGAAGGGGATCTCGCGGTAACTTGCCTGGATCAGATGTTCCGCCTACTTCAGCACATTGTCGCGCGCCTCGATCGGCGCGGGAAGATCCCGCTCTCCGAGCAGGAATAGAATCTCGCGTTCGATCATCCGCCGCATAGCATCCAGCGGGAGAGCGTTCGGCTCCAGTCCGAACGGATCCTCGAGTTGATGGCCGAGCGCGTCGAGGCCGAAGAAGGTGTATGCGACCAGCAAGACTGGCAGCAGCGTCCACCAGTCCAGCGATCCGGCAAGCGCGAACGGCAGCGTCACGCAGAAGATCAGGGCGGTCCGGTGCAGCAGCAGGGAATAGGCGAACGGCACGGGTGTGGATGCGATGCGTTCGCATCCGCCCTGCACGTCGGAGAGCGCGCTCAGCTGCCCCTCGAGGACGGAATAGTGGATCGGCTCAATCCGGTCCCGCTTCATCAATGTCAGGCACTGCGTTCCGATCTGGTCGAGCACGGTATTGGTCGGGTTGGGCCCGCCTGACGCGGCATCGATGTCGCGCCAATGTCCGATCGCCGCCAGTTCGTCCTCACCGCGCAAGCGCGCCGCCAGCCCGGCACAGAAGCCGCACAGGCCGCGGAGCAGCACGCGCCGCTCGTCATCATCGAGGGTGGAGGTCTGACGCGCGAACGAGCGACAGGCGATGATCAGCTTGCCCCAGAGCTCCCGGCCTTCCCACCAGCGCTCATAACAGGCACTGTTCCGGAAGCTCATGAAGACGGATAGCGCGATGCCGATCAGCGTGAAGGGAACGGCGCTGATCCGCGCAAAAATGCCCGGATGCTCCATTGCGGCGAGCACTGCGAGAACGCTGATCAAGGCAATTGCGACCAGATGCGGCGCGATCCGCGGCAGGATCGAGCCGTTGACCGCAAACACGATGTCCCTGAAGCCGGGCTTGGAGCGCACAATCATGTCGACCTCCGCGGCACGCTGGAGCCCTCTTCGAGATTGCAGCTCGAGCCTGACGCCGCGCGCGTATCGTCACCGGCGATGCCGAGCACATCGGTCGCCACGATCAAGTTTGGACATCGTCGGAAGCGACCTTCCGACATGGACGATTGGTGGTTCACGCAGTCTCCCCGATTCAACGGGGCGTACTGAAGCAACCTCCGCGCCAATTTCGGAATGAAGTCTGCTCAGTCACTTAGAGCGCGATGCGCTTTCGACGTCGGACATTTTGTCCGCGCAAAGGGACAAAATGTCCATAGAAATCAATATGATAGCATGATCTACTTCCGGCATCGCGGATGACTGGGGAGTGCTTGCAATGACCGACCACAAGCCTCGTTACAAGGCCTATCATCATCCTGCGGGCGGCTGGGGCGCAGCCGGCGCAACCGCCAAGGTGCTGCTCGAGCAGAGCGTCGTCACCAAAGGATCTCGCGCATTGCTGGCGATGAACCAGCCCGGCGGCTTCAAATGTCCGAGCTGCGCTTTCCCCGATCCTGACTGCAAGAAGACGCTGGAGTTCTGCGAGAACGGCGCCAAGGCGCTGGCGTTCGAGGCGACCAAACGCAGGGTCACGCGGGAGTTCTTTGCAAGCCACACCGTGTCCGAACTGATGGAGAAGTCGGACTACTGGCTCGAGATGCAAGGCCGCCTGACCGAACCAATGCGCTACGACGCGGCTTCCGATCGCTATGTGCCATGCGAGTGGGACGAAGCCTTCACGATGATCGGAGATCACTTGCGTGCGCTCAAGAGCCCACACCACGCGGAATTCTACACCTCGGGACGCACGCCCAACGAAGCGGCGTTCCTGTATTCGATCTTCGTCCGCGCGTTCGGCACCAATAACTTCCCCGACTGCTCGAACATGTGCCACGAGCCGACCAGCCGCG
This sequence comes from Bradyrhizobium altum, assembly GCF_020889705.1. GTDB lineage: Bacteria > Pseudomonadota > Alphaproteobacteria > Rhizobiales > Xanthobacteraceae > Bradyrhizobium > Bradyrhizobium altum. Next base: position 65,710 of record NZ_JACMYP010000009.1, on the reverse strand, counting down.
GCTTGCCGCCCTCGATCGGCGTCGGCAAGGGCACCGTGGTGATGGAAGACTTCGAGCACGCCGAAGCCATCTTCGTGATCGGGCAGAACACCGGCACCAACTCGCCGCGCATGATGACCAACCTGGTCGAGGCGCGAAAGCGTGGCGTGCCGATCGTGGCCGTCAATCCGATGCCGGAGCGCGCACTGATCCGCTTCACCGAGCCGCAGGATGTCATTCAGATGGCGACCTTCGGATCGACCCCGATCGCCAGCGAGTTCGTTCACATCAAGATCGGCGGCGATCTCGCCTTGTTCAAGGGCGTGATGAAGGTGATGTTCGAGCGCGAAGCGCAGGGCGAGACGGTCCTCGATCACGACTTCATCCGCGAGCACACTGTCGGGTTCGATCTGATCCGAGAGGATGTTCTGGCCCAGTCGTGGCCCGACATTGTCGAGACTTCCGGCATCGAGGAGGCACAGATCCGCCGCTGCGCCGAGATCTACATGCGCTCGCGGGCGACAATGATCTGCTACGGGATGGGACTGACCCAGCACCAGGAAGGATCGCGGCTGCTTCAGCAAGTCGTGAATCTGCTGCTGATCAAGGGCAATTTCGGCAAGCCCGGCGCCGGCATCGCGCCGATCCGCGGCCATTCGAACGTCCAGGGCGACCGCACCGTCGGCATCGACGAGAAGCCGACCGACGACTATCTCGACCGCGTGCGCGACGTGTTCGGCTTCGAGCCGCCGCGCGGACACGGCCACCACACCGTCGAGACGGTGGAGGCGATGCAGAACGGCACGGCCAAGGTCTTCATCGGCATGGGCGGCAACTTCGTCCGTGCGGTCCCCGATACCGAGCGATCATACGCGGCAATGAGGAAGCTCGCCCTGACGGTCGGCATCAACACCAAGCTCAATCGCGGACATCTCGTCCACGGGCGTGATGCGCTGATCCTGCCGGTGGTCGCGCGGTCCGAGGCCATCTACACCCTGGCCGGCGAGCAGTTCGTGACGATCGAGGACTCGATGTCCACCGTCACGGCTTCGCGCGGCGTGCTGGCGCCGGCAAGCCCCGATCTGCTCCCGGAGGTCGAGATCGTCTGCCGGATGGCACGCGCGACGATTCCCGACAGCAAGATTCCGTGGGAGAGCTATATCGAAGACTACAGTCTGATCCGCGACAAGATCGCGGAGGTCTATCCCGAGATCTACAGCGACTTCTCGGAGCGAATCAAACGCCCGCAGGGCTTCCACCTCGGCGTGCCGCCGCGCCGGCTGGTCTGGCCGACCCCCAACGGCAAGGCCAATTTCCTGCTGATGCCCGGCCTCGAGGTCAATGCTCCGGTTTCCGATCCGGCGATGTTGCGATTGGCGACAGTCCGTTCGCACGACCAGTTCAACACCACGATCTACAGCTATAACGACCGCTATCGCGGCGTTTACAACGACCGCATGGTGCTGTTCATGAACGCCGATGACCGGGCGGCGAGAGGGCTCGCTTCGGGCGCGCGCATCGCGCTCGAGACGATCAGCGATGACGGCGTGCGGCGTCGGGTCGAGGGTCTCACGGTGCTGGACTATCCGATGCCGCGCGGTGCGGTCGCGGGATACTACCCGGAGCTGAACCCGCTGCTGCCGCTGGAATATTACGACAAGATCAGCGGCACGCCGGCCGCCAAGTCGATTCCGGTTCGTGTCGTCGCCTAACGGGCGACGCCACAGGTTGCGGAGAGCTTCGGTTTCATAGGGAGGCAACATTGCTTGGGCAACTCGACCCGGTAATCCTGGCGCGTGCGCAGTTCGCGTTCACCGTCTCCTTCCATTTCATCTTCCCGGCCTTCTCGATCGGGCTCGCGAGCTACCTGATGGTGCTGGAGGCGCTCTGGCTGAAGACGGGAGAAGGCGTCTACGCCAATCTCTACCGCTACTGGCTCAAGATCTTCGCGGTCACGTTCGGCATGGGCGTGGTGTCGGGCGTCGTCATGTCCTACCAGTTCGGCACCAACTGGTCGGTGTTCTCCACCAAGGCAGGACCGATCATCGGTCCTCTCATGGCCTATGAGGTGCTGACAGCGTTCTTCCTCGAAGCCGGCTTCCTCGGCGTCATGCTGTTCGGCATCAGCAAGGTCGGCAAGGGCCTGCATTTCTTCGCGACCTGCATGGTGGCGCTCGGCACGCTGATCTCGGCGACCTGGATCATCGCGGTGAACAGCTGGATGCAGACGCCCGCGGGCTTTGCGATCAACGCCAAGGGGCAGTTCGTGCCCGCCGACTCCTGGCTGCCGATCATCTTTACGGCGAGCTTTCCATTTCGCCTCGTCCATACCGTGATCGCGGCCTATCTCACCACTGCTTTCGTCGTCGGCGCCGTCGGCGCCTGGCATCTGCTCAGGGACCGCGACAATCCGGGCGCGCGCAAGATGTTCTCGATGGCGATGTGGATGGCCGCGATCGTCGCGCCGATCCAGATCCTGGCCGGCGACGCGCATGGGCTCAACACGCTGGAACATCAGCCGGCCAAGGTGCTGGCGATGGAGGGCGACTATCAGCCGAGTCCGAATGGCGCCCCGCTGATCCTGTTCGGCTTCCCAAGCAACGACGAGGCGCGGGTCCGTTACGAAGTCTCGATACCTCACATCGGATCGCTGATCCTGAAGCATGATCCATATGCGCCGCTTCAGGGCCTCACCGACTTCCAGCGCGAGGACTGGCCGCCTGCGCATATCGTGTTCTGGTCGTTCCGGATCATGGTGGCGTTGGGGTTTGCGATGCTCGGTGTCGGCCTCTGGAGCCTCTTCGCCCGCGCGCGCGGCAGGCTCTACGACTGGCGCTGGCTGCATCGCGTCGCGGTTGCGATGGGGCCGGCAGGCTTCATCGCCGTGATCGCCGGATGGGTCACGACCGAAGTCGGCCGCCAACCCTTCACGGTGTACGGCCTGCTGCGCACCGCGGAATCGCATTCGCCGCTTGCTGCCCCCGCGGTCGCCGCCTCGCTCATCGCTTTCGTGCTGGTCTATTTCAGCGCGTTCGGGGCCGGCACCTATTATCTGCTCCGGCTGATGGCCAAGGCGCCGGAGCGGAAGGAGCCGGAGCTGCCGAACCTGCCGCAGCGCGCGGCCGGCATCACCCCGGCGGCAGGTGTCGGCGCGCCGCTGACAGCTGGGGAGTAAATGCCATGATCAGCATCGACCTCACCATCTTCTGGGCGGCGATCATCGGCTTCGCCGTGATGGCCTATGTCGTGATGGACGGCTTCGACCTCGGCATCGGCATCCTGTTCCCGAGTTTTTCGATCGGCGACGAGCGCGATCAGGCGATGAACTCGATCGCGCCGGTGTGGGACGGCAACGAGACCTGGCTCGTGATGGGCGGCGGCGGGCTGTTCGCAGCTTTCCCGCTCGCCTATGCCATCATTCTCCCGGCGACCTATCCGCTGATCATCGCGATGCTGCTCGGCCTCGTGTTCCGCGGCGTCGCATTCGAATTCCGCTGGCGGGACGCTGGCCACCGTGCGTTGTGGGACATGGCCTTTTCTCTGGGCTCGGTGGTTGCAGCACTGGCACAGGGCATCACGCTCGGCGCGATATTGCAGGGCGTCCGGGTGGAGAATGATGCCTATGCAGGCGGCTGGCTCGACTGGCTAAGCCCATTCAGCCTGCTGACCGGGATTGCCGTCGTCATCGGCTATGCCCTGCTGGGCGCAACCTGGCTGATCTGGAAGACCGAAGGAACGAGCCAGCGCCACGCGCGCCGCCTCGCCTTCTGGCTCGGTCTCGGGACGCTCGCTGCGCTTGCGGCGGTGAGCGCAGCGACGCCTTTCCTGCATTACGATTACTGGCGGCGCTGGTTTGCGCTACCCGGCGTGCTGCTCACCGCGCAAGTGCCGCTGCTGGTCGCGATCTGTGCGGCGACCCTGTTCTGGGGCCTTAAGCGCGATTTCGAGCGGCTGCCTTTCGCGATGGCACTCGCGCTGTTCCTGCTCGGCTTTCTCGGTCTCGGCATCAGCATCTATCCCTATATCGTCCCCCGCGCGGTCACGATCTGGGATGCGGCCGCACCGCCCGAGAGCCAGTCCTTCATGCTGGTCGGCGCGCTGGTCATCGTCCCGGTTATCCTCGCCTATACGGGCTGGGCCTATTGGGTGTTCCGAGGCAAGGCCGGCGTCCACGGATACCATTGATGGAGAGCCAGCTTCCGCTCTGGAAGCGGCTGGCCTGGATGGCCGCGATTTGGGCCGCGAGCGTCATCGCGCTCGGATTGGTCGCCGGCCTGATCCGCCTCGTCCTGACAGGCTGACGTCACCCCAGAGGAGGGATGAATCGGTCGGCGAGCGTAACGACGAACCGGTCAGCGATCCGTCGGCCAGATCGCGTCGCGCTCAGCTCTGCTCTCGGGCTTTTCGCTTCGGCAGCCGCACCGTCAGCACACCGTCATCGAAATCAACTTGCATTCGATCGGGGTCGACCGAACATGGCAGCCGCATGACGCCCAAGAATCTGAACGAGCGTCCCACGCGACAACGGCCTTCCGACTTGTGCCGTCCGAGGCTCGGTTCGGCGAGAATGGTGAGCACGTCACCGTCGACCATGACCTCGATCTCGTCTTCGTTAAGGCCAGGCAGGTCGGCAAGGACCACCACATCGCGTTCGTCTTCGTACACGTCAAGGTCAAGCATGCGGGGACTGTGCGGTTACGAGACTGCCTCGATCACCTCGTCGCCATGTCGAAATTGCACGGATTTCCATCATTTGGATTTGGCAGCCGGCACCTTCGGCGCAAGTTCCGGCTCGACGTCGTCGAGGAAGCTCGCCGATGGCACGAAGAACAGTGCGCCGGTCACGGCGCGGCTGAAGTCCAGCAGTCTGTCGTAGTTTCCCGGCGGCCGGCCGACGAACATGTTATCGAGCATCTGCTCGATACGATGCGGCGATCGCGCGTATCCGATGAAGTAGGTGCCGAACTCGCCCTTTCCGAACTCGCCGAACGGCATGTTGTCGCGAACGATTTCCAGCTGATCTCCATCCTCGACAATGGTCGTCAGGACGTTGTGCGCATATGGCGCCTTCGCCGCATCCAATTGCTCGATATCGGAGAGCTTGTGTCGACCGATGATGTTTTCCTGTTGCTCGACCGGCACTGCATTCCAGCGCGCCAAATCATGCAGATACTTCTGCGCGATGACGTAACTTCCGCCGGCGAAGGGCGCATCCTCCTCGCCGACAACGGTTGCGCGTTCAGCGTCGGCGCCGACAGGGTTTTCCGTCCCATCGACAAAGCCCATCAGATCGCGGTCGTCGAAGTACTTGAAGCCGTGCACCTCGTCGACAACGGTCACGACGTTGCCGAGCCGTGACATGATCTGCGCTGCGAGCTCGAAACACATATCCATGCGAGTGGAACGGATATGGAAGAGAAGATCGCCCGGCGTCGAAACCGCATGATGCACGCCACGAATCTCTCGAAACGGATGCAGACCCTTCGGTCGCGGCGCGCCAAACAGCCGGTCCCAGACGTTGGAACCTATGCCCATGACGCACGACAACCGCCCCTCGAGGTCACGGAAGCCGACGGCCCGTAACAGCGAGGACAGGTCCGCGCACAGACCACGCACGGCGACGTCGCTTTCCGGTCCCGAATTGACCGTCACGACCAGGAAGATGGCTGCCCGCGTGAGACGCGCGACGACCGGTTGCGGAACAGCAGACGGCACACTTTGCTCCTTTGGTGACCTCTGAAAGGTCTCTAATCCATGTCCCGAAAAGCGTGGCCGTCAGCTTTCACGCCCAAGATGACACTCGAGGGCACCAGGTCCTGGGCACAAGTGCCGTCGAACAACCAATCGCCCTTGTCCGCAAGGTCAGGGAGATCTGCGCCCTTGCGCACATACAGTCCGATCGCGGGCTTCTTCACATTGATGTAGAGATCGTACTCTTCCATTTTACCAACCTTCCTGAAACACCAAGCCTATCGTCCGCCGCTCCGGGATCGCGTATGCGACGCGCCGGAGTACAGGCGTCATGACGTCAACAGCTTGCACGGGAGCGCCGGCTTTCCGCGCGCCTGCCCGGCCCAAGCCGGACAATCCGTCTCTCGCGTCCGCGCGAGCGATATAATCGGCAGTCACAGCTTGACCGGCCGCCCCGACTTCTCCTCCTCCAGCGTGACGGCAATATCCGCATTGGCGGAGAGACGAACCTTGTCGCCTTCGACACCCGCTACGAAGCCCATTTCAATGTAGTGATGATGGCCTTCGTGATGAGCAAAACTGTCGGACTTCTTGAGCTTGATGCGATCGCCCTCGACACGATCGACTGTGCCGACGTGAACGCCGTCCGCGCCGATGACTTCCATATTCCCTTTGATCTGGTCCGCCATGAGTTGGTTCTCCTGTTCAATTTCCGACTAGTCCGACATTGTCTTCGGCGTCCCGGGAGACGTCGACACGCTCCCCTGCTGCCACGCCATCAGTCCTCGAAAAGCCTGGCCATGTCGGCGTCGCAGCAAAGCCGAACCTTGTGGCCCTCGATGTTGTTGACGAGATCGAGGCCGATATAGTGGTGATGCTTCTTGTGCGGACCGCCGTCGCGCTTCTTGAGCTTGATACGATCACCTTCGACGCAGTCCACCGTGCCCAGATGATCGCCATCGAAGCCGACGACCTCCATGTTCTCCCTGATTTCGTCCGTCGCCATGCTTTCCTCGTTCGACTGAATCTCAGTCCTCGCTTCGCCCTGATGTCCGCCGCCGCCTCGGATCACGGCCTCAGATCATGCCTTCATCGTCCTGGTCCGCGATCGACGCGGCCTTGCCGTTGAATGTGAGGCCGTCCTTGCCTGCCGAGATCTTGACCTGCGAACCGTCGCGCACATCACCTGCGAGCAGCATCTCCGCCAGCGGATCCTGCAGGTAGCGCTGGATGACGCGCTTCAGCGGACGGGCACCGTATGCGGGGTCCCATCCCTTGTTGGCCAGCCAATCCCGCCCCTTGGCGTCGAGCGACAGCTCGATCTTGCGATCGTCCAGAAGCCGGCGGAGCCGCGCAAACTGTATTTCGACAATCCGGCCCATCTCGTTCTTCTGAAGCCGGTGGAAGAGAATGATGGCGTCGATCCGGTTGAGGAACTCGGGCCGGAAATGCGCCCGCACCATCGTCATGACCTGCTCGCGCACCGCGCTGGTTTTCTCGCCTTCTCCCTGGTTGACGAGCAGCTCCGCCCCGATGTTCGAGGTCATGATGATCAGCGTATTGCGGAAATCGACGGTGCGGCCCTGGCCGTCGGTCAGCCGTCCGTCGTCGAGCACCTGAAGGAGGACGTTGAACACATCCGGATGCGCCTTCTCAATCTCGTCGAACAGCACCACCTGATAAGGCCGCCGACGCACCGCCTCGGTCAATACGCCGCCCTCGTCATAGCCGACATAGCCGGGCGGCGCGCCGATCAGCCGCGCGACCGAGTGCTTCTCCATGAACTCGGACATGTCGATCCGGACCATCGCCGTCTCGTCGTCGAACAGAAATTCCGCTAGTGCCTTGGCGAGCTCGGTCTTGCCGACGCCGGTCGGTCCGAGGAACATGAACGAGCCCATCGGCCGATTGGGATCCTGTAACCCCGCGCGCGCGCGACGTACCGCTGTCGACACGGCGCGCACGGCTTCGGCCTGCCCGACGACGCGCTTGCCGAGCGCCTCCTCCATGTGGAGCAGCTTCTCCTTTTCGCCTTCCAGCATCTTGTCGACCGGAATCCCGGTCCAGCGCGACACGACCTGCGCGATGTTGTCGGCGGTCACCGTTTCGCCGATCGACGTGCTCTCGCTGGTTTCGACCGCGGCAAGCTTCTTCTCGACCTCGGGGATCCTGCCGTAGGCAAGCTCACCCGCCTTCTGGAATTCGCCCTTCCGTTGCGCATTCGCGAGTTCAGTGCGAAGCCGTTCGAGCTCGCTCTTCATCTTCTGTGCATCGGAAAGCTTGCCCTTCTCGGCCTGCCATTTCGACGTCAAATCGGCCGACCTCTTCTCGAGATCGAGCAATTCCGTCTCCAGCGTCTGCAGGCGGCTCTTCGAACCGGCGTCGTCCTCCTTCTTGAGCGCTTCCTGTTCGATCTTCCGTCGGACGATCTCGCGATCGAGGTTGTCAAGCTCCTCGGGTTTGGAGTCGACCTGCATCTTCAGCCGGGCGGCCGCCTCGTCGACGAGGTCGATCGCCTTGTCCGGCAGGAATCGGTCGGTGATGTAGCGGTTCGACAACGTCGCCGCCGCGACCAGCGCCGAATCCGAGATGCGAACACCGTGATGGAGCTCGTACTTCTCCTTCAGACCGCGCAGGATGGAGATCGTATCCTCGACCGTCGGCTCCGACACGAACACCGGCTGGAAGCGCCGCGCCAATGCCGCGTCCTTCTCGACATGCTTGCGATATTCATCCAGCGTGGTCGCGCCGATGCAATGCAACTCGCCACGGGCCAGCGCCGGCTTGAGCAGGTTGGAGGCGTCCATCGCGCCGTCGGTCTTGCCGGCGCCGATCAACGTATGCATCTCGTCGATGAACAGGATGATGCCGCCTTCGGCCACCGTCACCTCGTTCAGGACCGCCTTCAACCGCTCCTCGAATTCGCCGCGATATTTCGCACCGGCGATCAAGGCGCCCAGGTCAAGCGCAAGCAGCTTCTTGTCGTTCAGGCTCTCCGGCACGTCGCCGTTGACGATACGCAGCGCCAGCCCTTCGACGATGGCGGTCTTGCCGACGCCGGGTTCGCCGATCAGCACCGGGTTGTTCTTGGTGCGGCGCGAGAGCACCTGAATGGTGCGGCGGATCTCCTCGTCGCGACCGATCACTGGATCGAGCTTGCCGTCGCGCGCGGCCTGCGTCAGGTCACGGGCGTACTTCTTCAGCGCGTCATAGGCGTTCTCCGCCGATGAGCTGTCGGCCGTGCGCCCCTTGCGCAGCGCGTTGATCGCAGCCTCCAGATTTTGCGGCGTGACGCCGCCATCCCTCAGAAGTCCAGCTGCATCGCTGTTCCGATCCGAAGCCAGGCCCTGAAGCAGCCGCTCGACCGTGACGAAGCCGTCTCCCGCCTTCTCCGCGGCCTGTTCTGCCGCGGTGAATACGCGGGCGGTTTCGGGCGCGAGATAGACCTGTCCAGCGCCGCCTCCCGACACCTTCGGGAGCTTGTTAAGCGCCGCTTCCGTTGCTTTCAGGATCGCCCGCGAATTGCCGCCGGCGCGGTCGATCAGGCCGCCCGCCAGACCTTCGCCGTCATCGAGCAAGACCTTGAGGATGTGAAGAGGTGTAAACTGCTGATTGCCTTCTCGCGTCGCCAGCGACTGCGCCGACTGGATGAAGCCTCTTGCACGATCGGTATATTTTTCAACGTTCATGAGATCACCTCAAACCGGAAACACCGGCGCATGCCGTCTTAATTCCGATTTCATCGACCTGTCGGCGAACGCGCCCTTTTCGCCTCGAGGTGCTGTTCCAATCGACCGAGGTCGATCACCATGCGCTCATGGGTGCCGCTGCCGATCTCTTCGGATTCGTCATGGGCGGTCACCGCGAAGACCAGGCGCCGTCCATCGACGCCGGTGACTTCGGCCTCTGCGGTCACCCGCTGTCCCGCCGGCGTCGCGGCGATGTGCCGGACGTCGACCGCAGTCCCGACCGCCGCCTCTCCGGGTTCGAGATAGCTCCGGACGGCGTTGAGCGCCGCGTTTTCCATCGCAAGGATCATCACCGGCGTCGCGAGAACCGGTGGCAGCGTCGGGTCCTTGAACTGGCTGGCCAGATGTTGCGGCTTCACGTCGAGCGTAAAGCGGCCCTTTGCGCCGAGAGGCACCGGCTTCATGTTTCACACCGCCTTCTGGAACAGTTCCTCGACATAGTCCCAGTTCACCAGGTGATCGAGAAACGCCTTGATGTAATCGGGCCGTCGATTGCGATAGTCGATGTAGTACGAGTGCTCCCAGACATCGCAGCCGAGAATGGGTTTGGCGCCGTGCACAAGCGGACTTTCGCCGTTCGCAGTCTTCATCACGACGATCTTTCCATCCTTCACGGCCAGCCAGCACCATCCAGAGCCGAACTGGCCAACACCAGCCGCCACGAAGTCGTCCCTCATCTTCTCGGTCGAGCCGATATCCGCGTTGATCCGCTTCTCGAGGCTGCCAGGGATCGCGCCGCCGCCTCCTGGCTTCATCCACTTCCAGAAGTACGTGTGATTGAGATCCTGGCTCGCATTGTTGAAGAGCGGCGTACTTTTACCGAAGGAACCGACGACGACCTCCTCGAGGCTCTTGCTTTCCCATTGCGTACCCTTGATCAGCGTATTGAGGGCGTTGATATAGGCCGCGTGATGCTTGTCGTGATGGTACTCGAGCGTTTCCTTGGACATGTAGGGAACGAGCGCATCATGGGGATAGGGTAGATCGGGGAGGGAAAACGACATGTGACTTCTCCGGCTCATGATCTGCTGTGTGAGCGAACATCCGGGTTTGCGACGTGGGCTCGATCGCTCATGCCGATAGTTGCGTATCGCGATCCGCCGAGTCGCAATCGCCGATCTGACGGATACTTCCTCAGCAACCGACGTGCCAACTCAGACGGCGCGGAATATCAATACGTTACAGAGCGACAAGAACGCGCCGTTGGACAAGTTGTCGAGACAACGCGAGACAAACTGTCCGAGATGGCAGGAACCAGACGAGGCTTGAACAGACGTTCTTGCGACAGCAAGCGACGTACGCGGTTCACTCGACGCATCGGATGCTGCGCACAAGCCTTGATGCGCGACCCACCCGCCGTCCTACGTCTTCGGTCCGTACATCAACTCGAGTGCTGCAAGCGCAGTGAGGATATATCCGCCATCATTGTCCATATCGTCATCCGTGGAGAGATCAAATTCCCTCCAAACGCCCTCAAGATTGCCGGCCGTTCTTTCGTTGATGACCTTGGTAGCCAGATCACTTATGACGCCGAACTGCACAAGGTCGTAGTGCAGGCCGTCGGCATCGGAAAACAGACCGTGCTTGCGCAGGAACGCAGCCATCGGCATCGACGTTTCGCTGAGGTAGAAAAGCAGGTCGCCTGCGTCCAAGGGACGATCCATCGCCTGGGGCACGAAGCCGACCTGCTCGACAAGTTGAGCGGCGCATGATCGAAGATCGGTCGTGAGCTGGTTCAGCGATACAACAGGCATTGCGGATCTCCTCACCTGTGAAAACGGATCCTCGACCGGCCCGGGTTCTATCGGTCCCCGGCTCTAGCCGCCTGATCGGATAACGACGCGCGCACTCAGGTCTCTACTTGACCCTGCGGCCATGGAAGAACCCGGCATTCGTCGTGTTCTCACGAATGTTGGCCGTTTCGCCTTGCTCCGCCGCGTTCTTCGCCTTTCCCTTCGGCTGCGGCCCGGCATTGCGGTCGGGTTCCGATCCGGTCCCCTTTGGACTCCGGTTGGCAGGCGGGACAGGTGGCATCTTGTTGTGACGTGACATGGCGGCAACTCCCTTTGAAGACAACGGATCGAGACTCCTGCCGATATCGTGGGAGATCGAGCAACTGACGTGCCAAATCGAACCAGCAACGAAATCAGCCTCATAGCGTGACAGTTCTCATCGGGATAAAGACAATTTGTCAGTGCCAGGTCAGACAAACTGACCGGCGAATTTGTTCGTCGAAATCCTCCCTTGTAATTGACCATCGCGCGACGCAATTCGCGCCACGTCGCTTTCACGTGTCTAACGCTGCGCCACGGCGAATCGTTGCACCGCGATCGCCTTGACCTCGAAAGGTCGGGCAAACCATCTCTCGCGGTCAGCCGGGAGCTTCCCGCAGCCAGACCGAAAAGGTCGTGCCCTTTCCCAATTCGCTTTCGACCGAGATCCTACCACCTTGTCGGGTCACGAGCATCTGGCTAATTGACAGCCCGAGGCCGGTGCCTTCCCGTCTCTTGGTCGTGAAGAAGGGATCGAAGATCCGCTGCATGATATCGGGCGTCATGCCGGCGCCGGTGTCGCCGACCTCGATCACGACGCCGCGACGGAGACCTTCCTGGCGATCGAACGTCCGCAGCGTCAGCCGTCCGCCGTTGGGCATTGCGTGAATCGCATTGACGATCAGATTCACCAGCACCTGCTGAAGCTCGGTCCTGTTCATCGAAATCGGGCGCGACGCGCGATACTCCTTGTCAACGGTGATCGTCGTCTTGTTCAGCAGGTGCTGGACCAGCGGCAGCGTATCGTTCACGATCTCGTCCGGCTGATACTGCTCGACAAAGCCTGCGTATTCCTGCGGCTTGGCGAACTGAAGCAGTCTGGTGACGATCTCGCTGATCCGTCGCAACTGCTCGTCGATGAGCCGGAACTCCGTCTTCGCGGAATCGACCTTGCTACCCATCAGGTCGCGGATGACTTCGAGATTGCCCTGCACGACGGCGATCGGATTGTTGATCTCATGCGCGATGCCGGCGGTGATTTCACCGATCGCGGCGAGCTTCTCCGACATGATGAGCTGCTTGGTGGTCGCCTCCAGTTGCTGGTTGGCGAGTTGCAGCTTGCTGGTGCGTTCCTCGACGCGCTGATTGAGCTCCTCATTCCATTGTCGCAGCTGGGTATCGCGCTCGTGAAGCTGGTCGAGGAGCCGATCGAGGTGGAGCGCAACCCGGCCGATTTCGTCCTGATCGCCAGCATGCCCGGTTCGAGCGTCGAGCTCACCTCGTTCGACCCGGCTAATCGTACCCGTCATGCTCTCGAGAGGACGGAAGATTGCCGCGGCCCACCTCAGAAACAATGGAACAGTGGCGGCAACGGCAACCAGGAAAGCAACCGCGATCTCGAGCAGCGTCCGGCGCTTCGCTTCGGTGAAAGGCTTTTGAAGAAAGCCGGCGTAGAGCATGCCCACGCGATGATTGTAGCTATCGAGGAGCGGCTCATAGCCCGAGACATACCAGTCGTTGACGACGAATGCGCTGTCGAACCAGCTTCCACCGTCCTCGAGGACGGCCTTGCGGACCGCCGCAGACACACGGGTGCCGATCGCGCGCTGCGTCTCGAACAACTCCACATTGGTGCTGATGCGTACGTCATCGAGAAACAGGGTGACAGTGCCACGGCTCTCCCGAGGCAAGCCCAAGCCATGATAGATAAGATCATTGATCGTATCGACGAATGCGAGATTCTGATTCAAGAGGATGCCGCCTACCAGCGCAGCACGCCGACCATCGGGCAGCATCAGCGGGTTGGCCGACTGAAGGATCAGGCCGCGCGTTTCCTCCGCCTTTGTGCTCGGAGCGCTCCCGATCGTCGGAACGAGTTCGATTCGTGCCCGTCGCGCGAGATCAGGCGATACCGCCGAAAGCTCGGTCGCCTCGAAAACGTCGATGGCTGTCCTTGCGTGCCCTTCGAGCGCGGTGCTGATGACCGGCCAGTTCCAACGGACGGAGGCCGACGCAAGCGGATATTCGCTTGCCACGATAGATCCGCCGTCGACCACGATATAGAGAAAATCGAACCCGCGGGCTTGCGCAGTTTCATTGAGAAGTGCCGCAAGATCGTCATCAGCACCACCTTGCCTCTGTAAGGTCTTCTGAAACCGCGCGGAGCCGGTGACGAAAGCCAACTGGTCTCCCGTATTCTCCATGATGCGGGTGAGATACTGATGCGCGATAGTCAGATCATCGTGGACCTTGGAGAGCAGCGCTTCGTCGAACTTGGTGTTCCAGCGATAGATGCTGATCCCCAGCAGCAGCGGGAGGATCACGAGCATCGGCACGAGAGCGATCGCCAGCAATCGATAGCGAACCGAGCGCCGATTGCTCATCGAGCGAACGGCTATACTTTCCAGCTTGCGCATTTGCGGTCGACCGTCTTGCGCGAGATGCCAAGCCGCCGCGCAGTTTCGTCGCGATCTCCGCCTGTCTCGCGAAGGATAGCCAGGATATGGCGTCGCTCCACCTGAGCAAGACTCTCCCCGCCGCTCTCGCCATGATCAAGGGCTCTCTCGAAATCCTCCGGGAAGGTTCCGAGAATGATGGTCCGCTCGATCAGATTGCGCAGCTCCCGGATGTTTCCGGGCCACTCGTAGTGCGTCAGGGCCGCGCGCACACGCTCGCCCATGGGCACGGCAGGCATGCCGAGCTGCTGGGAAATATCGCGCATGAATATTGCGGCGAGCTCAAGGACGTCCTCGCCGCGGTTTCGAAGCGGCGGCATGCCGATTTGCATGATATTCATTCGGAAGTAGAGGTCAGCGCGGAAACTGCCGGCCTCGACCCGGCTTGGCAGATCGGCATTGGTGGCGAAGACGAAGCGGGCGTCGAACGGGACCTCTCGTTCCGCCCCAACGGGACGCACGCGGCGATCCTCGAGAACCCGCAGCAGCTTGCTTTGAAGCGTGTAAGGCAATTCGCCGATCTCATCGAGAAACACGGTCCCGCCCTGCGCGTGCATGAACAGGCCCTCGCGAGCCCGTCCCGCACCCGTGAACGCTCCCTTGAGATGGCCGAACAGTTCGCTCTCGATCATATCGGCTGGAATCGCGCCGCAATTGATCGGCACGAAGAGCTTGTCGGCGCGATTGGAGAGGGAATGAAGCGAGCGGGCGGCAACCTCCTTGCCGGTTCCGGATTCGCCGGTAAACAGGACCGGCGTGGGTAACGGAGCAACTCGCGCGATGATATCGCGCACCTGTTGGATTGCGCCCGACTGACCCAGTAGCTTGTTACGTAGGAACGTTTCGTATGAAGCGGATGTCAGCTCATGACGCAGCACGTAATTCTCTCGCTGCAGCCGCGTTCGATCCAGGCATCGGGCTACGGCGTTGAGCAACTGATTGGAACGGAAGGGCTTGATAACGAAATCGACAACACCGGCCCGTAAAGCCACGATGGCTGTATCGAGGTCGGCGTAGGCCGTCATCAGAATCACATCGGCGAAGAAGCCGATCGCCCGTTGTTCGGCAAGCCAATCAAGACCGGCCTTCCCGGGCATGACGTTGTCAAGGATGACCACATCGAAATGCCGGCTGTCGAGCTTGCGCGACGCCTCCTTGGCATCCGCCGCCTCCTCGATCAGCTTGCAACGCGGCCGCAGAATCTTGACGAGAAAGTTGCGGATGCCGGGCTCATCATCGATGACCAATATCGACGCCTGCGAGAGCCAAGGGCCGAACTCCGGGCCGCCGACGGGTTCGACAACTTCCTGGGTTGAATCCTCCGACATTCGGCCCTTCTCCTGGCGTCGCCTGTACCCTAACAGGGGACAGGCCCGAGAACCACAACATCACATCCGTGCAAAAGCCTGTTTTAACGCGATCGCGCGCCGGCCCCGACCGGGATTCCGGCTTGTCGGCCGCGACGAAGACTAGGTCGCCTCGCCGCTGACCTCATCATGCAACCGCGCAAGGACCCGCCGCATGCCATGAAGCTGGTCCACGAGATGAAGCACCACATCGATGCCTTCGTCGTTGATCCCCATTCCGGCCGCAAGATCCTGAATGAAGCGCGCGCGGGCGACGTCGCCCTCGGTGAATGTCATCCCGGTGATGGTCCGCTCCGGGATCAGCCACTCCTGCTCGAGCCAGAATTCCAAGGTCTGCCCCCGCACACCGGAAGCAATCAGAAACTCCTGCCTGCTCATGATCATGATGCACCGCCTTCGCGGGGGTTGAATTCCTTGCCCTTGCCCCATCCCGATACGAACGCCTCAAGCTCCGGGTCCGGCGAATTCGGCAGGACGATCTTTAGCTTCACGAGCTCATCGCCGCTTCCGCCGCCGTGACGCGGCGCGCCCTTTGCGCGCAGGCGAAGCGTCGTCCCGGTGTTCGATCCCTTCGGGACTGACATGGTCACTTCGCCGGTCGGTGTCGGGACGCGCACCCGCCCACCCAGAACGGCTTCGGACAGCGAGATCGGCAATTCCAGTGAGATGTTGTCACCGCCGCGCGTGAAGCGTCGGTCGGGCAGGACTTCCACATCGATCAGCGCATCGCCAGGCCCGCCCTTGCCGGTGCCGGGCGCACCTTTGCCTTTCAGACGCAGGATCTGGCCGTCGACCAGCCCGGGTGGGATCTTCACGTCCAATGCGCCGCCGTCCGGCAACGTGATGCGCTTGTTCCCACCCGTGATCGAATCCACGAAATCGATTGCAAGCCGATAATGCAAATCTGCGCCGCGACGATTCGCGCGCGCCCGTTGACTGCGCTTGAGAAGCTCGGCGAATGGGCCCTCGCCGTCCATGAAATCGGCGAAGCCGGCACCGCTGGTGTAGGGGTGGCCGTCGTCCGCGCCGGCGAAATCCCGGTAGAAATGATGTTGCGGCTGGTCCGCACCTGACGCGTCGATCTCTCCATCGTCGAACCGTTTCCGCTTCTCGGCATCGCCGAGCAGATCGTAGGCGCCTGCAACTTCCTTGAACTTCTCTTCGGCTTTCTTGTCACCGGGGTTGAGATCCGGATGAAGCTTCTTCGCCAGCTTGCGATAAGCCTTCTGAATGTCGGCGGCGGAAGCCGACGATGAGACGCCGAGCACATCGTATGGATTGGTCGCCACCTCAGCTCTCCCGGCATCGCCATCGGCACGTCTGGATCGCGCGACGGAGGCGTTCGCGAGCCGCGGTGCTGTTCGATGGCAGGCTGATGTTACGCAACATGTCCCGGGTCCACATATCCTGGATAGTTCTTGGCCTGCTGCGGCGTCATCCGCGCCTGATCCGACGCCCCCGGCACACCCCGCGGGCCGAGCTTGGCCCGCGCGATGTCATCCTCCGTCAAACGCGGCTTGCCGTCGTCTAGCTGTCCATCGCCTCCGTGATCTATTGCCATGGTTTCTCCCTGATTCTGCGAGGAGCCTTGTGGCTGGCATTCGATTCAGAAGCCGAACGGATCTTGAACGCAACGCTCCGCGTCATCGCCCCGGTTGCAAGGTGAGGCTCTCGACGCCGGCGGCAATGATCACGCCGGTCGACGCCTGAACGCTGAGCGGTTGCAGCGCGATGCTGTTGTTCGAGCCGCCCAGCAGCACATTTCCGCCCACGCCCACCACGGCCGCCGCCATGGCGTCGACCCCGACATAGGTACCGGCAAGGTCGCCGCGACCGGGCTGCACCACGGGTGCAAATACATTCCAGGCAAGCGCCGTGGTCTCCGTGAAGCCGATATCGAGACCGAGCTTCTGCATTGTCGCTACGTAATAGTCTTCCGGCATTCCGTTGATCCGCAAGACACATCGAAGATTGACCACAGTCCCCACAAGGAATCCGACGGTCGCGCCGCCGAGGCACTCGAGCACGCCGACTTGCACCTTCTGAGCCGGCTGCGCCGGTTGCTGCGCAAGGCCGGGTGACACAAGCGCGCTCAGCATGGTGGCGGCAATAACGATGGAAAAACCCCGATGACGTCGCATGAGAACCCCCCTTTTTGTGAGTTGGAAGACGATGCCTGGAGGGCATCAAGGATGGAGCCTGAGTGAACCGATCGAGGCGGTCCGGGCAATTCGCGTCGCCCGGACCAGCCGACATTTGTGTATGCGCGGGAGGCCCCGGCCGCAGCCTCGCTACATCGACTTCTTCTCGTCGTCGCCGATCTCTGTAAACTCGGCATCGACGACGTTGCTGTCAGCGTGACCCGGGCTGGCGCCGGACGTCCCTTGCGACGCAGCGTGGATCGCCTCACCCAGCTTCATCACGCTCTGCTGGAGCACGCTCGCCTTGGTGGTGATCGCAGCCGCATCGTCGCCTTTCAGCGCCTCGCGCAGATCCGACATGGCGTTCTCGATGCCGCGACGGTCCGTGTCGGAAAGCTTGGAGCCATGCTCGGCGACCGTCTTTTCCGCCGTGTGCAACAGTGCTTCGGCGGTGTTCTTTGCTTCCACGGCTTCCTTGCGTTTCTTGTCCTCGACCGCGTGCGCCTCGGCCTCCCTGATCATGCGCTCGATGTCGGCTTCGGAGAGGCCGCCGGACGCCTGGATCTGGATGCGCTGCTCCTTGCCGGTCGCCTTGTCCTTCGCCGAGACATTGACGATGCCGTTGGCGTCGATATCGAACGTGACCTCGATTTGCGGCACACCGCGCGGCGCCGGGGCAATACCCATCAGGTCGAACTGCCCGAGCAATTTGTTGTCGGCGGCCATTTCGCGCTCGCCCTGAAAGACGCGAATGGTCACCGCATTTTGATTGTCTTCGGCCGTCGAGAACACCTGGCTCTTCTTCGCCGGAACGGTGGTGTTTCGCTCGATCAGGCGCGTAAACACGCCACCCAGCGTCTCGAGACCAAGCGACAGCGGCGTGACGTCCAGCAGGAGAACGTCCTTGACGTCACCCTGCAGCACGCCGGCCTGGATCGCCGCGCCGATCGCGACGACCTCGTCGGGGTTGACACCCTTATGTGGCTCCTTCCCGAAGATCTTCTGCACGATCTCCTGGATCTTCGGCATCCGCGTCATTCCGCCGACCAGGACGACCTCGTTGATATCCTGGGCCTTGAGACCCGCGTCCTTGAGGGCGTTGAGACAGGGCTCGATGGTCCGTTGCACGAGATCGTCGACCAGGGATTCGAACTTCGCGCGCGTCAGCTTGACCTGGAGATGCTTGGGACCGGTTGCGTCGGCCGTGATGAACGGAAGATTGATCTCGGTCTGCGTCGTGGTCGAGAGCTCGATCTTGGCCTTCTCCGCGGCCTCCTTGAGCCGCTGCAGGGCGAGGTTGTCCTTGCGCAGATCGATACCCTGCTCCTTCTGGAACTCGTCGGCCAGGTAGTTCACCAGCCGCATGTCGAAATCTTCACCACCGAGGAACGTGTCCCCATTGGTGGCCTTGACCTCGAACACGCCATCACCGATGTCGAGAATGGAGATGTCGAACGTACCGCCGCCGAGATCGTAAACCGCGATCTTGCTTTGCTTCTTCTTCTCCAGACCATAGGCGAGAGCTGCGGCCGTCGGCTCGTTGATGATGCGCAGCACCTCCAGGCCTGCGATCTTGCCGGCATCCTTGGTCGCCTGCCGTTGCGCGTCGTTGAAATAGGCCGGGACGGTGATGACCGCCTGCGTGATCTTCTCGCCAAGGTTGGCCTCGGCGGTCTCCTTCATCTTCTGCAGGATGAACGCCGATATCTGCGACGGTGAGTAGGACTTCCCGCCAGCCTCGACCCAGGCATCGCCGTTCGAAGCCTTGATGATCGTGTAGGGGACGAGCTTCTTGTCTTTCTCGACCATCGGATCGTCATAGCGACGGCCGATCAAGCGCTTCACTGCGAAGATGGTGTTGGTGGGATTTGTCACCGCCTGGCGGCGTGCGGGCTGACCCACGAGGCGCTCGCCGTCGCTCGTGAACGCCACGACCGACGGTGTTGTGCGCATTCCTTCCGCATTCTCAATGATGCGGGGGTTCTTGCCGTCCATGACGGCAACGCAGGAGTTCGTCGTTCCGAGATCAATACCGATTACTTTTCCCACTGTCGCACCCTCCTGTTTTTGCTGTTTCGCTGTTCTTCACCGAACTGGTGCAGGTTGCTCGCCTGACCACCATTCCGGCGCGGCGAAGCTATCGGCGTCCAATGCGTGTGCGTGTCGTTCGTCGACATGGGTGGCGCAATCGCCAGCTAGGCCTGGCGCAGACCCGCTCGATCTCCAGCACGATGCACGTCTCATGACGCCTTCGGCTTCGGATCGACATTGTATGCCACTTCCGGTGCGGCCGCTCCGGCTTTGTTCCGGTCCGGCGCCGACGCTTCGCCGCCCTGCGCGGCAACTTGAACGGGTATTCTGCGGGCGTGTTCCTTCTCCCTGTTGATCGGCAACATCACCGTCAGAACGCCATTGTCGAAGTCGGCCTTCATCTTGTCGGTATCGACCGAATAAGGCAGGCGCAACGTGCGGAGCAATGTGCCGTAGGTACGCTCGAGGATGTGGAAGCTCTCCTTGTCGTCCGTCCGATCCAGCGTCTTCTCCGCGCGAATGGTGAGGATGTCGTCGACGAGCGTAACGTCGATGTCCTCCGCCCTCACACCGGGGAGGTCGGCGCTGATCCGCATCTCGCCATCGGTCTCACTCACATTGATGCTGGGCATGAAGGGGCCCTGCTGATCGACGTTGGGACGCGACTGATGATGAAGACGGCCATGCAGGAAGACCTCGCCGAACAGCCGATTGATCTCGTGATGGAGCGAATGGAAGGGAGCTTCGATATCACGCTGAATCAGAACGCCTGATCGAACAGGTGCGGTGGAATTCGGCGCCATCATTCTCTCCCTGTAAGACGACGGACTCTTTAATCCGGGCTCTTCTTTGCAACGGGCATGCCATCCCCTGCGGCCAACGGTAACAACGACTTAGAGGCGCATCGATCGCGACGGCGGACATTTTGTCTCTGCCGCGCAGGACAAGTTGTCGGTGGAGCGGGATGGGTTTCATGCCCCACTCGCGATGCCGACCTTCGCGGGACGCAATGCGCGGGAGCCAATCGCGTAGCCCGGCTGCAGAACCTTCATCACGGTGCCGCGCGGTACGGACGGATCCGGCACCTCGAACAATGCCTCGTGGAGATTGGGATCGAACCGTTCGCCAACGGGATCGAGCTTCCTGATGCCGTGCTTTTCCAACGCGCGCAGCAACTCCTTCTCGGTGAGGCCGACACCTTCAACCAGAGTCCTCAGCGCCGCCTCCGGTTCCCGGACACTGGCGGGGACGCTGGCAATGGCCCGCTCCAAATTGTCGGCGACGCTGAGTATGTCGCCGGCAAATTTCGTGATCGCGTATTGGCGCATGTTGTCGAGATCGCGCTCGGCGCGACGGCGCGTGTTCTCGACCTCGGCAAATGCGCGCAGCAAGCGGTCCTTGAGTTCGGCATTCTCAGCGAGGAGCTGGGTGCGATCCTCCGACGAACGATCGCTTGCTACGGCTCTCCCGGAATCCGCCGCGCCCCCGGGGTCAGGCAGGGCATCGCTCGCGGTTGGCAGCGTGTGGGCCGAACCTCCCGGGCGGTGTCCGCGCGGATCGTCGTCGGGTGGCCATTTTCGCTCCGTCATCTAGTCCTCCCTTGCAAGCGGACAGCGCTTTCCTGTCCTATTCAGCGATGGTGCCCGCTAGGCTGCGCGAAACCGCAGGCCGAGGCCGACAAGCGCGCACCCCTGGAAAACGAGATCGATCGCCAGAACAAGGCCAAGCAACCACAGACTGTTGACCGGCCACCCAAGCAAGAAAACGAGCCCTGCGATCGCGGTGACGACACCCGAGGCAACGATCCAGCCCCAGCCGTGGTCCGTTCGCGCCTGGAATCCGAGCCAGAGACGGGCAACGCCCGACGCAACCGTGAGCAGAGCCAGCATCAATGTCAGAAAGACCGAGGCAAGCAGCGGATTCATCGATGTCACGACGCCGGCGGCCGTGTAGAGGACGCCACTGAGCATCCACCACAGGAAGCCGCCCCAGGTCTTCACGCGGAGCGACTGCACGATCTGCATGACCCCGGCGACGATCATTCCCGCGCTCACGTAGTAGACCGTCACGATTGTCGCCAGTAGCAGGTTGCCGGCCGCGACAGCGCCGAGGACAATGAAGATGAGCCCGAGGCCAACGAACCAGCTCCATTTGGCGTGCACGTCCGCAAATGCGCGAGACAGCATGGACGTATGATTGGTTGTTGTCATAGGACCCTCCGAGAGCCGAACCGGCGAGCCCGCTTCAGCCATGTGCAACTGGCACCCCGGCGTGAAGGCCACCCGCCACAGCGCACTCGCCACAGCACACCGGAGCAACAGACATGCCAATCAGGAAACCACGTTACGTCAGACGCTTGGTGGTTCGACCGCATTCAAGAAGGACAATTTGTCCGCGCGCCACGGGACAGAATGTCGAGGGCAGGCCGCCGCTGGGGAAGCCTTTTGTGACGAGGAAACTGCGGTGGCTTGGTCATCAATCGCCAAGGGGCATGTCCCGCCATCCCGGCACCTGGCGAGGCCGTAGCGAGGTCCGCTACCGCGGAGGACGTCTCAACGGTCAGTCTCTTGAGGGCTTCGGCTGAGTTTCACTCACAGGATCGGAGGCCGGAAAAGTCTCTTCGAGGCCTTCTTCGAGCTTGGTCATTTTCATATCCGCCTCGATCGCCTTCTTGGGGTCTACCGCGAGCTTGTCGACGGGGGCAGGATCAAATTTTTTCTTCATGGACACTCTCACTGGTGGACTGGTCCGCATGAATATCGCTGACTGGATCATCCAGTCGTCGACATCCTAGCACATCCACCTCACGCTGGCAGAGAAGCAGCCAGGGTTCAGCGGCCCGCAGCGGCAAGATCGCATACCGCATTTAGGAGCAGAGCCGATAGGGAATCTTCTGCAGGGAGACGTATGGAGCGGGCCGTTCTGCCGCTACCGGATTCACGCGCATCAATTGCGCTCGCTCTGGCCGTGCAACAACGCGCGAGCTTACAGGACCTCGGCTCTCTCAACGATCCGCAGGCGGGATGCCAAGCGGCGACCGCAACCAACGAGGGCAAATCGCCTCGCGGCCGGCGTCAGGCGGCCCGCATTCAGCCTGCCGCGGCATTTTCTCTCGACCGCCCTACTTTCCCGTGACGATCATGTGTCTGAGGGCTATCCTCTGAAGGAATCCTCCGCCGGCCTCATGGCCGCCCAACAGACCGGAACTGCGGTCTCCACGCGAGAATTCGATGCAGAAGTCACCCGCTATTGAAACGAACGACGGCTTTGCCCGAATGAATTTGCCGGACCTTCGGATCAATTACGATCCGATCGATCCGGACCAGTTCGACCGACCAATTATCTCTCTCTGCATCGAGACAGGGCAGGGGAACGATGAGCTCCCACTTCATTCGCACAAGAAGGGGCAATTGGTGGTCGCCTCTCATGGATCGGTCATGTGTCGTGCACCAGGAGGACTATGGATCGTTCCGCCGCAGGGTGCGGTATGGATACCCGCCGGAGTTCTGCACAGCAACTGCATGTCAGGTTCCAGAAAGGTCTACGTCGTCTTCATCGATCCGCAGGCGAGCATGCTTCCGACGACCTGCTGCACATTTACGATATCGTCGCTCGTCCGCGAGTTGATCCATCGATTGTCGGTATTTCCGCCCCTGTATCCGATCGAGGGGCCGACAAGTCGACTTGGGCGCGTATTGCTCGACGAACTGGTGCAGATGTCCACCGAGCAGCTCTACCTTCCGATCTCCGCTGATAGCCGGCTCCAGCATCTCGCCACATCCCTTCTCAATGATCCTGCCGATCGGAGCACGGTCGAGGAACTGGCTGCACGATACGCGATGAGCGAGCGCACATTCGCCCGTCTGGTATTCAAGGAAACCGGGATGACGTTCGGGCGCTGGCGACAGCGGCTTCACATCCTGGTCGCGTTGCAGCGACTATCGGACGGATCTTCCGTACAAGCCGTATCACTCGATCTGGGCTACGAGACGCCCAGCGCTTTCATCACCATGTTCAAGAAGGCAATGGGCAAGAGCCCTCGTCGCTTCCTCGCCGAGCGATCCAGCTTCGTCAGCCGCGAACCGGTCGAATAAGCAGCTTGCGACGTCGTATCCTGAGCCGCGGCCGGCAATGCTCTATCTCGAATTGAACGGCACCAGCGGGTACTGGAGGGTTGCCTCGGCCACGGCTTGCGGCGCCACCACGCGCGGCCTGCCGTTCTGCCCCTGCAGCAGAGTCACGTCGCCTCCCATGTTTTGACCGCTGGCATCGAACTTGATCCTGCCGCTGGACATCAAGATCGGCGTCATATCGGTTGCCTTGAGCGCGTCATGGATAGCGGCCGATTCAGAAGAGCGGGCGCGGCTCACGGCGTCCGCAACGATCTGCACGGCCTCGAACGCGCATCCTGAATTTGCGTCAAGCCAGTCGTTTGGATAGTCGGACGCAAACTGCTTGAGGATCGCCGCGGCGTCGGGAGCCTTTGGGTTGCGCCACAGCGTCGACAGGATCGCGCCGTCGCCGTATTTGCCCAATGCGTCGTAGTATGCCTTGTCCTGCACGCCATTCGAGTTCGGCGAGAAGATCAATTTGGGATTCCATCCCTGCTTGACGCATTCCCGGATGATCATGATGGCATCGTTGACGCGCGTCACCGATACCAGCGCGTCAGCGCCCGAGGCTTTCGCCTTTGCCACCTCGACCGAGAGATCCCTGGCCTTCTCGTCGTATGGGATGTACTGGGTAATCTTCAGAGGCACATCGACCTCCTTCCAGGTCTGATCGATGCTGGCCGCGGTCGATTGCCCCATCGTGTTGTTGAGATGCATGATGGCCGCACTCGTCGGCACTTCCTTGAGCGACGACAACAGCGACTTCAGTTCGATCAGCGACTTCCTGACGACCGTCAGCGACGTCGGATAGTAACGAAAGACCTGGGTGAAACCCTGCGATGTCACCTGGGTCGCACTCGCGATATGCACCACCATCGGGACCTTTGCGGCTTCCGCGGCCTGCAGCGCGGATATGGTTGCGCCGGAGTCCCAAGCCCCGATGAGCACCGTGCAGCCCTGCCGGATCAGGTTCTCGGCGGCAATTCGTCCGTTCTCCGGCCTGCTCTGCGTATCGGCATGGTTGATTTCCATGTCTACTCCAAATTTCTCCTTGGCGAACTTCGCGCCGGCGTCGATACCGCGCACACAGGCCTGGCCGGGAAATGCCAACACGCCGCTGCTCGGATTGATCGCGCCGACCCGCACCTTGCCGGGAGCGTTTGCCTTCGCCGGCCACGATACGAGCCCGGCGGCGGCGCCAACGCTGCTGCCGAGCAGCGCACGGCGCGTCAGACCACTTTCGTTGCGATTCATCATGTGACGTTCCCCCTCAGTCGGCTGCATGAATATTGAGGCGATCCAATCGAAAGCTCGATGACTGGCGACGCACGCGGCAGATGCGTCCGCTCAGATCACCTTCTCATCTCGGCCTTGACCAGATCGTCTTCACTCTCGTCGTAAAGCGTATCGATCAACGAGCGATATCTCTCGATGATCTGCCTCCGGCGCTTCTTCCTGGTCGGAGTCATCACACCATTCTCGGGAGACAGCTCTTCCGGCAAGATCCGGAAGGCCTTGATCTGTTCGGCCCTCGCCAATCTGCTGTTGGCCTTGCCGATCTCGCCTTCGATCATACGGACGACGATTTCGGAATTTGCCAGATCCGCGTACTGCGCGATCTGAAGATCCCGCGATCGGGCCCACTCCATCGTCGCGATCGCGTCGACTTCGATCAATGCGGTGAGATACTTCTTTCCTTCTCCGATCACCGCGGCTTCGGAAATGAACGGGCTGTGCCGGATTTCATTCTCGATCTGCGTCGGGCTGATGGACTTCCCGTTGGAGGTGTTGATGATCTCTTTTTTCCGATCAACCAGCTTGAACAGGCCTGTCGGGCCGATATCGACGATGTCTCCGGTGTAGAGCCACCCATCGCGCAGCGCCGCCTTGGTTTCCTCCGGCTTGTTCCAGTACCCGACAAAGAGCCCCGGCCCCCGGACAATCATCTCCCCGTCCTCGAGAACCGCCGTCTCCCAAGCCGCATCATGCACGGGCACGCCAACGGTGCCGGCTTCCGGCCATTCCGCCATCTGGACCAGATTGGCGCCTACCAGTTCTGTCTGGCCGTAGCATTCCTTCAGCTGCAGTCCCCAAAGCTGCCAAAGGGACATGAGTTCGGATGGCATCGCAGCCGAAGATGTGTAGGTGATCGCGAGCTCCTCGAACCCGACTTCAGCAAGCAGCGGTCGAAAGATCTGGTCCTGGCACACGGCGAACAGCGCCGATATGAGGGGATCCGGCGTGCCGCCAGCCTGGCGGTCGTCGAGCGCCTTGCGGGCGATCGTCATCGCAAACTGATAGTCCTGCTTCTGCTTCGCCGATCCGGAATGAACCTTGCTGAGGATCTGGGTGGCAAACCGCTGATAGAAGCGGGGCGGCGCCGTGAAATACGTCGGCTTCACATCCTTGATGGTCTGGGCGAACTCCATGCTGGTCTCGCCGAAATGCGGCACAATCCGGGCCAGCAAAGGCAACGTCGTCGCCTGCGCGCGCGCGACGGTATGCGACATCGGCAGATGCACGACGACGCGGTGCGTGTCGGAACGCATCCTCGGGCTGAACGTCGTCACGCTGTGCGCACCGGCGAGCAGCGACAAATGGGTCAGCATCGCGCCCTTCGGAAAGCCGGTGGTGCCGGATGTATATCCGATGCTGACCAGGTCGCTCGCCCTCGCTTTCTCGACCTGCTTGCGAAGGAATCCATCGGCGTCGACCGAGATCCCTTCGCAAAAGGCGCTGAGCGAGACGACGTTCGCCGCCGCATCGATCCCGTTCCATTCCGGATCGAGCACGATGATCTTCCGCAACTTTTCGGCCTGGCCGGACGCCAGGACGATGCCAAGCTGAAGCTCGCTGCCGACAAAGATGAAGGAGGCGCCGGAATCACTCAGGTAGTAACCGACTTCCTCCGGCGACGAGGTAAAATACACGCCGACCATGACGCCGCCGGCACAGATCGTCGCCATGTCGGCGAGCAGCCATTCCTGGGATACATCCCCCATGATGGCTGCGCGATCACCGCGCGCGAATCCGGCTTGCTGCAGAGCGGCCGCCAGATTCGCCACCTGACCCGAATACTGCCGCCAGGTCGCGGCGATCCATGCGCCGCGACGCTTTTGCTTGTAGGCGACCGTCTCGGGCCGTTCCGCCCGTCGTGCGTTCAGAAGCTGCGGAATGGTCACGTCGACGAGTTGAGCGCCCGAGGTGATGGATTCGATGTCCATCTCACCGCTCCGCGAAGCGCTTTCGCTTCTCAGCGAAGGCGGCGACGGCCTCGCGGCGCTCGGGCAGCGCGAAGGTCAGCATCTCCAGCGCGGCCGAGGTGTCGAGCACCAGATGCGCATACTGCTTGATGATCTTGTTGACGCTGTACTTCGTCCAGATGATCGACTCCCGAGGGCCGCTTGCGAGCATCTCGGCGTATTCGATCGCCGCGTCCTTGACGTCCCTGCCCGAAATGACCTCGTTGATCATGCCCATGGCGGCGGCCTTCTCGGCGGAGATGAACTCTCCTGTCATCAGGTAGTGCTTGGCGCGTACCGGCCCCATCAGCAGCGGCCAGATCACCGCACCGCCATCACCCGCAACCACGCCCGCCGTCACATGCGTATCGGCAAATCGCGCGGTCGGATTTGCGAAGATGACGTCGCAAAACAGGGCAAGCGTCGCTCCCAGGCCGACGGCGACGCCGTTGACGGCCGCAATGACCGGCGCCTCGACCTCGAGCATGTTGCGGATCAGGTGACGTCCGCTCCTTGTCGGCGACGGCAGCGGCCCCTTGTCGAGCGACTTCTGATCGCCGCCGGAACAGAAGCCGCGCCCCGCGCCGGTCAGCACGATCGCGCGGACGTCCTTGTCGTGGTCAAGGTCGACGAACACCCGCTCCAGTTCCTCGTGCATATCCCAGTTGATGGCGTTCAGGATTTCTGGCCGGTTCATCGTCACAGCGGCAACGCCGCTGGAGCGCTTCTCGACGAGCAGGTACTTGTAGCTGTGCTGTGACATCGCTGGTTCCGTTCCGTTTCTCTGTGAATTCACTTTTGAGGCCGCATGGCCCGGATTTGCGCGAGAATGTCTTCCGTGGGCCGCACGACGTTGTTCTTGTCGTTGAAGTGCGGAATGATGTAGCGGCCGCACATTTCGATCGCTTCCATGATCTTCTCGTGGCTGACCGAGTCGAGATGCAGCAGCACTTCGTCGATGCCCAGCTCCTGGAACTTCTCGATCTGGCGAATAACGGTGTCGGGACTCCCGCAAACCGTTGTCGCTGAATGGTTGAGCAGATAGTCCCAGTCTCTTCCGGCGCGCTCCATGGCCGGAACGCTCTCGCTCATATACGCATAGTCATCCGCGAGCTTCGCCAGGCGGGGATACGCGTCGGTGGAGATCCTCGCGTAGTGCATCAGCGGCTCGGCGTAGTCGTCCTTCGCCCTCTGGTCCGTCGGACCAATGCCGAAGAACAGCGGAAGGCCGACGCGCGGACGCTCGAGCGGCCCCTGCTCGTCGCGCTTCCAGGCGCGTCGATAGGTATCAAGAAGCCTCTGCTGGACGTCCCACCCCTGGTAAATCGAGGCGCTCATCACGGCGAGGCCCTCGGATCCCGCCCAGGCGTGACTGCGCTCGCTCGTCGCGGCGATGCCGATGACCGGATGCGGCTTCTGCAGGGGCTTTGGCACGAGCATCCGCGGCGGAATCTGGTAGTACTTCCCCTCGAAGGTGAAGATATCCTCGCGCATCGATTTCTTCAGAAGCGCGATCCCCTCTTCCATCTGGGCAAGCGTTTCGCTGGGATCGACGTTGAAGGCACGCATTGCGATGGTCGTGTTGGCGCGGCCGGCGTAGAACTCCATGCGGCCATGCGACAGAATATCGGTAACGGCCAGCCGTTCCGCCGAGCGCAAGGCGTGATTGATCTTCTGCGGCATCAAGGTGACCGCAGACCTCAGCTTCACGCGCGATGTCACCGCGGCGAGATAGCCGTAGACCACTTCCGGAGCGGAGCTCGAGATGCCGCCGAGCGCGACGTGCTGCTCGGACAGCGCGACGCAGTCGAACCCCATCTTTTCCGCGAGGCGCACCTCGTCAACCAGTTCGTGCAGTCGCCGCGCATAGCTCTGCCCGACCTGGGTTTCCTGCTCCGACCAGAACCCGAACGAAAGTGCCATCTTCTAAAGTCCTCTGGGAAATTCGAGATGGCAGAGGATTTCACAGGCACGGCAACATTTTCGTCCGAATGCTTGTGCGGCCGCGCATCTTTCCGAATTTTGTGCTGCAGGCAGGCGGATCACATCCTGTCCGCAATCAACACCACTGCGGGCAGTTTCCCGCGCCAGGCGCCGCGCAAGAGGCCAGCGTCGCCTCATCTGGCAAACGAGGTCGCCAGAAGATCCGCGATCGCCTCGAGGCAATGCGCACCGATCTCGACGGTCGATCCATGCGGATCGCCAATGATCCCGTTGTGCGTGATCGACTTGATCCCATTCTTCCACATGGACTGAAGCTGCTGTTCAGACAGCGCGCCCAGGTACCCCACCTCGAACCGGTCCAGCCGCACGCTATCGGGGCGGAGCCACATCATGAGCGACGTCTCCGCGATATCGGCGTGCCCGCCGACTGCGTTGGGATCACCCCCGGCATCTCTGACGGCGCTTCGCCACCTGTCGACCCAGGCAATTGCGTCGCAGAACACATCGATCTCAACGTCGGACGCAACCGCACGCCTCAACCGAGGAAGGATGTCGCGCAGGACGGGAAAGTTTCCGATGTGCCCGGAGAACAGCAGGATCCGCTTGAAGCCGTGCTGGGCAAGACTTGTGCAGTAATCCAGGCAGATCGATTCGAAGGTTTCCGGTCGAAGCGAGATCGTACCGGGGAAGACAAGATGGTGGGCCGAACAGCCGACCTTGATCGTCGGGGCGATCAGGGCATCGCCCAGATGCCCTGCCACTTTTGCCGCGAGGGCGTCAGCATGGTCGGCATCCATGCAAAGCGGAAGATGCGGCCCATGCTGCTCGACAGCGCCGCACGGTATCAGGACGGTCGAATGTCCCTGCGCCAGAGCAGCCGATACGTCCTCGAAGCTCATCAGCTCCAGGCGGATTTCTTCAAGGGATGGCAGTACGGCCATGCAAGCCTTCTTTGAATTCTTCGACAGGAAGCGGGCGCGCGCGTCTGCCGAGCTATCCCCGCTCAAATAGGCGCCGAGATCCTCGATCGTCATCGCCTCAAGCGAAGCGTCATCCATTTGCCCCGTCAAGTTCAACGAGCGCTTGATCGCGGCGAATAGTTTCGGTTCCTTCCCGCGAAGATGCCTGCATACCTCCAGGGCACGGCCCATCACATCAGCGGTGGTTGTGACCTCGCTGATCGCTCCGATTTCGAGCGCCTTCCGGGCATCGACCAAGTCGCCCCGGTAAAGCAATGCCTGTGCTTCCCGAAGGCCCAGTTTCCGCACGGCTTGCCGCATTCCCTTGGCCGCGGGCAGGAGACCGTGGTTTATCTCGGGAAACCCGATCATGCAGGCTTGATCTGCGACGACGTAATCGGCGTGAAGCAGAAATTCCAGGGCGCCTCCGACCGCATAGCCACGGACGGCACAGACGAGCGGGCCCGGATAGCTCTCCATCTCGCACAACAGCGCGTGGAAGTCCCGCATGCGAGGTCTGGATATCTCGAGGCCGGCGACTTCCTTGATATCGCCACCCGCACTGAAGAAGCGATCACCTCCGCCAGTCAGGACGATACCTGGCGGTGCCGCTTCAGCGGACAGCGCACGAATCGTGTCCAGCAAACGCTTGACCAGTCCGTTGTTCAAGGCATTCGCCGGCGGCCGGTTCATGGTCATCGCAACCATGTAGAGGTCGCGCTCGACGCGAAGGGTGTCGTCGTTCTGCATAGGGTCAACCTATGCGACGCACCCCGGAATCGGTTGCCATACAACGCATCCGTATCGGCGAGCGTCGACACAAATCGCCGCCGCAGCGCTGGATCGCAGCATTTCCTGCTTCATACGCTCCGTGTTCCACGCCGGTCGGATCAATGCCGCAGCCGCGAAACGCCACTACATTCCAAGATAAGCGCGCTGAATCTCGGAATTGCTCAGCAGTTCGTCGCTCGGTCCGTGCAGCACGATCGAGCCGTTCTCCAGGAGGTAGCCGCGATTGCTCAACGCAAGGGATTTCGCGACGTTCTGCTCGACCAGCAACACCGTGATCCCTTGCTCGTGCAGCGATTTCACCACGCCAAACATCACGTCCGTCAAGGCCGGCGACAGCCCGATGGACGGCTCGTCGAACATGACGATTTCAGGCTTCGACATGATCGCGCGCCCGATCGCCAGCATCTGCTGCTCGCCACCGGATAGCGTCCCGGCCAATTGCCGCCTGCGCTCTCGAAGCCGCTCAAACAATTGATAGACGCATTCAAGCGCTTCAAGTCGGCCGGCTTTCGCACGCTTCAGGGAACCACCCAGGAGCAGATTTTCCTCGACGGAAAGGCTCCCGAAAATCTGCCGGCCTTCGGCGACCTGCGCAATGCCGCGTTCGCAGACCTCCCATGGCGGCATCCCGGTGATATCGACGCCATTCATTTTCACGACGCCGCTCGAAGATGGCACGATGCCCGAGATCGATCTGATCAGCGAGGTCTTTCCCGCACCGTTCGCACCGACGACGCAGATCAACTCGCCCTTGCGGATCCGCAAGGAAACACCGTTCAGCGCGTTCGATCCGTCATACGCAACGGAAAGGCCGTCGATCGATAAGAGCGCCTCGTCAGGCATGGAAGCCCGCCCCCAGATAGCTCTCGAGGACCATCGGATCTGCGACCACCTCTTCAGGGCGTCCTTCGGCGATCTTGGCGCCGTGATGAAGGACGACGACACGCGACGCGACCTCCATCACGATCCGCATGACGTGCTCGACGAGCAGGATCGTCAGTCCGCCCTCGGCAAGTTTCCGCAGCACGCGGACAACACCCGCGGCTTCGGTAGGGCGGAGGCCCGCCATGACCTCGTCCAGCAGCAGTAGTCTAGGTCGCGTGGATAGCGCCTTGGCGGTTTCCAGCATTTTGCGATCCGGCAGCGTCAGTTGGTCTGTCCTCGCATTGGCCTTGCCGGCCAGTCCAACGCTTTCAAGGGATTCGTATGCCGTCGACCTGGCTTCGTCGACACTCCTGGTCCAGCTGAAGGCTCCGACCATGGCGTTCTCGAGCACCGACATGTCGCGCATTGGCCGCACGATCTGGAATGTCCGCGCGATACCCATCCTGCAAACAAGTTCAGGCGGTGCATTCTCGATCGGGTGTCCATCGAAGACCACCTGCCCACTGGTCGGCCGCATGGCGCCCGCAACGAGATTGAAGCATGTCGTCTTTCCTGCCCCGTTCGGCCCGATCAGTGCGGTGATCCGTCCGGCTTCCAACGCGAAGCTGACATTGTTCACCGCGACCAATCCGCCGAACGATTTGGAGAGATTCTTCACCTCGAGCAAGGCAGTCATTCCTCGGCCTTCCTCGGTTGCAGCAGCCACAGCCGGGACGGCAGCTGCACTGCCTTGCCAAGCCGCACGATCGCCGGCCAGATGCCGTCGGGCAGGAACCAGACGACCAGCACCAGCACGACACCGTACGCGATACTGTTCAGTCCCGGGATCCGAAGACAGTCGCCGAGAGCGCTCATCAGATGGTTCAGAGGAATAGCTGCGAGCGACCCGACCAGCGGACCAAACGTCGTGCCCAACCCGCCGACCACGGGCCCGATCAGGACGTCGACGGAGAGCCCCATGCCCATGATCGAATCCGGGAATATCGATCCCTGCACCAGCGCCAGAATTCCACCACCCACGGCTGCGGTCGCCGCCGAGATCGCAATCACAAGGATCTTGTGCCGGAATGCGCGGACACCGAGCGCGCGCGCGGCCTGTTCATCGTCCCTCATCGCTCGCCAGACATATCCGAAGTACGATCGCGAGATCATTTCGGTTCCAACGATCCCCAATGCCGCCAGAGCAAGAGCTATGAAGTAGTAGAAGCGCGCGTCTCCCCGGAGCATCGAGATGTCGATTGCACCCGTCGGCGCGGGAAAGAACAGCCCCTGCATGGCGCCAACAAACTCCCAGCCACCGAACATGATCCGGGCGAATTCGGCAGCGGCAATCGTCAGCAGGGCGAAATAGATTCCACGCACTTCAAACCGGAAGCTCAACCAGGCCAGCACCGCGCCGGCAGACCCGGCAATGACCATTCCGAGCAAAAGGCCTATCCACGGAGAGACGCCGTACTTGACGTCGAGGAGGGCCACCGAATAGGCGCCCAGACCGACAAAGAGGGCATGACCGATCGACAGTTGCCCGCCGATCCCCAGCATCAAATTCCAGGATTGCCCAAGGAACGTGAACAGCAACACGATCGTCAGCAGCGAGATGAGGTACGGGCTTGCCAGCGCGCCGACCAAGGCAAGGACAACAAGCACCGATCCCCCGGCGAGCCACCGCTTCATTTCGGTCCCGCCATCAAATCTCTTTTGCACCAAAAAACCCTCTCGGACGGAAAATCAGGACGAGGATCAGGAGCGCATAGGGAAGCGCCGTCTTCATCGACGGAGCGAACATCAGCGCAGCAATCGCTTCGGCGACGCCAATCATCAGGCCACCCAGCAGCGCTCCACTGAAACTACCGAGACCACCGACGATGACTGTCACGAAAGCCAGCAGGGTAAAGTCGACCGCGAGATATGGCTGGGCGTCGAATAAGGGAGATATCAATGCGCCGGCAACGCCCGCGCAGGCCGCTCCGATACCAAACGTCACTGCATAGATCCGAGGAATGTTCAGCCCGACGACAAGGCCGCCCAAGCGGTTGTCCGCGGCCGCGCGCAAGGACCGGCCGAACGATGAAAACTTCAGATACGCCCCCAGCAGCGTGATGAGCAGGCCTGCGGTTGCCGCCGCCTGAAGTCGCGCCAGATCCAGCGTCACGAAGCCGAGCGATACGGTGTGAAACGAAAGCTGGGACGCAGTCGGGCGCGGATCCGGCCCGAATGCCACCAGCAGGGCGCCGCTGAAGAGCAGCGACAGACCGATGAAGACGATGAATTGATAGTGATGCGGCCGGTTGACGAACCGCTTGACGATCAGGGTCTCCAAAAAATATCCGAAGATGAACATCACGACCGCTGCGATCGCTGCCGCGACGATGATCGGCACGTCCCAAAGGCGGACGGCCCAATAGCCGATGTAGACGCCGAACACGACCATCTCACCGTGTGCGAAGTTGACGACGCGCATGACGCCAAAAATGATCGTCAGGCCGAGCGCTACGAGCCCGTAGACGAGACCGAGCAGAATGCCGCTCGCGAGAACATTGAGCCAGAGTGACAGCATCGGTGGTCACTGGCGCTTGGGCACGGTGAATTCACCCTTCACATAGACAAGGGGTTCGCGATCAGCGTTTGTCGCCTGCGCGACCACCTCGCCGACGAAGATCGTATGACTGCCGGCATCGTGCGAACCGGACACTCGGCAATCAAAGCTGCAGATCGCCTCGATCAGACTTGGCGCCCCCGTGGCAAGCTCGCGCCACAGCCCGTCGCCGAAGCGGATGTCGCCCTTGCTCCCGTCCTGCCCGGCGAACTTCTGCGCCAGCGCGGCGTGATCGGCCGTGAGGATGTTCCAGCAAAACGACCCGCTCCGCTTGATTGTATCGTGGGCGCCGGCCGACTTGTTGACGCAGACGAGCACGCTCGACGGTTCGGTCGATAATGAACAGCCGGCGGTCAATGTCAGGCCGTGCCGGCCCGGCTGCGTCCCCGTCGTTACGATGGAGACGGCGCCCGGCACGTTGCGCATTGCGCTACGGAAGTCCGTGCTGCTGAACACCGGGATTTCTTGACTGGGCATGGGCGACACTCGGAAGTTCATCATGATGGATTGCTCCGATACATAGAGACCAAGCTGTCCAGAGAGCTGACTCGCCCGCCTATCTGGGTGCGGCTTGAAAGAGCTGGATCGTATTATTTTCCGGGTCCCTGAAATCAACGACCCGGCCGTGCGCGCCCATGTCACGGACCTCGCCAAGCGCCTGCGCGCCCTGCGCCTGCGCGCGCTTCAGAGCCCCCTCCAGATCATCCACCTCGAACACGAGGACGGCATTCCGAGACGGCACGGAGACGGATTCGGCCGGGCTTGCGATGCAAAGGGCGGCTTTCTCGCCTTCGAATTGAATCCACTTTCCGCCGTCAGCGAAGCGGATCGGCAATCCGAGCGCCTCGTAAAACCCGGCCAGCGCTTCGGGCTTCGCGGCGGTGAGGTAGGCCTGCTTGAGCTTCATGTGTCACTCCCAATTCCGAGCGCCCCGTCGATCTGCGATTTCTCCGCAGACTTCGGCTGTCCTGCGATCGTGGCGCAGCGGGCCCGGCATGAATGCTCAAACAGTTCACCTCCCGCATGATCAATCGGCATCTTATGCTGCCGCATCCGGCCTTTGACGTCATTCCTCAGCGGCCGCGGGTCGGCGATCGCATGCTCCGGATACCCGAAGCCGACCGCGGCGCCCCTGCCAACTCTGCGGCGCCGGAT
The DNA here is from genome assembly GCF_020889705.1 of Bradyrhizobium altum. Classification (GTDB taxonomy): domain Bacteria; phylum Pseudomonadota; class Alphaproteobacteria; order Rhizobiales; family Xanthobacteraceae; genus Bradyrhizobium; species Bradyrhizobium altum. The sequence continues at coordinate 30,620 of NZ_JACMYP010000009.1, read as the reverse complement.
ATGCGGCCAGTCCGAAGGGGATTGACCGTTTTTCGATATAAGTCGTCATTTCGTCGAAATTCTACAACCGCGGGTGCGGTTAGCATTCGTGTCATCGAGATGTCACCACGCGTGATAACGCGCGGCACCGGGCCTCGATACAACGACCATTTGCCCATGGGAGAACGACATGACAACGACGGCTCTCGACAGGATCGACATCAAGATTTTGAACGAGCTCCAGCAGAACGCCAGTCTGACCAATGTCGAGCTTGCTTCCCGCGTCAACCTTTCGCCGTCGCCGTGCCTTGTCCGAGTTCGTACGCTCGAGAAGCTCGGCGTGATCGATCGACGGATCGCCGTACTCGATCCGGCAGTCCTCGGCATCGGCGTCACCGCCTTCATCCAGGTTAAGCTTGAGAGGCAGGTTCAGCTATCGCTTGAGAACTTCACGCGCTCAATCGATCGCCTGAGCCAGGTGATGGAGTGTTACCTGATGACGGGAGACAGCGATTACCTTCTCCGCGTGATGGTGTCCGACATCGCGGCTCTCGAAGACCTCATCGTAAACAAGCTCTCGCGCATACAAGGCGTTACCAGCATCCGTTCAAATCTGGCATTGAAGCGGATTTCTCACAAGACGGTGCTTCCGATCGACGCGAACCTGCCCGTTCAGATCAAGTCGTCTCATTCAAGCTCCCGACGCATCGACCGATCGGCCGAGCCGCAATACGACGCCAGGCCTCAGCCGAGGTTTGACGGCAGCATGAGCATCGAGACTTCGCGCGCGCTTGATCACAATACGGCCGGTCTCTAGCGGCCGACCTGCCCTCGAAGGATGGCCGCGACGCCATGCTGACCACCCGCCGGATCGCGACACCTCGTCAACAATGCCAGAGTCCGCCACCTGGCCATTTTCGCGGGTCGTAGGAAATCGCGCGAGATCGTAATCGGGCGTGCAAAATCGAGCGGTGGCGGAGAGAGTGGGATTCGAACCCACGGTACGGTTTCCCGCACACACGCTTTCCAAGCGTGCGCCTTAAGCCACTCGGCCATCTCTCCGGGAGGCCTCTCTTGAAGGGCTGAGGCGGATTTTGCAAGGGAGCGCGGGGCCAGACCACGAAATTTCCCCAATGGATTGAAAATATTGGGTAAATTGGCGGCGACATCAGCCGCACCCAGCGGCCTTGCTTGCCGCGGCGCGCGATTTTGGCCGCTGGCCGGTCAAAGAGCGGCGCAAATCAGGCCATGCAATCGATCGGCCGATCCTCGTCACGCCGAGGTGCGCAATTGCGCACGGGGGCTCGGGGGCCTATGGGTGCGATCGGCACCCGGCTTCCCTGCGCCCTCTGTTCAAGAGAGAGAGGACGGAACGAGATGCAAGACTCGGACAATCATGTCGCGAGAACGCGGAAGTATGACTCACAGGCCGTGCCACGCATTCACCGTCGTCCCTGCTTTCGCAGGGACGACGCCCGGAAGAAGCCGCGACATCTCGGCTCAGGCACAGGCGTCTCTGGAATACTGGATCACCCGCTTTCGCATGCGCGGGTGATGACACCGAGTGGCTGTTTGACATTTTGAATCGGAAGACAACGACGCACGACGATGGGCAAGCGCTGGCGTGTCCATCGTCGCTGTGCGCTGGCGAACGCGTGCTCGCTCAGTGATATCGCGCGGCAAGATCCGCCGTGCGGCGCGGCCACAGGCTTGGTGGCTCCGGCAGCGCCGCGGCACCCGCACTGTGCGTATCCTGCAGCGCCTCGATGAAATCGGCGAACCATTGCTGGATGGTGCCGCTGTTGAGCTTCTCCATCATGGCTTCCCAGCGCATCCGCCGCTCTGTCAGCGGCATCACGAGCGCCGTTGCCAAGGTGCGTGCCATGCCGTCGATGTCATGCGGATTGACCAGCAACGCGGCGTCGAGCTCGTTCGCCGCGCCGGCGAATTTCGACAGCACCAGCACGCCGGGGTCGGCCGGATTTTGGGCCGCGACATATTCCTTGGCGACGAGGTTCATGCCGTCCTGCAGCGGCGTCACGACGCCGACCTGCGCGGTGCGATAGAGGCCTGCGAGCACGCCCTGGCCAAAGCCCTTGTTGAGGTAGCGGATCGGTGTCCAGTCCACCTCGCCATGCACGCCGTTGACGTCGGTGACGAGCTTCGCTACCTCGCTCGCGAGATTGCCATAGGCCTCGATTGCGCCGCGCGAGGGCGTTGCGATCTGCAGCAGCGACACCGAACGTTTCAGGTTCGGATGCAGCGTCCACATCTTGTCGAACGCCTTGATGCGGTTGACGAGGCCCTTGGAATAATCGAGCCGGTCGACGCCGATCGCGAGCTTCTCGCCGTTGAGGCTGCGCCGCAGCCGCGTCACGTCGGGATGCATCATCGCCTTGGTGGCCTGCTGCGCGAATTTCCCGGGATCAATGCCGATCGGAAACACCGCGGCACGGGTGCGGCCGAACGACGAACCGATGACGCCGTCGCGCACTGCGAAATCGAGATCGTTCTGCACGTAGCTCAGGAAGTTCTCGCAGTCCTCATCGGTCTGGAAGCCGATCAGATCATAGGACAGCATCGCCTCGATCAGCTCGCGATGATTGGGCACGCCCGCGATCACCGCGCGCGCCGGCCACGGCGTGTGCAGGAAGAAGCCGATCGGCTGCGTCACGCCGAGATCCCGCAGCTCGGCACCGAGCGCGAGGAAATGATAGTCCTGGATCCAGAACACGGAATCAGGCTTGCGGAAGCGCAGCAACGCGCGCGCCATGAACGCGTTCACTTCGCGATAGCTCGTGTAGTCCTCGTGCGACGCACGAATCAGATCCGCGCGCGAATGCATCGCGGGCCACAGCGCCGAATTGGCAAAGCCTTCGTAGTAGCCGCCATAGTGCGCGGCCGGCAGATCGAGCATCGCCAGCGCGCCGGCGCCGAGAGCTTCGACCTCTGCAAAAGGTTCCTTGTGGTTCCCGTCGCGGACCCTGCCGCTGGAACCAACCCATATTGCCCCTGTCTTTTCCACCACCGGCAACAATGCCGCAGCCAGCCCCCCCGTCATGGGTTCATTGGGTTTTCCGCGCGAAACGCGGTTCGATACGACGACGAGGTTCACCCGGTCCCCTCCTGTTGGTCAACTCGCGTATTAACAACCATTCATCAAGATGGTTCCTGATCAAGGAATCTCCCAATTGAAACCAAATTCTGGCGGAGACGCACGGAACTCGCGGGAACTCGCGAAAAGAAAAATTCACGCGAGGCAACCGCCACGACGCAAAACAACCGCATTCGATTCAAGCGTGCGATGCAGGTGGTTTGGTTAGGACAGGTTGCCGTCCCTATCATCGTCGAGCAGTTGCGCGAGGAACTCGCGCACATCGCTCGGCCCGTCAAAATGTCCGGCGACGCCGGTGGCGCGACGCCCGACGGAGAATGCGAGACCGTTGAAGTCAGGCATGATCGCAAACACGGTCTCGTCGGTGACGTCGTCGCCGATGAAGAACGGGCGGCGTCCCTTGAAGGGTTCATGCGTCATCAGCTCGCGCACGCCGGTCGCCTTGGTGAAGCCGGAATGCTTGATCTCGCAGACGCTCTTGCCCGGCAGCACCTCGATCGGCGCATTCGGCAGATCGGCGCGGATCAGCGACACCGCTTCATAGATCGCCCTCTCCGCCTGCGGCGCCAGCCGATAGTGCAGCGCCAGCGAATAGCCTTTATCCTCGAGCAGAATTCCGGGGCTGAGCTTTGCGATCGCGGCGAGGCGGCGCTTCAATTCCTTGTCCAGCGGCGGCGCGTGCGCGGCGACCGCCTCGCTGTCCGGCTGCAGCCGCATCTCGGCGCCATGGCCGCCGACCGCGGGAAACTGCTCCGGCGCGAAGATCAGGTCGATATCGTTGAGCGAACGGCCGCTGACCAGCGCCAGCGCGCCGCCCGTGCGCTCATGCAATTGCTTCAGCGTGGTCGCAAGCTCCGGCGGCACCCAGACCTCGCGCGGCGTCGGTGCAAAATCGAGCAAGGTGCCGTCGATGTCGAGCAGCACCGCGGTGCGATCCAGCGGCGGAATCAGCGACGCCTGCGCCGGCATGCTGCCGGTCGTCGCATTGGGGGTGATGTCATCATCCAGAGGCATTTCGGCCAATTCATGCTTCGTCATAGTCTACTCCACAAATGCCAACGGTCGCGCGACAGATTCGAGCGATTTTCGCTCGGCCGCGATGGCATAGCGCCATGCAACGGCTGCGGCGACCATCATGAGTGCCGACCCCAGCAGGTAGCCGGCGAACACGCTGTTGCGCGATCCGGTATCGATCAGCACGCCGAACAACGCCGGTCCAATCACGCCGCCGATGCCGGTGCCGACAGCATAGAAGACGGCGATCGCAAGCGCGCGGACCTCCAGCGGAAACGTCTCGCTGACGGTGAGGTAGGCGGCGCTCGCGGCCGGTGAGGCGAAGAAGAAGATCACCATCCAGGCGATGGTCTGGGTCTGCGCGCTGAGCGCGCCGATCGAGAACAGATAACCGGACACCGCCAGCAGCACGCCCGAGATGCCATAGGTCAACGCGATCATGGTGCGGCGGCCCAGCGTGTCGAACAGGCGGCCGAGCAGCAGCGGCCCGAGGAAGTTGCCGGCGGCGAACGGCAGGATGTACCAGCCGACATTGCTGGCGGCGATGCCGAAGAAATCGGTCAGGATCAGCGCGAAGGTGAAGAAGATCGCGTTGTAGAAGAACGCCTGCGCGGCCATCAGCGTGAGTCCGACCAGCGAACGTTGCCGGTAGGTGGAGAACAGCGTCACCGCGACCTCGCGCAGCGGCGTGTGATCGCGCATCCGAAGCTTGATCTTCTCAAAGCCCTCGCTCGGCTGCTCGTGGCCGAGCACGGAGGTCTCGATGTCGGCCACGATCTTGTGGGCTCGTTCGGGGCGTCCGTGGATCATCAGCCAGCGCGGGCTTTCCGGAATCCACATCCGCATCAGCAGCACGACAAGTCCGAGCACTGCGCCGGTGAAGTAGGCGATCCGCCAGCCGTGATCCGGCGCAAGGAACGCGGGATCGAGCAGGATGATGGCGCTCAGCGCGCCGATCGCAGCACCGATCCAGAAGCTGCCGTTGATGACGAGATCGGTCCAGCCGCGATAGCGCGCCGGCACCAGTTCCTGGATGGTCGAATTGATCGCGGTGTATTCGCCGCCGATGCCGGCGCCGGTGAGGAAGCGAAACAGCGCGTAGCTCGCGACATTCCACGACAGCGCGGTCGCGGCGGTCGCAGAGAGATAAACCGCGAGTGTGATGAAGAACAGCTTCTTGCGCCCGATCCGGTCGGTGAGCCAGCCGAAGCCGAGCGCGCCGAGCACGGCACCGGCGAGATAGGCGCTGCTGGCAAGCCCGACATCGGCGTTGGAGAAGCTCATGGTCGGGCTATCCTTCAGCGCGCCCGCCAGCGCACCGGCGAGCGTCACTTCCAGCCCGTCGAGAATCCAGGTGATGCCGAGCGCCAGCACGACGCGGGTGTGAAAGCCGCTCCAGCTGAGACTGCCGAGCCGAAGCGGAATCGAGGTCTCGATGATGCGGTCGCCGTTTGGCGTGACTGGAGCCGCCGCCTCGTGCGTGGTCGCAGAGCTCAACTGTGTCCGCTGCAGTGTCATCAGAATCGACCAACGAGAAAGACCCCGGAACGGTGTGTTCCAAGGCTCTCTTTCCCAGGATTGCGGCAAACGGAGTGCCCGCCACGCGATGTCAACGCCGCAGCCCGGCAAGGGTTCCCGCAGTGCGGGAGAGCGAGGAAAATCGCCGTAATGCTGACAACAGTTCGAGCGGGATTGATTTTGTCGTCCCGGCGAAAGCAATTCGTTCCGTCGTCCTGGCGAAAGCCAGGACCCATACGCCGCGGCCATGGCAATGGGCACGCGGCGAATTGCGCGTACAACAACAACGATTGGTGGTTATGGGTCCTGGCCTTCGCCAGGATAGACCAGCGCGCTTACGCCGCGCGGATGTTCGCCATGAAGCGGTCGAGTTCCTCGCGCAGCCGCGAGCTCTCGACCGACAGCGAGCGGGCCGAGTTCAACACCTCTTCGGAGGCCACTCCCGTCTCGGTGGCGCCGCGGTTGACCTGGGTAACGCTGGAGGCGGCTTCCTGGGTGCCCTGCGCGACGTTCTGCACGCTGCGCGCGATCTCCTGCGTTGCCGCGCTCTGCTGCTCGACCGAGCTCGCGATGTTGGTCGCGATCCCGGAAATCTGCCCGATCGTGCCGCCGATCTCCTTGATCGCGGCGACCGATTCCTGCGTCGCGGCCTGCATGCCCGAGATGTGGGTCGAGATCTCGTCGGTGGCTCTCGCGGTCTGGCTCGCCAGCGACTTCACCTCGGCGGCGACCACCGCGAAGCCGCGGCCCGCATCGCCGGCGCGCGCGGCCTCGATGGTGGCGTTCAGCGCCAGCAGGTTGGTCTGCTCGGCGATCGCCGTGATCAGCTTGACCACGTCGCCGATCTCCTGCGCAGCGCGCGAGAGCTTGCCGATCCGGGCATCGGTCTGCTCGGCCTGACGCACGGCGGAATCGGCGATCTGGCTGGATTCCTTGGCGCGGCGACCGATCTCGTCGACCGACGCCGACAGCTCCTCGGTCGCGGAAGCAACCGACTGCATGTTGCTGGAGGCCTCCTCGGAGGCGCCGGCGACCTGGCTCGACAGGTTCTGCGTGGTCTCGGCAGTGCGGGTCAGCGTACCGGCCGCCGATTCGAGCTGAACGGCGGAAGCCGACACATTGGAGACGATCGAGCCGACGGCGGATTCGAATTCGTCGGCGAAGCGAATCAATTCGGTGCGCCGCGCCGCAGCGCTCGCCTTGTTCTGCGCTTCCTGGGTCGCAGCATCGCGCTCGGCCTTGGCGACCGCCTGGACCTTGAACTCTTCCACGGCGCCGGCCATCTCGCCGAGCTCGTCGCGACGGCCGAGGCCCGGCAGCACCACGTCGAAATTGCCGGCCGCAAGCTCGCGCATCGCCGCACACATCGCCGCGATCGGGCGCGAAATGCCCTTGCCGAGCAGGAAGGCCCACACCAGCCCGAGCACGAAGCTGCCCGCGGCAAGCATCAGGATCAGCTGCTCGGTTTCGCCGATCATCGAGTGCGATTCGTTCTCGAGCCGCTTCTGGTCGGCGAGCAGGTCCGACTTCATCGCCGCCGCGCCCTGGCTGATGGCTGCCGCGGATTCCGTCATCTCGACGGTCAATTCGTCGATCGACTTCGCACTCGCGATCAGCTTGGCCAGCGCCTCGCGGTACTCTTCAAGCAACCCGGTGATGTCCTTCACGCCCTGGGCGATACGCTCGTTCTTCGAGGTGATCCCCTTCACGAGATTGTCGGCGAATTTCAGCCGGGCGAGCGCGCTGGTGGCAACGGTCTTGTCGCCATTGACGACGAACGTGTTGACGGCGCCGGTGATCGACTGCAGCTGGTCGGCGACCTTCTTGGCGCCGAACTGAATCGACTGCAGCTCGGAATCGTCGGCATTGCTCGGCAGATCGTCGAGCTTGTAGCGCATCGACGTCGCACTGCGGACCAGCCTGTTCTGCGCGGTCTGCGCGCTCTCGTCCTTGATGCGGACGATCTCGGCAAAAATCTTGGTGAAGGCGCGAAATTCGCGCTCCAGCTTGGTGACCTGCTCAAGCCGGGCCGGATTGCTGGTGCCCTTCATCGACGCCACGATGGCGTCCTTCAGGCTGGCCTCGGCGGCGAGCGCGGCCTTGGCGTCGTCCTCCTTGCCGGTGGCGACGTAGTAGCGCGCCAGCGAACGGTAGGAGATCAATTCGCGATCGATGTTGCGGGCAAGGTCGGCTTCCGCGACGCTCTGGCGGTAGGAGCCGACACCGGCGGAGACCCGCTCGAAGCCCATATAGGCAAAGCCCATGGTGGCCGCCGACAGCGCCAGCGTGACGGCAAAGCCGAGCATGATCTTGGCTTGAAATCTGAGGGTTGGGAACCTGATCGACAGCGATCGCTTGAGTCCCGGCATTCCAACCCCCGTCTTCATTCTGAAAACCACGCGGGGTCCGGCAGCAACCCGCCCCAGCCCCAGAGGGCAAAACTAAGGCAGAATCAATAAGGCCCGGTAAATGGGCAACAGGGTCAGCCAATTCGGCGCGCTACTACCTTGGTCGGGCTCGGGGGGTGGGCAAGGTGATTGACGCGCGGGTCCGGCCCGATACTTTAGAACCGATCAAACCTGTCCCTGCCCGGGCCAGGAGAACACATCGGGAGGTGTCCCATGTCATCGCGTCGAGCGGCGCCGTTGGCGCTTGCGGCGAGCGCAGCTGCCGGCGAAGTCGCCCGGCCCATGACATTTCCCCTCACGACCTAGAAGGTACCGCCGGACCTGACCGCATCCAATCGCGGCATGGCCCGTATGTCCTTACGACCCGCGCTGTCACGACAGGCCGCGCCAAGAAAAACAAAAAATTCTGGTCAGGGAGAACGCCTTTGGCGAAGCGGAACGGCAGCGCCACCGACAGCATTGTCGTTGTGCAGGCAAAGACCGGCGGGCCGCGGCAAGCAGCCGACGAGATCGCACGCCAAATGGCGGCGGCTGATCTCGCCATGCTCGTGGTGTTCGTGTCGCCGTTCTATGACCCGAAGGAATTCATTGCCGAGTTGTCGAGGCAGCTGCCCGACGTTCCGATCTTCGGCTGCACCACGGCCGGCGAATTGTCGCCCGGCGGCTGGGACGAGGACAGCGTCGTCGCGATGGGCTTCAACGCCGCCGATTTCGTCATCGCGGCCCGGCCCCTGTTCGATCTCGCGACGTTCCGGGTCGATCATGGCCGCTCGATGTGCACCGAGTTGCAGAGCGAATTCGCGCAACGCACCGAGCATTGCGATCACACCGACGATTCCTTCGGGCTGCTCTTCATCGATGGCATGTGCCAGCGTGAGGAAACCATCATGTCGGCGATCTACGCATCGCTCGGCGACATTCCGGTGGTCGGCGGCTCCGCCGGCGACGGCCTGCGCTTCGAGAAGTCCTGGGTCTTCTACGGCGGCGAAGCCTTTACCGACGCCGCCGTCCTGATCCTGATCCGGACGCGGCTGCCATTCCGCACCTTCAAATGCGACCATTTCGAGCCGACCTCGACCAAGATGGTGGTGACCGAAGCGGACATCGAGCACCGTATCGTCAAGGAATTGAATGCCGAGCCTGCCGCGCTCGAATATTCCCGCGCCGTCGGCCTCAGCGACAGCAAGCTCGAACTGTTCTCGTTTGCCGCGCATCCGGTCCTGGTCCGCGTCGGCGGCGCATATTACGCGCGGTCGATCCAGCGAACCAATCCCGACGGGTCGCTGCAGTTCTTCTGCGCGATCGACGAGGGAATGGTGCTGACGGTGGCGCGCGAGCGCGACCCGATCGACGTGACGAGCCGCCTGCTCAAGGAGCTGACCGAGGATCTCGGCGAGGTCTCGATGTTCATCGGCTTCGAATGCGTGCTGCGCCGGCTCGATGTCGAGCAGCGCCAGCTGTCGCGGGAGATGTCGGAGCTCTATCGCCGCAACAAAGTGATTGGCTTTCAGACCTATGGCGAGCAGTATCGCTCCATGCATGTCAACCAGACGCTGACCGGCATCGCCATCGGCAAGCGGGCTGTCGCGCCGCAATGACCGACAGCAAGACCACGCGCATTGCGGCCCTCGAACGCGAAGCCGAGAAGCTGCGCAAGATCAACGCGGCGCTGATGTCGCGCGTCGAACGTTCGACCGACCAGCAGCTCAATGCCTTTTCTCTGTTCGAGACCGCGATTGCGCTGGATCAGCAGGTGCGCGACCGCACCCAGCAGCTCAAGCAGGCGCTGCAATCGCTGGAAAAGACCAACGGACGCCTGCTGCAGGCCAAACAGCAGGCCGAGGCCGCAAGCTCGCTGAAATCATCGGTGCTGGTTTCGGTGACGCACGACCTGTTGCAGCCGCTCAATGCAGCGCGACTGACCCTGTCCGCGCTGACCGAGATGGCCAGCGAGCCCAAGAGCGTCGCGCTGACCGACCAGATCGACCGTTCGCTGGCGACGCTGGAAGACATGTTGCGGACGCTGCTCGACATCTCGAAGCTCGATGCCGGCGTGCTCAGGCCGGAATTCGGTCCGGTCGCGATCGCCTCGCTGTTCGAGCCGCTGCAGCAGGAATTTGTGGCGACCGCCGCCAAGCGCAACCTTGGCTTCCGGATCATGCCGTCGTCGGCGGTGGTTCGCTCCGATCAGCTGATGCTGCGCCGGATCCTGCAAAACCTTGTGGCCAATGCGCTACGCTACACCCAGCGCGGCACCGTGCTGATGGGATGCCGCCTCAAGGGCGACGACATCTGCATCGAGGTGCATGACACCGGGCCAGGCATCCCGGAAGCCCAGCGCGAAGCCATCTTCGTCGAGTTTCAGCGCGGCGACGCCGGCGCCGGCGACAAGGCGGGCATCGGGCTCGGCCTTTCGATCGTGCGGCGGTTTGCCGATTTGCTCGGCCACAACATCAGGCTGAGTTCGCGCGCCGGCAAGGGCTCGGTGTTCTCGGTCACCGTGCCCCGCACCTTCGATCCGGTTGCGATCCCCGTACGCGAACAGGCCAGCGTCGACTATCGCTATGGCGGCATGGAAGGCGCCAAGATCCTGTTGATCGAGAACGACCTCTCGAGCGCCGAGGGCCTTGCCCATCTGCTGGAGAAATGGGGCTGCGACGTCGCCGTGACGATCTCCAAGACCGAGGCGCTCGAGCGCATCCACGCGCTGGACGGCATCCCCGACGCCATCATCGCCGACCTGCACCTCGACAATGGCGAGACCGGCATCCAGGCCGTCGACGTGATCCGCGGCGAAATCAACGCCAAGGTTCCGGCGATCATCGTGACCGCCGACTACTCGGCCAAGGCCGCCTCCGACGTCTCGGCCTTCGGCCACGAATTGCTGAAGAAGCCGATCAAGCCCGCCGAGATGCGCTCGCTGCTGTCGTTCCTGCTGGCGGCGGAGCAGTCGAGCGCGCGGCTATGATCAGAGCGTTTTCAAGCGAAGTGGATACCGGTTCGCGTGAAGAAAACGCGTCAAGATAAAAACCTAGAGCCCCGTTCCGATTCCATCGGAACGGGGCTCTAGACGCTATGCGACGGCGGCGAAGCCGTCACCGGCGCATGGTCGTGCTTGCCGAAATCCAGTTTCGACAGCGCGATGATGGCCTCGGTCCGGCTGCGCACGCCGAGCTTCCGCAGGATCTCCGAGACGTGCACCTTCACGGTGGTGACCGAGATGTCGAGCTGATAGGCGATGTGCTTGTTCTGCAGGCCGCGGCAGATCATGTCGAGCACGCGAAGCTGCTGCGCGGTGAACTGGCCAAGCTGCTGCACCAGTTGCTTGGTGTCGGCCTGCCCCTTCCGTGCGGCGGCCGAATCGCGGAAACGGGTCGGCAGGCACACCTCGCCTTCGAGAATGCCGCGCAGCAGGCGCGCCAGCTCGAGCTTCGGCGTCGACTTCGGAATGAATCCGGAAATGCCGAGCGAGATGGCGCCGCCAATGATCCGGGAATCGTCATGCGCCGACACGATCACGAGCGAGCTACGCGGCGCCGCGGCCCGCACCCGGTAGGCACCGAGCAGGCCCGTGGTTCCCGGCATCGACAGATCGAGCAGGATCAGGTCGAGGCCGTCGCGCGCGGCGATCACGTCAAGCGCCCCATCGATCGAGGTCGCCTGCAGCACCTCGGCGTCGGGAAACTCGGCCCCGATCACACCGATCAGGGCGGCACGGAACAGCGGGTGGTCCTCGACGATCAGCAGTCGAGGCGCACCCGCCTTGTCGAGCGGCGGCTCGTCCGCCAGGGGCGCGGTCGTGGTCAATGCTGCGCCGTCCTCCCTTGGATGCTCATGACAGCCATTGTGCGCACGACGTTATCTCAAAGCCGATCGTCAGCCTATAGGCGGATAGTCAAGGCGCCCGCCTCGCAGTGCAGCAAGCCTACGGTGCCTTCTCTGCCTTCGCTCCCGCGCAGGCGTCAGGAACCGGGAGCGGAATCTTGCCGAGCTCGATGATCGCCTTGTTGCGGCTGAACAGCTTCAGCTTGCGCAGGATCTCGGTGACATGTGCCTTCACCGTGGATTCCGCGAGCTTAAGCTCGGAGGCGATCTCGCGGTTCTGCAGGCCGCGGATGATCAGATGCAACACGCGAATTTGCTGCGGCGTCAGCTTCTGGATCCGCTCGCGCAGCGTCCGCGCCGTCTCGGACTGATCCAGTGCGCCGACCGCGACGAAATCCCGCGGCGCCGAGACCGATCCGCTCAGCACGCGTGCGATCGCCTGCGAGAGCTCGCCGAGCGAGGTCGATTTCGGCAGATAGCCGACCGCACCCATTTCCAGCGCCTCGCGGATGGTGTGCTTGTCTTCTTCACTGGAGACGATGGCGATCGGCAGCCGCGGATAGCGATCCCTGATCTTCTGGAAGCCGGAGAAGCCGACGACGTCGGGCAGCAGCAGATCGAGCAGCGCGAGGTCGATATTCGGCTCGCTGGCGAGGATGCCAAGGGCCCCCTTGATCGAGGTGGCCTCATAGATCCGGGCATCGGGATGCGAGATGCGGATGGCGTTGCCAAGCGCCTCCCCAAACAGAGGGTGATCGTCGATGATCAGGAACCCCATCATGAGGACCCTCGCATTGCTCGAGCCTTTTTCCGTTCCGATTGAATCGGAACGGGGCACTCGATTCATGTTCTGACGCGTTTTCTTCACGCGAACCGGTATCCACTTCGCTCGAAAACGCTTCTATTGCGGATCGCAGCAGCTAGTTCGACCCGCCGGGATCCTGCACACTCTGCAGATAGGCATATACGTTTCTGAGCTCGTCGTCGCTGAAGACGTCCTTCCAGGCCGGCATGCCCTTGGCCGGCCGCCCGTCATGGACCGTCTTCCAGAATGTCTGTTCCATGTCATCAGCATAGCGCTTCTTGAGCAGCCTGAGGTCGATCTTTCGCTCGGCCTGCACCGCGTCCGGACCGTGGCAATGGGCGCAGGTTCCGTTGAACACCTCCCGGCCCGCATTGGCGTCCCCGGCAGCCGCGGCGGTTTGCACCGGCTTCTCGGCCGCCGTCGCCTGCCCGACCGTGACCGGCTCGCTTGTCCCGACGGACGATATCGTCGCCGGGGCCATTTGGCCAAACTTCACGGGAGCGCCGTTCGGCACACCATATTTGGCAAACAGGGCCGAAATCTCCGGCTGCAGCGACGGCAGCACGCCGTCGACCTCATCGCGCAGCGCGCCGGAGGCCTTGGCGAAGCCGACCGCGGTCGCCCAGAGCAGGCTGTCGCCCTCGGTCGACACGATCTGGTACTTGTCACCATAGGTCGTCTTGTTGAGCCAGCCCGCCACCGGCGCCCAGATGAACGCGATGTCGACCTTGCCCTGTTCGAGGGCCGTCATGCCCTCCTCCGGGCTGAGCACGGTGACCTTCTGGATATCGTCGCGCATCGCCAGCAGGTTCTGCGGCGTCGATTGATATTGCACCGCAACCCGCAATCCCCTGAGGTCGTCGATGCCGGCGAGCTTGCGATCCTGCGCGCGATCCCTGGCGCCGACCAGCGCATAGCCTTCATGGGCGATCGGCTTGGAGAAAATCACCGCCGGGCCCATGAAATCGTCGATCAAGGGCAGGCCGACCATGGCGTCGCACTGCTTGGCGAGCAGCGTCTCCCGCACGGTGCGCTTGCCGAAATAGGACTTGTACCAGTTGGTGCTCACCGCGCGGCCGAGCTTCTGCGCCACCGCTTGGCCGATCTCGAGATAGAGGCCGGGCTTGCCCGGGTCGTCGCTCGAGAACGGCAGATTGGTCGGGTCGGCGCAAAGCCGCAGCGGCGGTTTTGTCTCGTCGGCGCCGGCCGCGAGGGCCGGCACCATAAGCAAGGCGGAGAGCAGCACGGTCCGGATTGCATGTTCCAACCGCGTGTTGCGCGAGGGGGTGCGCAGTTCGTTTCGGGCGATGCAGGACAGGGACAATGCTGCCTCCTTGACGATCGTTATTGCAGGGCGAACACGAACAGCGAGCCGCCTTCGGGCGCCGCGGCGACCATCTTCTTGCCGATGTCACCGAGGAAAGCCGGCAGCGCGGCAGTGCGTCCGACCACGATCGCGACATATTGCTTGCCGTCGACCGAATAGGTCACCGGACCGGCGCCGATGCCGCTGCCGAGGTTCTTGCTCCACACCACCTTGCCGTTCTTGGCATCGATGGCGCGGAAGTCGCCGTGCAGATTGCCTGAAAACACCAGATTGCCGCCGGTCGTCAGCGTGCCGCCGTTGAAGGGCAGGTCTTCCTTGATGCTCCACACCTTCTTGTTGGCCACGGGATCCCAGGCCACGAGTTCGCCGAGGAAGCCGCCGGGACCAGGCTTGGTCGGGAATTCGGCGCCGAGATAGAACACGCCGCGCTTGTAGTTCACGTCACTGACCGACCAATCCATGCAGACATTGTTGCTCGGGATGTAGACGAGGCCGGTCTGCGGGTTGAACGACATCGGCTGCCAGTTCTTGCCGCCGATCAGGTTCGGGCAGATGTCCTTGGCGGGGTGGCCGGGCCCCGGACGCTTGTCCGGATCCTCTTCCGCCCGCATCGTGTTGATGTCCCACTTCTTGGCCCAGTTGGCGAAGACGTACTTCTCGGCCGAGATCACCTTGCCGGTTTCGCGGTTGGCCACGAAGAAGAAGCCGTTGCGGTCCGCCTTCATCAGAACGGGTGTTTCGGCGCCCTTGATCTTCAGGTCGGCGAGCAGCAGCTCGTTGACGCCGTCATAGTCCCAGGCGTCGGCCGGCGTGCCCTGGATGTGCCACTTGATCTTGCCGGTGTTGGGATCGATCGCCAGCGTCGAGGCCGTGTAGAGATTGGTCAGCTTGCCGAAATTGCCGTCGCCGGTGGAGCGCACGCCCGTATTCCACGGCCCCGGATTGCTGGTACCCCAGTAGACCGTGTCGGACTTGGCGTCGTAGGAGCCGACCAGCCAGGCGGCACCGCCGCCATGCAGCCCGGTGTCGCCCTTCCAGGTGTCGCTGCCGGGTTCGCCGGGCGCCGGCACCGTGAAGGTCTGCCAGAGCAGCTTGCCGTCCTTGAGGTTGAAGGCCTGCAGCGAGCCGCGGACGCCGTATTCGCCGCCGCCGAAGCCGGTGATGACCTTGTCGCGGACGATGAGCGGCGGCGAGGTGATGACTGAGCCCTGCTTGTAGTCGACGACCGTCGAGGTCCAGAGCTCCTTGCCGGTCTCGGCATCGAGCGCGGTCAGCTTGCCGTCGAGCCGGCCGACGAAGATCTTGCCGTCGGCATAGGACACGCCGCGGTTATTGACGTCGCAGCAGGCGTATTGCAGCACATCGTCAGGAATATCCGGCTGCCAGGTCCATTTGCGCGCGCCGGTCGCGGCATCGATCGCATAGACGTATTTCGGACCCCAGGACGTCGACACATACAGCGTCTTGCCGATCACCAGCGGCGAAGACTCGTTGGAGCGCAGCGAGGCCAGCGACAGCGAATAGACCAGCTGCAGCTTACCGGCATTCTCGGAATTGATCTGCTTCAGGGGGCTGAAGCGCGTATTGCCGTAGTCGTGGCCGGCGATCGCCCATCCGTTCGGATCGGACGCCGCGTTCACGACGGAATCATTGGCTTTCGACGCGCCAATGCTTGCCATCACCATGGCGACCAGCGACACACCGGCAAAGAAAATCCCGCTCCTCAGCTTCATTGGCTTCCTCCAATATGGTTTCGTTGCCGCGATGGATGCATCGCGCGCGCGGATCGATACCCAATTTCATGAACCAGCGATCTTCTGTCGCTGCGTCGGCGATGAAGATGACAGCAACGCTTTTGCGTCGTTATAGGCGGAAGGTAGTAGCAATCGCGGCGGCGATTTTGGCGCGCCGCAGGCAGCATTGATCTGCCGAAAACCGCTTGCACTGCGGGGTGATTTCATCGCGCCGGAGCATGCTCCCGGCAGCTTGCAAATTGCCCATTGAACGGCTGCCTGCTAGGATCGGAAGTACAGCCCGGCGCCTTCACGACAGGGCCGCACCTACGACTTTGATCGCGGTTACGTCCCATATGAAGCGTGGTCTACTGGGCCCATAACGAAGCTATTGGGAGAAACGCGTGTCTACAGTCAAACTGACGGTAAACGGCAGGGCGGTTTCGGTCGACGTCGAGGACCGAACCCTCCTCGTGCATCTCTTGCGCGAAAACCTCAACCTCACCGGCACTCATGTCGGCTGCGATACCAGCCAGTGCGGCGCCTGCGTCGTCCATGTCGATGGGCGGGCGGTCAAATCCTGCACCATGCTGGCCGGCCAGGCGGCGGGCTCCAACGTCACCACGATCGAAGGCCTCGCCAAGGGCGACGAACTGCACCCGATGCAGGCGGCGTTCCGCGACAATCACGGCCTGCAGTGCGGCTATTGCACCCCCGGCATGATCATGTCCGCGGTCGATATCGTGCACCGCCATGGCGGCAAGCTCGACGAGGAAACGGTCCGCCACGAACTCGAAGGCAACATCTGCCGCTGCACCGGCTACCACAACATCGTCAAGGCGGTGCTCGACGCAGCCGGCCGCATGAAGGTCGCGCAGGCCGCCGAATAGCCGGCCCACGCAGTACACACGATCAAGCTCATCACCGCCGGTCTCGATGGAAACGGCGGCAAATCGAATCTCCGTCGGGAGGACTAGACTATGGGTGTTGAAGGAATTGGCGCACGCGTCGTGCGCAAGGAAGATCGCCGGTTCATTACCGGCCAGGGACGTTACGTCGACGACGTCAAAATGGTCGGCATGAGCTACGCTCACTTCATCCGCAGCCCGCACGCACATGCCAAGGTCAAGGGCATCAACTCCGCCGAGGCCATGAAGATGCCCGGCGTGATCGCGGTGCTGACCGGACAGCAGATCGTCGACGACAAGGTCGGCAATCTGATCTGCGGCTGGGCCATCACCTCGAAGGACGGCTCGCCGATGAAGATGGGCGCGTGGCCGGCGATGGCGCCGGAGACCGTGCGCTTTGTCGGGCAGGCGGTCGCGGTCGTGATCGCCGAGACCAAGAACCAGGCCAAGGACGCGGCCGAAGCCGTCGTCGTCGACTACGAGGAGCTTCCCGCGGTGGCCGACGTCAGGGCCGCGATCAAGCCGGGCGCACCGCAGCTGCATCCCGAAGCCCCCGGCAACATCGTCTATGACTGGCACATCGGTGACGAAGCCGCGGTCGGCGACGCCTTCAGCAAGGCCGCCAACGTGGTGACGCTCGAGCTCACCAACAACCGCCTGGTGCCGAACGCGATGGAGCCGCGCGCGCGATCGCACAATATGACCAGGCCGAAGAGCACTACACGCTCTACACGACCTCGCAGAATCCGCACGTCGCCCGCCTCGTGCTGTCGGCATTCTACAACATCGCGCCGGAGCACAAGCTCCGCGTGATCGCGCCCGACGTCGGCGGCGGCTTCGGCTCCAAGATCTACATCTATCCGGAAGAGATGGTGGCGCTGTGGGCGTCGAAGAAGGTCAATCGCCCGGTGAAGTGGACCGGCGACCGCTCCGAGGCCTTCCTCACCGACGCGCATGGCCGCGACCATGTCTCGAAGGCGGAGATCGCGTTCGACAAGGACAACAAGATCCTTGGCCTGCGGGTGAAGACCCACGCCAATTTCGGCGCCTATATGTCGCTGTTCTCCTCGGCGGTGCCGACCTATCTCTACGCGACGCTGCTGTCGGGCCAGTATGTGATCCCGGCGATCTATGCCGAGGTGATCGGCGTCTACACCAACACCACGCCGGTCGACGCCTATCGCGGCGCCGGCCGTCCCGAGGCGAGCTATCTGCTCGAGCGGATGATGGAGACGGCGGCGCGGCAGCTGAAGGTCGATCCGACCGAGCTGCGCAAGAAGAACTTCATCAACCAGTTCCCGTATCAAACGCCTGTGATCATGGCGTATGATGTCGGCGACTTCCACGCCTCGATCGATGCGGCGATGAAGGCAATCGACTATGCCGGCTTCCCGGCCCGCAAGGCCAAGGCGAAAGCCAGTGGCAAGCTGCGCGGCATCGGCGTCTCCTGCTACATCGAGGCCTGCGGCATCGCACCGTCGAAGGCGGTCGGCAGCTTAGGGGCCGGCGTCGGCCTGTGGGAATCGGCCGAGATCCGCGTCAATCCGGTCGGCACCATCGAGGTGCTCACCGGCTCGCACAGCCACGGCCAGGGCCACGAAACGACGTTCTGCCAGATCATCGCCGAGCGGCTTGGCGTGCCGATCAGCCAGGTCTCGATCGTCCACGGCGACACCGACAAGGTGCAGTTCGGCATGGGCACCTACGGCTCGCGCTCGATCGCGGTCGGCGGTGCGGCGATCGTGAAGGCGATGGAGAAGGTGGAAGCCAAGGCCAAGAAGATCGCGGCGCACGCGCTCGAGGCTTCCGAGAGCGACATCGTGATCGAGAACGGCGAGTTCAAGGTCACCGGCACCGACAAGGCGATCGCGCTGCCGATGGTCGCGCTCGCGGCCTACACCGCGCACAATCTGCCCGACGGCATGGAGCCCGGCCTGAAGGAGACGGCGTTCTACGACCCGACCAACTTCACCTTCCCGGCCGGCGCCTATATCTGCGAGCTCGAGGTCGACCCGGGCACCGGCAAGACCACCTTTGTCGACTTCGTGGCAGCGGACGATTTCGGCCGGCTGATCAACCCGATGATTGTCGAGGGCCAGGTCCATGGCGGCCTTGCGCAGGGCATCGGCCAGGCGCTGCTCGAGGGCGCGGTCTATGACGACACCGGTCAGCTCGTGACCGCGTCGTTCATGGACTATACCATGCCGCGCGCCGACGACCTGCCGTCGTTCCAGCTCTCCCACACCACGACGCTGTGTCCGGGCAACCCGCTCGGCGTCAAGGGCTGCGGCGAAGCCGGCGCGATCGGTGCTTCCGCTGCCGTGATCAACGCGATCACGGACGCCATCGGCAACAACAAGCTGGAAATGCCGGCGACGCCCGATCGCGTCTGGCACGCCATTCACGGTTGAGGGAGGAAGAGCCATGTACGAGACAAATTATCACCGCGCTTCCTCGATCGACGATGCCGTGGCGCAATTCGGCAGGGGCGCGGAGTCCAAGTTCCTGTCCGGCGGACAGACCTTGCTCCCCGTGATGAAGCAGCGCCTTGCGGCGCCATCCGACGTGATCGACGTCGCCAAGATCAAGGACATGGTCGGCATCGACGTGTCCGGCGACACCGTCACCATCAAGGCCGCGACCACGCATTATGACGTGGCGCAAAGCGACGCCGTGCAGAAGGCGATCCCGGCGCTTGCCAATCTGGCGTCGATGATCGGCGATCCCGCCGTGCGCTATCGCGGCACGATCGGCGGCTCGCTCGCCAACAACGATCCGGCGGCGGACTATCCGGCGGCGGTGCTGGCACTCGGCGCGACGATCAAGACCAACAAGCGGTCGATCACGGCGGATGATTTCTTCAAGGGCCTGTTCACGACGGCACTCGAGGATGGTGAGATCATCACGCAGGTCGCGTTCCCGATCCCGGCCAAGGCGGGTTATGCCAAGTTTCCGAACCCGGCCTCGCGCTTCGCCCTGACTGGCGTGTTCGTCGCCAAGACCAAGTCGGGTGACGTCCGCGTCACCGCGACCGGTGCATCGCAAAGCGGCGTCATGCGGGTGGGGCCGATCGAGCAGGCGCTGAAGGCGAACTGGGCGGCTTCGGCACTCGACAGCGTCACGATCGCGGCGAGCGGCCTGCTCGCCGACATCCACGGCTCGGCGGACTACCGCGCGAATCTGGTGAAGGTGATGGGACAGCGGGCGGTGACTGCCGCCGGCTGATAGCGCCTAAACACAAGTCGAGCGGCGGCGCGCAGCGATGCGCGCCGTTCGCGTTTTACCGGCGCCTCGTTTTACCGGCGCTTCGGGGCAAAAGAGGCTTGCCTCATCGCGCGTTCGGCGAGACAATTTAGCTAATCAGCTAATTAAAAATACCGTCCCACGGACGGCTGGGGGAACGCAGGACATTCGGCGCCAAGTCAGCCGCAAACACCTCAGCCGCTTAACGCCCCACAACGAACGGATAACAACGTGCTCGATAAACCCGCCTCCCAAACCGCCGCTCGCACCTCGGGCCCGCTCGCCGGCTTCCGCATCGTCGAATTCGCCGGCATCGGCCCCGGCCCGTTCGCCTGCATGCTGCTCGCCGACATGGGTGCCGAGGTCATCACCCTTGATCGGGTCGGCGCCGGCAAGAATTTGAAGGCGGTGGCAACCCGTGGCCGCAAGGTCATCGAGCTCGACCTCAAGAACAAGGCGGCGATTGCTGAAGTGCTCGACCTGCTCAGCCATGCCGATGCACTGATCGAAGGCTTCCGCCCCGGCGTGATGGAGCGCCTCGGTCTCGGCCCGGACGTCGTGCTCGCGCGCAATCCGAGGCTGGTCTTCGGCCGCATGACCGGCTGGGGCCAGGAAGGCCCGCTGGCGAACGCCGCCGGCCATGACATCAACTACATCTCGATCACCGGTGCACTCGCTGCGATCGGCACCAAGGAGAAGCCGGTGCCGCCGCTCAACCTGGTCGGCGATTTCGGCGGCGGCGCGCTCTATCTCGTGGTCGGCGTGCTCGCAGCGCTGCTGGAAGCGCAGAAGTCCGGCAAGGGCCAGGTGGTCGATACCGCGATGTGCGACGGCGCGGCCTCGCTGATGTCGATGTTCTACGACATGCGCGCACAGGGCCGCTGGAGCGGCGGCCGCGACCAGAACTTCCTGGACGGCGGCGCACATTTCTACGGCGTCTACGAATGCTCCTGCGGCAACTTCATCTCGATCGGCTCGATCGAACCGCAGTTCTATGCGCTGCTGCGCAAGCATGCCGACCTGACCGAGGCCGACTTCGACGCCCAGATGGACCGCAAGGCCTGGCCGGCGCTGAAGGAGAAGCTGACCAAGGTGTTCAAGAGCAAGTCGCGCGCGGACTGGTGCACAATCATGGAAGGCACCGACATCTGCTTCGCGCCGATCCTCACCATGGAGGAAGCGCCTAATCATCCGCACATGGCGCGCGCCAGGTGTTCGTCGAGCGCCACGGCGTCACCCAGCCCGCCCCCGCGCCGCGCTTCTCGCGCACGCCGTCGGCGATCCGCGAGCCGGAGCTGGCCAGCATCGGTGACGTGACGAGCGCGTGGAAGGCGGGGAAATAGTCTCGCTGTCGTCCCGGCCAAGCGAAGCGCGAGCCGGGACCATAACCCCGGAATGTCGTTGTGGTGCACGATCGTTCCGCGGGACCGCCATCCGGCATACTCGATAGACTCGGCGGCATGGGTCCCGGCGTTCGCCGGGACGACACTTGTTGGCTGTGCGCCAGCGCGGTCCCCCTACGACGGCTTCAAGCCGCGTGATCGACCTTCAGCACACCGCGGCGGATCTGGTCTTCCTCGATCGATTCGAACAGCGCCTTGAAGTTGCCTTCGCCAAAACCGTCGTCGCCCTTGCGCTGGATGAATTCGAAGAAGATCGGCCCGATCGCGTTGGCCGAGAAGATCTGCAGCAGCACCTTGGTCTGGCCACCGTCGACCACGCCCTCGCCATCGATCAGGATGCCGTTGGTCTTAAGCCGCGCCAGGTCCTCGCCATGCTGCGGCAGGCGGGCATCGATCCGCTCGAAATAGGTGTCCGGCGGCGACGGCATGAACGGCAGGCCGTCCGCGCGCAGCGTCTCCACGGTGCGGTAGATGTCGCGCGCGCCGCAGGCGATGTGCTGGATGCCCTCGCCGTGATAAATGTTGAGATATTCCTCGATCTGCCCGGAATCGCCGGCATCCTCGTTGATCGGAATCCGGATCTTGCCGTCCGGGCTGGTCAGCGCGCGGGAGAACAGGCCGGACGCGCGGCCCTCGATGTCGAAGAAGCGGATCTGGCGGAAGTTGAACAGCTTCGCATAGAAGCCGGTCCAGACATCCATGCGGCCGCGATGGACGTTGTGGGTGAGGTGATCGACGTAATAAAGGCCCGAGCCCGCGGGACGCGGATTCTCCTCTCCGAGCCACTCGAACTCGGCATCATAGGCCGAACCCTTGGCGGCGTAGCGGTCGACGAAATACAGCAGGCTGCCGCCGATGCCCTTGATCGCGGGCACATCCAGCGTCTTCTCCGCGGACGACACATCCGCCGGCTCCGCACCGAGCGCGATCGCGCGCTCATAGGCGTGCTTCGCATCGACCACGCGGAACGCCATCGACGGCGCGCAGGGACCGTGCGCGGCGACGAAGTTGAAGCCGTGACTGCCCGGCTCCTCATTGACGAGATAGTTGATGTCGCCCTGGCGATAGACCGTGATCCTCTTGGTGGTGTGGCGGGCGACCGCGACAAAGCCCATCAGCTTGAACAAAGCATGCAGCTCCGCCGGGTTGGGATGGGCATATTCGACGAACTCGAAGCCGTCGGTGCCCATCGGGTTCTCAGTGCTGATTTCGGCCGGCGGCGCATCGTGCGGAAACGGACCCATGGCGGTAACTCCCTGATTTGTCTGGGGATCAGTTTCCGTCATCTGCGGCGCAACGTGCGTGCAAAATGGTCCCTGATTTGCTAGAATCGCGCACGATCCGTGCATGAAATGGACCATCCGCGCATGCCTGACGTCGACGCCTTCGACCTCAAAATGCTCGCCGCGTTGCAGGACGACGGCAGGCTGACCAACCAGCAGCTCGCCGATCTGGTCGGGCTCTCCGCCTCGCAATGCTCGCGGCGGCGGATGCGGCTGGAGGAGGAGAAGGTGATTTCGGGCTACCACGCCGACCTCGCCGGCGAAGCGCTCGGTTTCGGCCTGATCGCCTTCATCCACATCACGCTTGCGACCCACTCGCCCGACAACGCCAAACGGTTTCGCGAGCTGGTCAACCGCGTCGACGACATCCAGGAAGCTTATGCGCTGACCGGGGATGCCGACTACGTGCTGAAGGTGATGCTGCGCGACCTGAAGAGCCTGTCCGACATCGTCAACAACGTGCTGATGCCGCACCAGAGCGTGGCGCATGTGCGCTCCTCGATCGTGCTCGACCGCCTGAAAGAGAGCACCAAGCTGCCGCTGAAGGCTCTGCAAGCCTGACTGGCGCAAATCGAGGGAAATCCGTCATTCGCTTTCCCGGCCCGATTTGCGATCATTCGCATGAATTGGTTCGATGCTGCGACATCGGCGGTGGGCTCCCTCTCCCCTTGTGGGAGAGGGTTGGGGTGAGGGGTTCTCTCCGCCGAGCACACTCCGTCGAGAGACCGCGACCCCTCACCCGGATCGCATCTTGCGATGCGATCCGACCTCTCCCACAAGGGGAGAGGTGCAGCGGTGTACGCGGCATCCAAGAATCTGAGGAAAGCCATGGCGCTGCAGCTGCGACCGAACTGCGAATATTGCGACAAGGACCTGCCACCGAGCGCGCTGGAGGCGCGGATCTGTTCGTACGAATGCACGTTCTGTGTGGATTGCGCCGAGACCAAGCTCGGCAATGTCTGCCCGAACTGCGGCGGCGGCTTCGCGCCGCGGCCGATCCGCCCGGCCAAGCCGTGGCGGGCGGGTGTCTGCACCGTGAACCAGCCGCCGTCGGACAAGCGGGTGCATCTGAAATACAGCCTCGAGGACTGCGCGGCGAATACGGCGCGGCTGAGGGATGTCAGGCCGGAGGAGCGGTAAGGCTGACCTGCTCTCGGGCTCCTTTCCCCTGCAAGGGGAAGGTGGGATGGGGGTCAGCCGCGGGCGCTGGCGCTTGCTGAGAGACCAGATCCCCACCCGGTTTGCTGCGCAAACCGACCCCCCCTTTTCAAGGCAGGGCTATCGCATATGGAAAAACGCGAGGCGCGATCGACACTTGTAAAGGACACGTTCAAGAAGCGTCGCTCCAGCTTCGCGGTTCGATTCCGTTTTGTTCTCGATCCGATTCCGTGCTTTGGCAGTGTCGCGCAAGCGCATCGCCGACTAACCTGTGGAAGAGACTCGGGATTTCCATATGCGATAGCCCTGCTTTTCAAGGGAAGGTGAAGCGGCGCGACACAGCCGGCGGCTACTCCGCCGCAACGATCGTGCCTTCGACCTCACCAAAGCCGACGCGATAGCCATCGCTCTGGCACCAGCCGCGCATGACCAGCGAGTCGCCATTTTCGAGGAACGAGCGCGTCACGCCGCTGCCAAGCTCGACCGGCTCGGTGCCGTTCCAGCTGATTTCCAGGAGGCTGCCGCGCTGATGCTTTTCGGGACCGGAGATCGTGCCGGACCCTAAGAGATCGCCGACATTCATCGCGCAGCCGCTGGAGGCGTGGTGCACCAGTTGCTGAACTGACGACCAGTACATGTACTTGAAGTTGGTGCTGCAGATCGTCTTCGCTTCGTTCATCGCACCGGCGCGCAGCGCGACGTCGAGCTGCAAGTCGTAATTGTTCGACTGGGTCTGCTTCAGATAAGCCAGCGGCTCCGGCTGCTGCGCCGGGCCCTGCATGCGGAACGGCTCCAGCGCCTCGCGCGTCACCACCCACGGGCTGATCGAGGTCGCGAACGCCTTGGCCTGGAACGGGCCGAGCGGCACATATTCCCACTGCTGGATATCGCGCGCGCTCCAGTCGTTGAGAATGACGAAGCCGAAGATCATCTCTTCGGCCTGTTTCTCGGTGAGCATCTCGCCCATCGGCGAGGCCTGCCCCACCACCACGCCCATCTCGAGCTCGAAATCGAGCCGCTTGCAGGGACCGAAGCTCGGCACCTCCGCAGTCGGCGGCTTCAGCTGCCCGCGCGGCCGCCGCACCTTGGTGCCTGACACCACCACCGTCGAGGCGCGGCCGTTGTAGCCGATCGGCATGTGCAGCCAGTTCGGCTGCAGCGCATTGTCCTTGCCGCGGAACATGACGCCGACATTGGTGGCGTGCTCCTTCGACGAATAGAAATCGGTATAGCCCGAGACGGCAAACGGCATGTGCAGCCTGACGTCCGCCATCGGCACCAACGCCCGCGCCCGCAACTCCCTGTTGTCGCGCAGCTCCGGATGATCGGCGCGTAGCAGCTCGCTGATCCGCGCCCGCGTCGCCGACCACACCTTCGGCCCGAGCGCCATGAAGGCATTGAGCGACGGCTGCGAGAAAACGCCGAGCGGCCCGACATCGAGCCGGGAATCCTGCTCGAGCTCCCAGAGGTCGAGCACATAGTCGCCGATCGCAATACCGACGCGCGGCGCAAGGCCGTCCTTCGACGAGAACACGCCATAGGGCAGGTTCTGGATCGGAAAGTCCGAGGTCGGGGCGACGTCGACGAAGGAGCGGAGTTTTGGGTCGTTGGGATGGGGCATGGTTTCCTGCCGAATTTGCTACGGTCTATCGATCGTCATTCCGGGATGCGCCGACAGGCGCAGGCCCGGAATCCATACTCATTATCGTGGTTATGGATTCCGGGCTCGCGCTACGCGCGCCCCGGAATGACGGAGAGCTATGTTACAGCTTGTTCGGGTCGAACTTCTTCTCCAACCCCTTCCAGCAATCCGAGTAATCGTCCTGCAGCGTCGATGACGTCGCGGCATGTTGGGTCACGCGTTGCGGGTAGCGGGTCTCGAACATGAAGGCCATCGTGCCGGTCAGCTTCACCGGCTTCAGCTCGCTGTTGCTGGCGTGCTCGAAGGCCTCGCGGTCGGGGCCGTGCGGCAGCATCATGTTGTGCAGCGAGATGCCGCCCGGCACGAAGCCTTGCGGCTTGGCGTCGTAGACGCCGTAGATCAGACCCATGAACTCCGACATGATGTTCATGTGGTACCACGGCGGACGGAAGGTGTTGTCGGCCACCATCCAGCGTTCCGGGAAGATCACGAAGTCGATGTTCGCGGTGCCGGCGGTCTCCGACGGCGAGGTCAGCACCGTGAAGATCGACGGATCCGGATGATCGAACGCGATCGCGCCGACCGGCGAGAAGGTGCGCAGGTCGTATTTGTAGGGCGCGTAATTGCCGTGCCAGGCGACGACGTCGATCGGCGAATGCGGCAACGTGGTCTTGAACAGCGCGCCGCCCCACTTCACGTAGAGCTCGGTCGGGGTGTCCTTGTCCTCGTAGCTCGCCACCGGGGTCAGGAAATCGCGCGAATTGGCCAGGCAGTTGGCGCCGATCGGGCCGCGCTCCGGCAGCGTGAAGGCGCCGCCGTAATTCTCGCAGAGATAGCCGCGCGCGGGTCCATTCGGAATCTCGACACGGAATTTCACGCCGCGCGGGATCACCACGATCTCGCCCGGCTCGGCATCGATGCGGCCGAACTCGGTGACGAGGCGCAGATTGCCCTGCTGCAGCACGAACATCATCTCGCCATCGGCATTGTAGAAATGCTGATCGACCATCGATTTGGTGATCAGATAGATGTGCGCCGCCATGCCGGCTTGCGTGTTGGCATCGCCGGCCGTGGTCATGGTCTGCACGCCCTGCAGGAAGGTCATGTCCTGCTTCGGGATCGGCGCCGGGTCCCAACGCAGCTGCGCGATCGGCATCTCGTATTCGTGACACGGCGCGGTGCGCCACAGCCCCGCATCGGCCTTGGCGAAGCGGCCGGAGTGCCGCACCGACGGGCGGATGCGGTAGAGCCAGGAGCGCTCATTGGTGCCGCGCGGCGCCGTGAACGGCGAGCCCGAAAGCTGCTCGGCATAGAGCCCATAGGCGCAGCGCTGCGGCGAGTTGCGCCCCATCGGCAGCGCGCCGGGCAGTGCCTCGGTCTCGAAGCTGTTGCCGAAGCCGGACATGTAGCCCGGCGTGACCTGCCCCGAGCTGCGCACGATCTGATCAGGCGAGGTATTGATGTTCATCGCTATCCTCCTTGCAGGGCGGCCCACATTTCCTGGTCGCGCTTGTCGGTCCAGATCACGGGATCGTCGATCCCGGACGCCTCGTCATAGGCGCGCGAAACGTTGAACGGCAGGCAGTGCTCGTAGATCGCAAACTTCGAGAATTTCGGATCCATCACCTCGCGCGTCGCCGCCATCGATTCCTTCAGGCTGCGGCCCTTGGCGACCGAGGATTCGGCGGCACCGTAGAGCGAAGTGACGAAATCGCGGGTCATCGCGATCGCATCGCGCCCGGTCTCGAGGCCCTTCAGCGCATCGCCGCGGCCCGGCGCGATCGCCTTCGGATTGAAGGCGCGAATCTCGTTCAGCGTCATCGGCCATTCGCGCAAATGCGCATCGCCGCAATAGCAGGCCGAGTGATACTCGATGAGATCGCCCGAGAACATCACCTCGGCATCCGGCACCCAGGCGACGATATCGCCCGAGGTGTGGCCGGCGCCGAGCTGCATCAGCCGCACCTCGCGCTTGCCGAGATAGATCGACATCTCGCCCTCGAAGGTCAGCGTCGGCCAGGTCAGTCCGGGAATGCTCGCCGCATCCTGGAACAGCCGCGGGAAGCGGCCGTATTCGGAATCCCAATCCTGCTGGCCGCGCTCCTGGATCAGCCGATAGGTCTCCTGCGAGGCCACGATGCCCTGCGCGTGATAGGCGGAGGCGCCGAGCACGCGCACCGCATGATAATGCGACAGCACGACGTACTTGATCGGCTTGTCGGTGACGGTCTTGACCCGCTCGATCACCTTGTTCGCCATCGCCGGCGTCGCCTGCGCGTCGAACACCAGGCAGCCGTCCTCGCCGACGATCACGGCGGTGTTGGGATCGCCCTCGGCGGTGAAGGCGTAGAGATCGGTGCCGATCTCGGAGAAGGTAACCTTCTTCTCCGCGAGATCCGTGGTCGATGCGAAACCTTTGGCCATCAGTTCAATCCTGTCCGTTTGATCAGTGCTATTGTTGTTGCTGTTGTTGCTGCTGGCTCGCATCCAGCGTCCGCCGCTTCGCCAGCGCGATCGCCTCGCGCAGCACGTCGAGATCGCCGATGTGGTTGGCGAGCACCAGCACCAGCGCGGCATCGAGATCGGCGCTCTGCGCGTCGGTGAGGCCGCGATGCGCCTCGACGATGGCGCGGAAGGCGTCATCCGGCTTTGCGAAATTCGAACTGGTCGACAGCGCCATCGCAGATACCTCAGTTCAGGCCGGATGCGCGCGCCAGCGCCGCCTCGAGCGCCGGCCGCGCCGCATTGCGGAAGCGGGCTGCGACGTAACCATCCGGCCGCAACAGATAGGCGGTGCCCGGCTCGGCATCATAGCGCTTGCCCGCAAGGCCTTGCGCGTCGATCAGCCCGCCCTCGCCGCCAACGCGGATGGTGCCGACGCCGTCAGGGACATCGGCGGCCGCGCCATTGCCAAACTCCAGCAGCGTGAACCGCGTTCCCTGCCTGATGAAAACGTCGGTGAGATAGCTGGAACCGCCGCCCTGCTCGGTCACCGGCGCATCCGGCATCGAGGCGCCCGGCTGCGGGCCGCCGCGCCAGTCGTCGCGATCGCCGCTCGATAGCGGCGTGTCGTAGACCGACGGCACCGACAGCCGGCCGCCATTGACCATGCGCTTGCCGAACTCGGTATCCTTTGCGAGCGACAGCACGGCCTGGCGCAGCCGCGCCTCCTGCCGGGTCACGGGCGCCATGAAATCCGTCGACCGGGTGGACTCGCGGATGTTCTCGTCCGCCGCCGCGCTGCGCTCGATGTGATAGGTCTCCAGCAGGCCTTCCGGCGACAGCCGGCGCAACACGCGATCGAGCTTCCACGCCAGATTCTCGGCATCCTCGAGCCCTGAATTGGCGCCGCGCGCGCCAAACGGCGAGACCTGGTGCGCTGAATCGCCGGCAAAGATCACGCGGCCGTGGATGAACTTGGCCATCCGCCGGCATTGGAACTTGTACAGCGAGATCCATTCGAATTCGAACTTGTCGTGTCCGAGCATCCGCTCGATCCGCGGCCGGACATTCTCGGGCTGCTTCTCGGCCACCGGATCGGCATCCGGATTGAGCTGCAGATCGATCCGCCAGATGTCGTCCGGCTGCCTGTGCAGCAGCGCCGAGCGGCCCGCATGGAACGGCGGATCGAACCAGAACCAGCGCTCGGTCGGGAACGCCGCGGTCATCTTGACGTCGGCGATCAGGAACTGGTCCTCGAACACCTGCCCTGCGAAATCGGCGCCGACCATCTGCCGCAGCGAGGAACGGGCGCCGTCGCAGGCGACGACGAAGGAAGCGTGCACCTGGTAAGAGCCCTCAGGCGTCGCGATGGTCAGCGCGACGCCATCGTTGCGGCTTTCGAGCGCGATCACCTTGTTGCGCCAGCGCAGGTCGATTTCAGACAGCTGCTCGACCCGGTCGACCAGATAGGCTTCGGCATAGAACTGCTGCAAATTGATGAAGGCGGGCCGCTTGTGGCCCTCCTCGGGCAGCAGGTTGAACTGGTAGAGCTGCGAGGCGCCATGGAAGATCTTGCCGACGCTCCACACCACGCCCTTCTCGACCATGCGGTCGCCGACGCCGAGGCGATCCCAGAACTCCAGCGAGCGCTTCGAGAAGCAGATCGCGCGCGAGCCCTCGCCGATCCGGTCGGCATCGTCGAGCAGCACCACGCGCTGGCCACGCTGGGCGAGATCGATCGCGAGCGACAATCCCACTGGCCCGGCGCCGACCACGACGACCGGATACTCCGCGACGTTGGCGCCCGACCGCTCCTGGTCGGGATGACGGCGATAGCCGAACTGGGTTTTGGCCTGTGCCGTATTGGCGTGTGCCATTGAGTGACCCTGATTGCGTGACCCTGGATGTTCCCTGGCGCCGCCGGCCCTTTTTTGTAGCTTGGGCTGCGGCCTGTGTGACCGGTTTGCGACCGGGACCTTGCGGGCCGGGCGCGACCTTGCTAAATTAGTCTCACTTGCAACTATCTTAAACTCCCAGTCGGGCCCGCCGTCAACTCAAATTGGAGGAATTTTTGGCCAGAACATCTGCAAGCCAGCCTCCAGCCCGGCCACGCAGCGCCGTGGAAGCGGACGCGCGCGACAATGTCGCGCCAACCAAGAAGCGCCTCGACCTCTTCCATTTCATGCCGTTCCGCCTGAACCGGCTGGCGGCCGAGGTGTCCTCGGCGCTGTCGAGCGAATATCAGGCGCGGTACGGCCTCGACATTCCGGAATGGCGCGTGCTCGCCACGCTCGGCTTCCGCAGCGATCCCTGCAGCGCGCAATACATTGCGCATTGCACCCGCACCCACAAATCCACCATCAGCCGCGCGGTCTCGGCATTGATGGAGCGCGAGATCGTCGAGCGCGTCGAGAACGCGGACGACCGCCGCGAATTCCGCCTGCGCCTGACCAAAAAGGGCCAGGTACTCTACGAAGAGCTGATCCCGCGCCTGCTGCGCAAGGAGCAGGAGATCCTGTCCTGCCTGTCCGCACAGGAGCGCCGCGATCTCGCACGCCTGCTCGGCAAGGTCGAGACCAGCCTCGAACTGGTGCAGACCAGCGAAGAGGCCGACGCGAAGGACGTGTATTAGCCTCACACTCCGCTGTCGTCCTGGCGAAAGCCAGGACCCATACTCCGCGGCCGTTGTTGCGAACAGGACTCGTCGTTCCAGCGAGCCCAACAAGGGACATTTGTGGTTATGGGTCCTGGCTTTCGCCAGGACGACGCCGGAGTTGGCTGGCGTCCCAGCACAGCACGAACACAGCTACCAAACCC
>NZ_JACMYP010000008.1 GCF_020889705.1 Bradyrhizobium altum | reverse complement strand
TAGCTCAGCCGGCAACCTGATAGTGCCGCACCGGATGGCGGACCATCGCATCGATATCGATGCCGTCAAGGATCCAGTGCAATTGCTCGGTCGTCAGCGTGACGATCGCCTCCTGGCGGCGCGGCCATCGGAACTTGTCCTCGGTCAGCCGCTTCAGGACCAGCACAAAGCCGGACCGGTCGAAGAACAACAACTTCATCCGGTCGCACGGCGATTGCAGAACGCAAAAACCGCCGGAGTGAATGGATCGAGCGCCATCGTCTCCTGGACCAGGACCGCAAGGCTGTTGATGCCAGCCCGGAAGTCGATCGGCTCACGGTGCAGATAGACCTGCAGGTCACCGCCCGGTCTGAACATGGCCCAGTGCGTAGAGTATTGAGTCCTGGGTACCCATCTCGCTTGATCACCGGTGACGCGCTTCGCGCGTCTACCACCACTCGGCGGGCTACTCGCCATGCTGACGGACCGAGAGTCTAAACGAGCGCGACCGGGTGCAGCATCAGCGAATTGCACCTACTCCAGCTTCAACGTTGGCCAAGGAATGCATGAGATCCAGCTCGACAAGGTCACCGACAAGAAAAGGCCCGGTGGTCATTCGACCACCGGGAAGTGTGGGAGGAAACGCCGTTCGCACGGCAGGACAGCTGCCTACTAGAGAGGCCTACTAGACAGCATCTCGCTCGAGCTTCTGCTTAACTCGCGCTACGGGACGATAGCGGCACGCTAAGCCTTGCCTGCTTCCAAGCCCGGAACTCATGCCGTGGGCATACGGCACGAGTTGAGGCTTGGGAGGCACGTGAAGCTAGAATTTCACAGTGACGCCGGTATACAGGCTTGATTCAGTGCACGTGCCGTTGCTCACGCCCGGCGAGAGAGTGCAGAGCCGATCAACTTTGTGATTCAGACCGTACTTGTTTTGCCAATAGCGGTAGGCAACCCAGACATCCAGGTAGTGCGAGTACTTCGGGCCCCAAATCGCCTTTGACGCATCGAAGGTCAGTCGAATTGGCTCAGAATTAAGGGAAACCGCCGTAAAGGAATTGGTCGGCGCAGCCAGCGGAAGTGGATTGTAGGGAAGCGGGCTATTCACCGTCCCCATGGTACCAAGCCATTGAGCTCGACCGCTGATAGAGAAGTAGCGCACGCTCTCTGGCAAGAAGCCGAGATCCATGTAGTAGTTGGTCTCGATGGCCCAAGTCGGCTGATACACCCTGTTGCCGTCGTCAATACAAGTCACGCCAGGCACTGGGGCAGAAAAGCCGCTGCCGCATTGCAAAAGGGCATTGTGAGCGACGAAAGCCCAAGCCGCCATAGGCGCGAAGTTGATGTACCCCTTGTAAGGAAGATCAAACTGAAACTGCAGACCCCCATAGGCAATCTGAGCGGCTCCAGCTCGAACGTAATTCGTTGAGCTCAGGTCAAGGCCGACCTGAAAGGAGATGTTCCGAAGCGGATTAATAGTGAACGCCTTCGTCTCGAAAATCTCGTTCCAGCCAAACGTCGAACGAAGCTGGCCGGTGAAAAGTGTCGCACCTGCACAATTCCCGGAACTCGTTGTGCGCGTATTCGGATCAACGATGGCGCCAGGAGTCAGGCAGGGGGCCGCAGGATCATTATGGTCCGCCTTGAACATCGAGACGTTCAGAGAGTTCGTACCATACTTCCAGATATCAAAGTGCGTAAACGAGAACACCTGCATCGATGTCGTATTATTCAGCGACCCGTTGGGATTCCGCGTGAACACTCCTGGATCCACAGCCTTGGGTAGCCAGGAATATGTGACGCGATCCTCGATCACCGAGAAGAACGGCTGATCCAGCACGGGCTTAGCTTTAACTGGCAGATCTGAGGCCAGGCCTGTCGCGCTTCCGACAGAGACGAAAATCAATGCATTTAGTATTAACTGAATTTGGCGCTTCACGTGTCCCTCCAATGTGTTATGGCCCAGGCTCAGACGTTGCTGGTGACCAAAGCCCTTCCCCCAAACTGGCTTCTTGTTATTGTCACGGAACAATACAAACACGAGCTCGTGAGGAAAATCCCCGACGCTGCAAAATGGCGTTCCAGAATCGGAACGTTTGCGCGCACAGGTAGCGCCCGCGCACCTGATCGCCCTCATCCAATGAAGAAAGACACCCGTAAAGGCTGCCGGCCAAGTGCCCGCCCCGCGGCGATGTATCTAAACGGCGTCTACTCGGTCGATAAGACCGAACTGAACCGCCGGCCTCGTCTGATCCCTTTGACGCGATCCCCAACCTCGCCGGTCGCTTTCACAAGCCCACTCAGCCGGCTAGCTGACTTCCAGCCGACGCCACTAAGCTGATCTCGCACCGCTCGTAGCTCTCCGGCTGTTGCGTTCAACGCGCAACGGCTCGCTTAAGGTCAAATGCGTTGCCGACTGATTACCCGAGGCCTGGGTCTAACTGACTGGCCGGCGCGTCGGATGATGGCCTTACTCTTCGGCTCGTCCATCCGCCGGTCAGTGCCTTCGCGGACCAGCCGATGCACCTCTTCAACTGCGCTGGTGCAAAGTGAGGAGAAGCGACGCCCACCACGGCCCTCGTGCAATTGCTTCAACCTGGTGCCGAAGTCTATGGCTTCTCAATGCCGAGTGCCAAGTCGTGCTGAACAGCTGAGTCAACGCAGCAGGACTCTTTTGAGATACTTTCCGTACACTCGCCCTCGAGTGGCATAAGCGAAGCGCTTATCAACTGCGCTTTCCGCTCGCGCGTACCACGAGGTCATCGATGCTCATCTCGCGCTGTGACACAGTGCAATATGTCCGCCCGGCGCCGTCGGCGCGTGCCAGCCCTTGTGACCGTTGGCATGCGAAAGCAGTTCTACGCGAATGCCATCGCGGCTTCAGCTCATGTCGTCGTCCGCGACAGTCAACAGGAACAACGACTCATCGCGTGGTACCAAGATCAATGTCGATACGACAAACTCCTGGACCCCTATTGCGAGTAAGCTACTCTCTCTACCATTCCGCGGGACGCTGGTAGCAGTCAGGCGTACTTTGGAGCCGTTCACCCGATCTCCAACCATCACATCCGGCCAGCTACGCCACTCCCGGATCCGCTCAAGCAGACAACCGTGGCATGGTTGTCAGCCCCGTTCGATACTTCAGCGTTCTTCTATCAGTTTGAAATAACCGCGGTGGCTTCGATCTCGACGCGTGCGGAGCGTTCAACCAACCGAACAACCTGCACCAGTGCCATGCTTGGGTAGTTCCGACCGATGACATCGCGATACACCGTGCTGAGCAGCTTAATATTCGCGAGATACTCATCCATGTCGACGACGTACCACGTCAGACGGACCAGATGTTCAGGCTTGGCCCCACCCTCCGCCAAGATCGCCACGATATTCTCGAGCGCCAATTGCACCTGTCCGATGAAGCTCGTGGGAAACTGACCTGCGGCGTCCCAGCCGACCACGCCGCCCGTAACGAGGAGACGCCCCTCAGCAATCATGCCGTTGGCGTAACCCTTCGGCTGTGGCCATCCAACCGGCTGCAGTTGCCGCGGTCGGGCGCTTCCGGCCGGACTTTCAAACTGCGATATTTTGGCGGCCGTGTCTTCAGACGTACTCATAACGACATTTCTCCTCATACGCCTCCAGGGCGGCTCGCAAATCGTCCGGGATCGGAATCGATATATTCTCCAGCATTGATGTGGTCGCGATCACGAGAGACATCCCAAGCACCGGCTCCAAGTTACGATAGGCGTACATTAGAAGCCTGATGGAAGATCGTCCGATCGATTCGATCAAAAGTGCGAATGTCAACTCATCACCCATCTTGCACGATCTGACAAAATCGCAACGAGCGCTCGCGAAGCCGAGTCCGGTCCGCCGCGGGCCAATAAACTCGTGGTAACGCAGTCCCAGTGACGCTGGAAACCAGTCTTCGATGATGCCGTTAGCAATATCGAAATAGTCGGCAAAATAGACGATCCCTGCTGGATCGCACTGGGAAAAGCGAACCATTAGCGTCTTCCGGAATACCCCCGTTGGGATCTCCGTCAGCGAAGGCATCTTAAGGCGCCTGGGACGGACTGCCTCACTCGATTTGCGGATAACGTCGGGGGCGCCCTCGCCGGGCTCGATGGCGTGTAACATAAAGCGTTTCAGTTTGCCGCTTGCGGTCTTTGGCAGTTCTGAGACAAACTGGATCGCGCGTGGATACTTGTAAGGCGCGATCTCGCGCTTAACATGTTCCTGAAGCAAGCTTACCAGCGCATCGTCGGCAACGATTCCAGATCGAGGCACAACAAACGCCTTTACAATCATTCCGCGCGCTTCATCGCGGATGCCAATCACGCCACACTCGGCGACTGCACTGTGTGTTTGCAGTGCAGCTTCCACGTCGGTTGCTGCGATGTTGTATCCAGCCGATACGATCATGTCGTCGGAACGGGCGTGGTACCAGAAGTACCCTTCCTCATCCATGTGATACGCGTCGCCAGTCAGATTCCAACCGTTCAGTACGTATTTGCGTTGCCGCTCGTCCGCGAGGTATCGACAACCCGTGGGTCCTCGCACCGCCAGCCGTCCGATTGTTCCCGGTCGCACTTCTTCGCCATCTGCATCGAGTACCTTCGCCTCATATCCTGGTACGGGCTTGCCGGTTGCTCCCGGCCGAATTTCATCTTCAGTCGAGCTGATGAATATGTGGAGCATCTCGGTCGAACCGATGCCGTCTATGAGCTTGATACCCGTTTCGTTCAGCCAAGCATCAAAGGT
Source organism: Bradyrhizobium altum (assembly GCF_020889705.1). Taxonomy (GTDB): domain Bacteria; phylum Pseudomonadota; class Alphaproteobacteria; order Rhizobiales; family Xanthobacteraceae; genus Bradyrhizobium; species Bradyrhizobium altum. Next base: position 83,182 of record NZ_JACMYP010000008.1, on the reverse strand, counting down.
CGCCCGGGACAGCGCTTCGCCGGCCGAGACGCATTTCCGCAGCGACGCCATGGGGCGCTTTTCCTTCAACGACAGCATCGCCCGATAGGCCGTCGGCGCGGTAAAGCAAATGGTCGCGTCGAACTGCTCGATTGCAGCTGCGAGATTCTCCGGTGTCGTCTTTTGCAGCAGTATTAGTGATGCTCCGACATGAAGCGGAAATATCACGCCTCCGAATCCGAATGTGAAAGCGAGCGGGGCGGTGCTGATGAAACGGTCGCTAGAGCTCGCGCCGAGGATGTTGCGCGCAAAGCCGTCACACACAGCCAGCATATCGCGATGGAAATGCATCGTTCCCTTGGGATCGCCCGTTGTTCCCGACGTGAACGCTATCAGACAGACGTCGTCACCCGCGGTATCAACTGCGGCAAAGTCAGGACTGGCGTCAGCAAGCATTGCGTCGAGGGAGTCGGCTCCAGGTGCTCCCCAGTAAAGGACTCGCATCGGTTCTGGTGAAGTGGCCTTCGCTTTTTCCATCTCGGCGGCCAGTGCGGCATCGCACAGCGCCAGCGATACCCTCGTCTTCTTGATCGGGTAGGAGATTTCCTTCGCGCGGAGCAAGGGCATCGTCGCCACCGCGATACCTCCGGCCTTCATTACCGCCAAATACGCAGCAACCATCATTGGGCTGTTGGCGGACCGCAGAAGAACACGACCTCCGGGGACGAGGCCAAGTTTGTCGACCAGCACATTTGCGATGCGATTCACCAGGTCGTGCAAGTCGCGGTAACTGTAGCTCCCTTCCGACGAGAGGATGCACGGTGCATCGCCATGGCCTCCGGCGATCCAACGATCAATAAACCTGGACACGCAATTGAGCCGCTCGGGATATTGATGCTCCGGACGCGTGAAGATCAGATCTGGCCAACAGTCCGCGGGGGGTAGATTGTCGCGGGCAAACGTATCAACATGCGCCGTCCGGGTCATCGCGCGCTCCACTTCCCAACCTCGCTCGCACAGGATTCAATCACGTCGTGAGATATCGACTGCCGTAAGCAAGCTACCTTGCTCAATTGGCAAAGGCCGCAATTCCTGTCAGCCCACGACCGACAATCAGCGCGTGGACGTCATGCGTTCCTTCGTACGTGTTGACCACCTCGAGATTGACCAGGTGGCGGGCCACAGCAAATTCATCCGAGATGCCATTACCACCGAGCATGTCCCGCGCAACGCGAGCGATCTCCAGCGCCTTGCCGCAGGAATTGCGTTTGAGGATCGACGTCAATTCGACAGGAGAATTTGCTTCCTCCTTCATCCGCCCAAGTCGAAGGCACCCCTGCAGACCGAGGGCAATCTCGGTCACCATGTCCGCGAGCTTCTTCTGGATGAGCTGATTTGCGGCAAGGGGCCGCCCGAATTGCTTGCGCTCCAAAACATAGCTGCGGGCAGCAGAATAGCAGGCCTCGGCAGCCCCCAGCGCCCCCCACGCGATGCCGAAGCGCGCCGAGTTGAGACAGGTGAACGGCCCTTTCAATCCGCTTACTCCCGGCAGCATATGGCTTTCCGGGACGAAAGTACCGTCGAGCAGTATTTGCCCGGTAATTGAGGCACGCAGGCCCACCTTGCCATGAATTGGCGGAGCCTCGAGCCCCTTCGTGCCCTTCTCGATCAAGAATCCGCGAATCAGATTGTCTTCGGTCTTTGCCCAAACAAGAAAGAGGTCTGCGATGGGAGCATTTGTGATCCACGTCTTGCTTCCGGACAGGCGATAACCACCCGGGGCCTTCTTCGCGCGCGTTACCATTGATCCTGGATCGGAGCCGTGATCAGGCTCCGTAAGCCCAAAGCAGCCGATGTACTGGCCCGCGGCGAGTTTCGGAAGAAACTCCTGCTTTTGTTCGAGCGAACCGAACGCCTCGATGGGCGTCATTACGAGGGATGACTGCACACTCATCATTGAGCGATATCCAGAGTCGACGCGCTCCACTTCGCGCGCAATCAGACCATAGGCAACGTACCCAAGGCCTGATCCTCCAAAATCCGGCGATACCGTACAGCCAAGAATGCCCAACTCGCCCATCTCGCGAAAGATTTGCGGATCGGTCTTCTCCTCGCGAAACGCCTCGCGGACACGTGGTGCGAGCCGAGCTTGAGCATATTCCCGGGCCGTAGCTTGCACCAACCGCTCCTCTTCGGTGAGTTGGCTATCAAGAGAAAATGGATCGTCCCAAGCGAGTTGAGGCTGTGACATCTTGCGTTCTCCTAGCGCGACTTCAGCAGATCGCGCGCAACGATCAACTTTTGGACCTCGGTCGCGCCCTCGTAGATGCGCAGCGCACGAACTTCCCGATAGAGGCTTTCTACGATCTCTCCTTTACGGACACCGCGGCCGCCGAACATCTGAACGGCGCGATCTACCACACGCTGCGCGGTCTCGGTCGCCGCGAGCTTTGCCATTGCCGCCTCACGCGTTGTTGGTAGCTTCCGGATATCGCGGCGCCAGGCAGCGCTGTATGTCAGCATTGCGGCGCCTTCCGTTTCGGTCGCCATATCTCCTAGCGACGCCTGCGTCAGCTGCAAATCGGCCAGAGTGCCGCCGAACATGCGTCGATCTCGCGCATGAGCGATCGCTTCGTCGAGTGCTCGACGGGCAAATCCGAGCGATGCGGCCGCAACGGATGCACGGAAGACGTCGAGAGTCTGCATTGCTATGCGGAATCCGGTTCCCGGTGCGCCGAGACGACGCTCTGCCGGGATGCGACAGTTGTCAAAACGGATCGTCGCCAGCGGATGCGGAGCAACAATGTCGATGCGATCTACGACCGAGAAGCCCGGGTCATCGGGGAATAACACGAACGCCGAAATCCCCCGCGATCCCGGAGCCTCTTCGGTTCGTGCAAAGACCGTGTAGACATCGGCGATCCCGCCATTGGAAATCCAGGTTTTCTCACCATCGATAACATAGCTGTCGCCGTCTGTGCGAGCCGCACAGGTCATGGCGGCGACGTCGGACCCGGCTTCTTTTTCCGACAACGCGAAGGCCGCGAGCCATTCGCCTGAGCGCACCTTCGGAAGCACAAGCCTTCGCAGCGACGGTGCGCCGGCGAGGGCTATCGCACCTGAACCCAACCCCTGCATTGCAAAAGCAAAATCCGCCAGTCCATCGGCATAGGCGAGTGATTCACGCGAAAGACAGATGGATCGAGAGTCGATCGTCGTTAAGTCGCCGTCGGGTGTGGCCACCGCGCAGTCGAGAAGCTTCGCTGCGCCAAGCTCGCCCACGAGTTTTCGACAAGCATTGTCAAGATCGCCATGATCGATTGCATCGATCGCACCGGATTCCACGAACCGATTGATCGCTTCGCCTAGAGTGCGGTGCCGAGCCTCAAAGAATGGATTATCGAGCCAATCCCGCGAGATACTCTTTGGATTCATTGGTTTCCCCTACAAGCTGTTACGTCGGTCAGTAGGTGTCGATAAGCTCGACATGATTCCCATGGACCGCGCTGATTTTTTGGTCGCTTTCCCGGCACGCTCGTCGCGATGGCGCTACATCTCGCGTTAGACTTTGATTGCTCCGGCGGTCGGCCCCGCATCACCATCACCACCGATCGCTCGCTCAACTCATCACTTCCCCGCCGGCAACAACGATGGCTTGCCCGTTTATTGAGGATGCTCCAGGTGAGGCAAGCCACAGGACCGCATCGGCAACTTCCGCCGGCGTTACTAAACGCCCCTGCGGGTTCGATTTTGTGAACTCGTCTTTGACGGCATCACGACTGCGTCCGGTTTTGGCAACGATGTCAGCGAGCGCCCGTTCGATTAGAGGCGTCTCGGTAAACCCCGGACAGACCGCGTTCACAGTTGCGCCACTGCGCGCGAGCTCGAGCGCAAGCGCGCGGGTCAACCCCACCACGCCTTGTTTGGCCGCACAGTAGGTAGCAACATAGGAATAGCCGGTGAGCCCAGCGGTAGATGCAACGTTGATCAAACGAGCTCCATACCCGCGCTGCATCAGATCGGGCAATACTGTTTGGGTAACGAGGAAGACGCCGGTGAGGTCAATTGAGATGACCCGGTCCCAGAGTGCGACGCCCGTTTTAGCAAGGGGCGCACTGGGAGCTTCACCCGCGCTGTTGACCAAGATCGAAATTGTACCAAACTGCTTGCGTGCGGACTGCACGCCGCGAGCGATAGCGTCGGGCTCTGTCACGTCAAAATTATCAAGAACTTTCGCGCTTCCCGGGGGCAACTCCGCCGCCACCGCCTCAAGAGGCGCAGCCCGCCGACCCGCACGACTGACCTTCGCGCCCTCGCGCGCCAGTGCCACAGCGATTGCGGCCCCAATTCCACTACCCGCACCGGTGACAAGCGCGTGATGACCTCCGAGCCGTCCGGACGCGCTCATCGAACCACCGCAGCGGCAGCGCGCATCAAGTTGGTTTCATACTGCGCTTTGGCCGATTGGTATTGCTTCGGCCATTCAACTGCGTTGAAGCCCACCTTGGCCGCCTCGTGCAACGTCCAGGCCGGATCAGCCAGATGGGGGCGCGCGATGGCACAAAGGTCGGCTCGACCGGCTGCAAGAATGGAATTTGCATGATCAGCCTCGGAAATGGCCCCGACAGCGATCGTCTCGATTCCAATTTCGTTACGGATCCGGTCCGCGAATGGTGTTTGGAACAAGCGACCGTAGACCGGCCGCTCCTCTTTCCATACCTGCCCAGACGAGCAGTCAATCAGATCGGCGCCCGCCAACTTGAACATTCGTGCGAAGATTGCAGCGTCGGACGGCGTGTTTCCGCCCTCCGTCCAATCATGGCACGAAAGCCGTACTGAGATCGGCCGATCGCTAGGCCATGCAGCGCGCACGGCATGAAACACCTCGATCGGGAAACGGGCTCGATTCTCGTGGCTGCCGCCATACTCATCGTCGCGCCGATTGGTCAGGGGCGAAAGGAAACTCGAGAGGAGATAGCCATGGGCGCAATGAAGTTCGAGCCAATCCACCCCCGCTGACGCAGCCCGTTGCGTTGTAACGACAAAATCCGCCCGAACGCGGTTCATGTCGTCGCGGTTCATGGCTCGGGGTATTTGGCTGTGAGGCAGATACGGCAGCGCCGAGGCGGAGATCAGTGGCCAACCTCCGGGGTCCAGCGGTTGGTCGATTCCTTCCCAAGCGAGTTTGGTCGCCCCCTTCCGCCCGGCATGCCCGATTTGAATTCCGACCTTGGCATGCCCCACGCCATGCAGGAAATCTACCAAGCGGGTCCACTGGGCCTGCTGCGCATCGTTCCAGAGCCCCAAGCAGCCGGGAGTGATGCGGCCGTCCGCCGACACGCAAGTCATCTCAGCGAAGACGAGTCCGGCTCCTCCCATGGCGCGAGCGCCGAGGTGCGCAATATGAAAATCATTCAAGAGGCCATAGCTAGCCGAGTACATCGCCATCGGAGAGACGACGATACGGTTAGCAAGCGTCACGCCACGCACGCTGTAGGGAAGAAGCATTGGGGGCGGCGCCCGCTCGTCGTCACGCGTCGGAACGCCGGCGCGAGCCGCTAGCCAGCGCTCGTAGCCATCCAGCCAGACGCGATCCCGAAGACGGAGATTTTCATGGCTGATGCGCTGCGAGCGCGTGAGCATCGAATAGAAGAATTGCGGCGGCTCAAGTGTATCGGCATACCTGTGGCCAACGACCTCAAACCATTCCATCGCGTTGCGTGCGGCGTTCTGAATTCGCGCGACATCGACACGACGCACCTCCTCGTAGGCCTGTAGCACGCTCTCGATATGGTCGCGAACGTGCCCCTGACGATCAAACTGGTTCGCGAGCTCGATTGCATCGTCCAGCGCGAGCTTGGTGCCCGATCCGATGGCAAAATGGGCGGTATGCGCGGCATCGCCCATGAGCACCACATGCGAGTGACCGTTAAAGACACTCCAACGTTCACAGATTAGACGACCGAACGTGAGCCAGGCCGAGCCACGCAAATGACGCGCGTTCGTCATCAGACTGGCTCCATCGAGCGTGTCGGCAAACAGCTTCTCGCAGAATTCGATTGAACCCTGCTGATCTAGTTCACCAAGCCCATGCGCCTTGAAGACCTCTTCGGTGGTCTCGACGATAAAAGTGGAGGTATCGCCGTCGAACTTGTAGATGTGCGCCTGAAACCAGCCGTGCTCAGTCTTTTGAAAATCGAACGTAAACGCGTCAAACGCCTTGTTAGTGCCGAGCCAGATGAACCGATTTGGACGCATTACCGTGTCGGGGCGGAAATGATCGGCATAGCGCGTCCGGATCTTTGAATTTACGCCATCACTGACAACGACCAAATCGGCATCGGCGAACTCGAGATCGGAATCGACTTCGCGCTCGAATACGAGGTTCACGCCCAAGGCTTCGCAACGATTCTGCAAGATGTTGAGCAAACGCTTGCGGCCGATGCCGACAAAGCCGTGCCCAGTGGTCCTTTGCCGCGTCCCTTTGAAGATGAGCTCGATATCGTCCCAATGATTGAAAGCACTCTCGATCTCGATGGCACTCTCGGGGTCGGCTATCCGCATCGCCTGCATCATAGCGTCGGAGAACACCACGCCCCACCCGAAGGTGTCGTAGGGCCTATTGCGCTCAACCACCGTGATCTGGTGTTGCGGATGTCGTCGCTTCATGAGGAGACCGAAATAAAGACCCGCCGGCCCCCCGCCAATACAGACGATGCGCATGATCCCTCGCTTTGGCAAACCGCGCCATTTGCGGTACTCGGCAGATGATTTAAGCTTCAAATTGTTTGCTGCCAAGAGCCTTTTGTAGCCTGCGTGACAACTTCAGCCTAACGGCGCCTCGATCTGATCAACCAAATCGTGGCGTATCCGATGCCTTGCAATATCGATCGCCTTGGCCGTTTTCTGGTCTACCTCACAACACCGATATCTTTTCTAATGCTGATCAATTTGCTGCGGCTAGCATCGTAGTCGACGCAGCGATCGTGACTCCTGAAGATGGTCCGACCGGCCGCATCTTTCACGACAACTAACTAGGCCGACGCGATCAGCGCGTCTGCCTATTCCTCTGCAATTTAAAGCTTTGCGGCGTATTGCAATCGCACATTAGACTTACGCTTGCCTTGGCAGCTCCAGTCATCGTCGAGCATTTATGCTATCCAATTTTCAGGCGGATCTGAGCGCTCCTCGGACACAGACAGCCTTTGCGATTTGGCATCCTAGCCGCCAGAAGCAGCCCGACGGAGACTACCCTCGAACCGAACGGGGCGGCTAGATGGGTACCCCAATAATGGGTCCGCCATTATCACCACGTTCCACATTGGGAATGTCACGTTTCAAAACGCTCAACGTCGTCAAGGACCAGGACCGCTGTACAGTCAGCGACGAGATCGTCGCCAGCACTCACCTAAGGTAAATCTGGATATGGGAATGATCGCCGACCCTATCGATCGTCAGTTGGACCATGTTGATGGCTCCATTGCTCCGCGGAGGTGGGTGGTACTCGCGCTTGCCTGGGCTGCTTTGACGATCAGCACCGTCTGCCGGCTCGCCTGGGGAAGCGTTGCCATTCCCGTAAGCCAATCTCTCGACCTGCCGTTTGCGATGCTGGGGACCTTCGTAACCGCGTTCTATTTCGGCTATGTGGCTTCGAACGTGGTCGGCGGCATGGTGACCGACGCATTCGGCGGCCGCATCGCTTTGACCGTTTCACTCGCATCGCTCGCGGTTGTGACCTTTGGCTTCGGCTACACGCAGTCGCTCACGGTCGTCTAGCCTTGCAGGCGCTGATGGGCTTTGCGGCCGGCGCCGACTACTCCGCTGGCGTCAAGCTCGTGAGCGGATATTTCCCGCGACGTGAGCGCGGCCGCGCAATAGGCTTGCTTATGAGCGCCTCTTCTTCTGCAGTCATCATTACGAATGCTATCCCGCCGAGCGTTGTTGCAGCCTGGGGCTGGCGCAACGCCTATCATGGCCTCGGTGGTGCCGTCCTGGTGATCGCGGTCCTGTGCATCTTCTTTATTCGGAATACGCGCATAACGGAGGAAGCGGAGCCACAGAAAGGACCTTCAGCCCTTTTACAGCATGTCACCTCAACCAATTTCATTCTGCTGTCGATCGCGGGAACCGGCGCGTTTTGGGGTACGCTGGGCTTGATGGCGTGGGCCATCCCCCTCATGGTAAAGGAGCATGGGCTCACCACGGTGCAGGCCGGCTTTGTCATCGCGGTTGCTGGCATCGCGGGCCTTTTCAGCAAGCCTTCGATCGGTTGGCTGTCCGATCAATTCGGGGGAAGACGCAAGGCACTCTCAATCTTGTCCTTTGCCTTCTTCGCAACGATTCTCTTGTTGTTCGGCCAATTGAAGACTTTGACCGCCTTTGAATTCGCAGCACCACTGATCGGCATCGGCGCATTTGTATACAGCCCACTTCTCGTAGCAATGGTTGCAGAAGGAGCAGGTATTAAGCTTGCCGGCTCGGCCGCCGGTATTGCCAACGCGATTTGGCAACTGGGTTCAGCCATGGCGCCTGCGGCGATCGGGGCAGTATTCCAGCGGACCCAATCATTCTCAATGTCCTTCGCAGCGTTAGCAGCAGGCCCTTTGCTTGCCGTCGTGCTCATGCCCTTCGTTAGAGACGATCAAGAACGTCCCGAGACCTTAGAATCTAATGAATAAGCCGAAGCCGAGTTTGATATCCGGTTCGCCGGGCTCTCGCACCGATTCGAGGTGGGTGCGGCCAGCCCGATAATGCAGGGTTACTGCGCCTCAGAACGCAGACGACCTCCGACTTGAGCATCTTGGCGATGCTGCTGAGATTCTCGGCGCACATACGGGAGGTCTGGCGCTCCAGAAAAACGGCAGGAAACTTACCGGTCGCGTGCCGGTCGCGGCAACCGGACGCATTCAACCTTGGTCAGGACCAGACGGAACGCTGCACTGCACCGAAGGCTCCCCTCGCCATCACTTGCCTCACAAGGCCAAATAGGCTCAAATCCGTTTGGTACTCTGTTAATCGCTATATGACAGAAAGGCTAAGTCATAGCTTACATCTTTGTCTCGGCTGCTTTTGGATCTTATTCCAACGTCATGCCCCGTGTTGCATAGAGGGCTCAAACCATGGACATGGAGGATATCCACCTTTTCCTGATGATATCCCGGGCCCAGACGCTTACCGAGGCGGCAGAAGGCCTTCATGTCCCGAAATCATCGGCCAGTCGCAGCATCGCGCGCCTCGAACAAGAACTCGGCATAGCGTTGCTTTATCGGACAAATCGAAGAATTGCACTAACCGAGGCTGGAGAACGCTTCGTTGAATACGCAACAGAGATAGTCCGGCAAGGCAAGGAGGCGCGCGCCGCGCTGGATGAACTAAAAGCGACGCCAACGGGTTTGCTGCGGGTCAGTGCGCCGGTCAATCCGGGACAATTCCTCATTGGACCGCTTATTGGGCCGTTTCTTGGTCTTTACCCCGAAATAAGAATCGACCTCACGCTGACAAGCGAAAAGCTCGATCTCGTAGGAAGCAACATCGACGTTGCTATTCATTTCAGTGAACTGGAAGACAGCCAACTTCTTCTCAAGCCACTTGGATTGACGCACCTCGGGCTTTTTGCCAGCCCCGCTTATATCAATCAGTACGGCGAGCCTTCGGGACCGGAAGAATTACCGCGGCATATACTGCTGGACATCTCAACCTCACCTGGGACATGGCATTTAACTGGTCCTGGGAACGCGGTCAGCGTGAACGTTGCCCCACGCTTCTCGTCCAACGACACGGCGACCATAAAAACGATTATTCTCTCAGGCTTCGGGATTGGCTGGTTACCCACCTACATGTGCCGCCAGGAAATGGCTAACGGCTCGCTTTTGCACATTATGAGCGACTGGTCCCGCGGCGACCGCAAGTTCTATGCGCTGTTTATGAACCACCGCACCGTATCACCAAAGATCCGTGCGTTTGTCGATTTCATCGCCATGCGCTTCGACGTGAACAGCTGATCTGGGTGTTACTTTCCTTTATTGGAACGTCATGTTCCACAACGGTCGATGGCCTCGATAGGCCCACTGGGCTACGTTTTCCCGGGCCAGCCGGACTCTAGCGTTAAAACTCAGAGTCCCAGAGAACTTCAATCTCGGCGCTCGGAGGAAAAACGCTCATGCAGCACTTAACAAAGCCGGAGGAAGGCCCTTGGATCTCCCATGAGATTCCAGGTTCAAGCGGCTTCCAGTTCGTCTTCGACGTCCTCGCAGGCGAATACACGGACGCTTACAGCGTCGACCTGGTGAAAGTCGCTGTCGGGGGCTTCTCTCCCTATCACATCGACCCCGACAACCACGCCTTCTACGTCGTAGACGGTCTCGCAGGGATGACGCTCGCCGACATCAACTATCAAGTCAAAAAGGGGGAAGTGATCCGGATTCCGAAGGGAGTGGTACACGCCATCCGAAACGATGGTGACGTGCCGCTGGTGATGCTGGTTTTCTATGATCCGCCCCGCGATCGTTCCGCCCTCAAGAAGAAGGCTGCTGCAGCTAACCTGCAGGTAGGCTTCGGCGTCTAATAGGAGAATCGCGTGAAAGCGGCAAAAGTAACCGTGTTCGATAATGGCCCCATCCACATCACGGGGGATTTCGAAGTCTTCGATGAGGCTGGAAATCAATTCCCCAACAGAAAATTATTCAGCTTGTGCCGCTGTGGGCATTCCCTGCGAAAGCCCTTTTGTGACGGATCCCATCGCGAGGCACGCTTCAGCGACGTATGCCGGGCCGAACCGCCAAAGGTGGAAGGTCAAGCCTCAGAGTAAGCTGGCTGTTTGAGTCTGCCTCGAGGACAGAAATCTTTCTGCATTTGCGGTGCTTCCGACGCCGATCGGTCACGCACCCGCTACTTCACTCCTGATAGCGCGGCCGGGATGGCCGCGCCGAAAATGGCTTGGCCTGCCAAGGGGGGACCCACTCCCTTGATCGAGTGGACCGGCAAAGCGGCAACCCAGTTGATGGTTGCGACGATGTATTCGAACACCACAAGTGTTGGTCTTGTAGGCCCAAAGGATCAATCCGTCGCTTCGAGCCCCCTCTCGTCGGGCGACAAGTAGACTAGGATCCGTAGAGAGACTTTGATATGAGGTATTCCCGCCGCCGCAAGACTGGGCTCCTATGATCGCGAAGGGCCCTATCATCATCGCTGGTGCCGGCCACGCCGGGTTTCAGCTTGCGGCGTGCCTGCGCCAGGAAGGCTTTCCAGATCCGATCGTATTGATTAACGACGAGGGCCATCTACCGTATCAGCGCCCACCGTTGTCCAAGGCCTACCTAAAAGGTACCGGCTGTGCTGAGAGCTTGATCTTTCGACCGTCCAAGTTTTACGACGACCAGAAGATCGAACTGATTGCTGATCGGGTCACCTCGATCGAGCGCAACGCCGGCCAAGTCACGCTTGCCTCTGGATCGGCTCTCAAGTACGGGCATCTGGTAATTGCGACCGGTGCTCGCAACCGGATGCTAGCTCTGCCAAACGCTACATTGGACGACGTCCGGCATCTTCGCTCACTTGATGAGAGTGAATCGCTACGGCATAAGATGAAAGTTGCGCGGCACGCCGTTGTCATCGGCGCCGGCTTCATTGGCTTGGAATTTGCCGCTACAGCACGTCGCGCCGGCCTCGAGGTCGACGTCGTCGAACTCGCCGAACGTGTGATGAGCCGCGCGGTTACAACCGAGATATCCAAGTTCTTCCATGAACGTCATGCAGCAGCCGGGGTTCGCATCCATCTCGGCGTCCACGTCAACAGCATAGCGGCGGATGGCACGAAGGTCACCGGCGTCAGCCTGAGCGATGGCACCAGTCTTCCAGCTGACCTGGTTGTGGTCGGTGTCGGCGTATTGCCGAATGTCGAGCTTGCGGCACAAGCCGGGCTGCCGACCGCGTCAGGAATCATCGTCGATGAGAACCTTCTGACGGCCGACCAGAATATTTCCGCGATTGGCGACTGCGCGATCTATGCCAGCCAGCGGTTTGGCGGGCCCCTGCGGCTGGAATCGGTGCAGAACGCAGCCGATCAAGCCCGGTGCGTAGCTGCCCGCTTGACCGGAAAGAACAAAATTTATGACGCGTTGCCGTGGTTTTGGAGTGACCAAGGTCCCGATAAGCAGATTGTGGGTCTGACCTCCGGCTGCGATCGCGTAGCGGTGCGCGGAGATCGCGCACAAGGGTCGTTCTCCATTTTCTGCTATAGAGCCAACGAGCTCATCGGCATTGAGTCGGTCAATCGCGCCGGTGACCACATGTTCGGCCGCAGGCTGCTCGGCGCCGGCGGCTCGATCAGCCCGGAACAGGCCGCGGATATGACCTTCGATCTGAAGGGCGTGCTCTAGCGTCTTCCATCCAGATTGAACCAAATCTGGCTCGCATCGAAGCGGCAAAGAACTTCAGCCGCTTCTCGTAGCAGGTTTTTGAACCGAGTACGCATATCGATCGATATCAGATTATTAGAACAAGCATCCGCAGTTATGGCTTCCCCTGCGCTGGCGGGACGGCCCTCGACAGTGTCCACGAGCAGAACAGCCTGCTCCGACCTGGCGGATACCACGGATGTCCGGCTCCGACGAGCGCAGTCCTGTTTAGATCGTCAGACAGAAGCTTCACACGCATACGTGCACACGCGAAACACGATTTTGCAATGGAAAGAATTGCCGAAACAGTTTGCGCAAGAAGGGAAAACACGCATCGGTCCTGACGAAGCTTAAACGCCCCGCCAGGACCAAAGATAGTTTCGCCGTCACGCCATTACGCGGGCTTCCGCTCTAAGCGCTACAGCTCACACTGCACGGAAGGCGATCGTCTTGGTGTAGGTGTACTCGTTCAGTCCCTCGATACCAAACTCCCGACCGAACCCCGACCGCTTGATGCCGCCAAAAGGCGCCGCACTCAAGATGCCCCCAGCGCCCCCATTAATGGCGACACCACCGGTGCGAAGGCGTAGCGCCATCTCGTAAGCGCGACCAGTGTCTGCCGAATGCACGGCACCGTTGAGTCCGAAGCGGCTGTCGTTGGCAATGGCGATCGCTTCCTCATCGGTGTCGAACCCGATCACCACCCCCACAGGCCCAAACACCTCCTCCTGGGCAATGGTCATGTCGTTTCTCACATCGCTGAACAGTGTGGGTTCGTAGAAATAGCCGCGCGGCCGGTCGGCGGGACGGCGGCCGCCAATCACCAAGCGTGCGCCCTCCGCCTTCGCTTTTTCCACGTAGTGTTCCGTGCGAAGACGTTGTGAGTTACGAATCAGGGGCCCGACTTGCGTTTCGGGCGCTGCGGGGTCACCAATGACCAGGCGCGTGGCTATGGCCGAGACCTTTTCAACGTAGGCCTCGCGGATTGAATTGTGCACAAGATGCCGGGTTAGGAGCTGACAGCCCTGGCCGCAATGTGCAGTGAACCCAAAGAGACCATCGCGCACAGCGGCGTCGAGATCCGCATCCGGCCGCACGATGAGGGCTGACTTTCCGCCCAATTCCAGAAGAACGCGTTTCAGACTGGGAGCCGCTTGGGCCAGGATCGCCTCGCCGACCTTGTCAGAGCCCGTGAAGCTCACGAGGTCCACACGCTCGTCAGTCGTCATTATGCGACCGACGTCGGGGCCTCCGGTGACGATGTTCAGAACCCCCTTCGGCAAGCCGACCTCCTCGGCAATCTCGCCGAGAATCAGCGCTTCGAACGGAGTGAACGCGGATGGCTTCAGGACCACGGTGCAGCCAGTAGCAAGCGCCGGAACGCTCTTGGCGAGGTTAAGGAAGAAAGGCACATTATAGGGGGTGATGATTGCTGCAACACCGACTGGTTCACGTACATAGACGCCACAACCCAAAAGCGTCGTCTGTCCCATGTCGTTGAGCTGCGGTGCCACGGGCGTGATCGGATCCCGCGTGCAAATGTCAACAATGTGTTGGGCAATTCGCAACGGTATGCCGAACTGCAACGTGCGAGCCAACACCAGTGTCGCGCCAGCCTCGGCCGTAATCAACCGGCAGATATCTTCCTCGCGGGCACGAATGGCATCGAGAAATCGCTGCAAATACTCCTGCCGTTGCGCCGGCTTCATGGTCGGCCAAGGGCCCTTGTCGAACGCCTCGCGCGCAGCATCAATGGCTGCAAGCACTGCGGCTTGCGAACCGACCGGCGCCCGACCGATTACCGCTTCAGTCGCCGGATTCACGACGTCTTCAACATCACCGGCCGGCTCCCAAGCTCCAGCGATGAACAAGCCTTTAGAGCGTAGCATCGTCGTCATATCAGATCTCCGATAGGTAGATTAGCCGTTGGTGGTGCTGAGAATCTCGCCCAGCCGTTCGCCAATGAGAACGCAGGGCGCCATGGTGTTGCCGAGAGTGATGTTGGGCATGATCGATGCGTCGGCGATGCGTAGGTTGTCGACGCCATAGACCTTCAAGCGGCTGTCGACGACCGACATCGCATCGCGCCCCATTTTGGCGGTGCAGCTCGCATGGCCGTAAGAGGTGACACCGTTTCGGATGAAATCCGTGAGGTTCTCCGCATAAGCCGCTCCCGGCAACAGCTCTCGTCTGACAAAGGGCCGCATTTCCGAGCTGTTACCGATATGCCGGCAGAGCTCGGTAGCGGCACGCAGTATACGCATCTCTTCGGAAGTCCCGAGCGGGCTCCATTCCAAAGACAGATCGTCGGCAGGATCGGCACTGCGCAAACGTAGGCGGCCACGGCTCTGCGGACGAATGATCGCGGGAGAGAGGGACCACGTATTTGCTGCCGCGTACGACCGATGCACATCGGACAAATGCGGCATCTCGATCAAGAACGGTTGGATATCAGGTGTGGCCTGTCCGCTCTGGCTGCCCCAGAACAAGGTTGCCTCAGCCTTGTTATTTCGCGATTCAAATGGCTCGTTCGCCTCGAACAGGCACGTCGCGACCAGGGTATGATCCTGGAAATTGGCCCCGACGCCCGGCAAAGCGGAGATTGCAGGGATCCCAAGCCGTCGTAACTCATTCTCCTCGCCGATACCCGAGAGCATCAGGGTGCGCGGTGTGTTGAAGGCACCGAGTGACAAGACGACCTCATGATGTGCACGCACAACATGCTGTTGGCCATTCCAGGTGAAGGCCACGCCGACTGCCTTCGCCTTCTCGATCACCACCCGTTGCACCACCGCTTCCGTCAACACAGTCAGGTTAGGCTGGTCCATGACAGGATACAGATAGCTGACGGCCATGCTCCGCCGCCGGCGTCCTTGACGATGAGGTTGGCCAGGGCCGCACCGCCCTGCCCCTCCATCGCTACCCCGTTGTGATCTTCGACCGTGGGAATACCGGCGGCGGCGGCGGCCTGAAGCATAGCCGGCGCAAGTGGACTAGGATTTTGAGGTGTCTGAACCCAAACCGGTCCTCCAACGCCGCGGCGTGTCAGGTCGGACGGGCCCTGCCAATCTTCAATTTTCCGATAGAGCGAAAGAGCGTGAACGTAGTTCCATGCCGGATCCCCGACCGCCTCTGCCCAAGCATCGAAGTCGCTCTTGTGACCGCGCGCCCAGACCATGGCGTTCACGCTGCTGCCTCCGCCCATCACACGCCCCATGATCTGATGGAGCGGCCGTCCGTTCTGTGCGGAATCGGGCTGGGTGACGAACTGCCAGAACAGTTCTGTGAACCGCGCCGTGGGATAGGAGGTAGCCAATTGGACCATGTCGCTGGCGTCTGATCCGCCGGCCTCCAAAAGAAGCACGCTTACATTTCGATTATCTGCCAAGCGACGCGCCACGACGCATCCAGCTGCACCAGCACCACAGACAATATAGTCATAGTGCCCATTGAGCGTATTCCTGCGTGTCTGCTGGTTTACCGCCACGGCGCGCGCCTTGTCGGCAATTGCCGACGCTCCGTCGTCGCCGAGATCCGTGACCGGTTTGCGGGGGATCCGACGACAGTTGACGGCGCTGGCAAGTGCACATGTATCCAACGCCCCCAAGACGTCATGATCGTCTTGGTTAGCACCCGCCATGGGTCCAGTCCCCGCTTCTTTCGATCTGCATAAGAAAACCGTTTCATCTATCCGACCATCCCCGGGCAGCAGGATCGATTGCTCGATCCTGTGCATGTGAGTAGGCGAGCATCGCCGCTCGATTGGGGTACATTAAGGGCTTATCGGTTTGTCGTTCGATCGGGTCAGAGCAAAGCTTGATTTCGGCACGGGAAACAGAGTGAAGAAGCGGGTCGCGAGTGTCGCATCGCCGGATATCGCGTTCGGCTCAATTGGCGACTTGCTGCCACCGTCAACCAAGTATTGCAGCATCTCAGTTCGGTCGACAGTCACCGTGACATCCGGCTTCTGAGAGCTATCCTCGAGGCGGAGCACGGCATTTCGGACAGACAGGGTCATTGCTCTCGCTTCGGCAGGGAACGAAAGTCGGATCGTGAGAGCTAGATCACCCGCTTTGTCCGGATCCAGACGAACCGCCAGCAGATCGGCGATCGCACTGTCGGGACCAGCCTTGAGCAGTCTCGTTGTCTGGTTGAGGCGGTTACCAGCCGAGTCGTGCAGCAACTCGTCTGCGGCCGACAGATAGACATTGCGCCAGATCGAATTCTCCTGCCGATAGCCTAGCTGTGTGTAGGCCGCAGCCAGAGCGGTACGGGCCTGGACGTTACCCGGCTCGCTCACAACGAGGCGGTTGAGCAGCTCGATGGCCCAACGATCGTCCCCGCTGGCGTGCGCGGCATCCGCCAAGGCCAGTACACGCTCGGCACCGCCGATAGCCGCGACATACTTTGCCCCTAGGGCCTGCGGCGGAAGCGGGTCGAGATGGGCGGGGTTGCCATCATACCATCCAAGGTACTGCTGATAGATCGCGCGCACGTTAAAGCTTAGGGACCCATAGTAACTGCGCGTCGACCAATCACTTCGCAGCGCCGGCGGAAGAATCACGTGTTGCGCTATCTCGTTCGGGGTGAGGCCAGCGTTCATCCATCGAATTGTCTGGTCGTGGAGAAAGCCGTAAAGATCGCTTTGATTCTCAATGAAGCGTCGCGCTGCTTTGGCTCCGAACACGGGCCAGGTGTGGCTCAAGATGACCACATCGGTGCGATCGCCGTAACGGTGGAGGGCCTCCTCGAGAAATCCCGACCATGCCCGTGCGCTACGGACCGGCGCGCCGCGAACAGGCAAGAGGTTGTGAAGCGTTTGGTTTGCGTTTTCTGCCAGGCAGAGAACGCGCTTCTGCGGTAGAAAGATGTTCATCTCCGCCTCCGCCTCGGTTCCGGGCGTTAGCTGGAATTCCAGGTCGACCCCGTCAATTCGCACAACCTCGCCCGTGCGATTGATGAACCGCGTCGGTGGCGCCAATGCCAGAGTTCCGCGGGCAAAGCCATTTGCAACGCCGATGCCCATGGTGCCTTCAGGCGACCAAGGCAGGGTAGAACCGAACTGGAAGATTGCCCTTCGGCCGATCACATTGCCGGTCATAACCTGTTCGCTGAACAGGGCTTGAGTGAATCCCGTAGGGGCAAGCACTGGCACGTTGGCAGCGGGCCGTTGCGCTTGAGCCAATACACCGCCACCGCCGCCATAGTGGTCCGGGTGCGGATGAGTGTAAATGATGCCGCTAACCGGACGATCGCCAAGCCGCTCGCGCACCAAACGAAGTGCTGCCTGCGCGGTCTCCACGACGCCCAAGGGGTCAATCAGAATGTATCCAGTGTCGCCTCTGATCACCGTCATATTGGCGGCATCGAAGCCACGGACTTGGTACACGCCATCAGCCGCCTGGAAGAGGCCTGCGTGATCCAGAAGCTTTACCTGTCGCCACAGGCTCGGATTGACCGTGTCAGGCGGTGAACCCGCATCTGGCAATTTCGGCGAAAGGTCCCAGATCAGGTGCCCGCCCGCATTGACAATTCGCGGATCGGCGAGAGTTCCTATAAAGCCGCGCGTCACGTTGGCTTTGTCTTCGCTCGTGTCGGGAGGAAGTGAAGCCGTCACAGCACGGTTCGCCTCGCGGGTAGCCGTGCTTGCAGGGACCCGATTGTCGTCGGCCAACGCGCTTGTTTGCAGAAGTCCCAAACCCAGCGCCAGGACGGACGCCGCCACGAAGGACGTGGCAGCTCGCCGGCATGAACGCCGGCTAATCACATAAATACTATTCTCACACCGCATAAACGTGACCTCCCGGCATCCGGACAAGAGTGGGACTTTTCGTGCCTTGCTCTCAAACGCGCAAATTGCGATTCCCATGGAAGAGATTCGTTGGGTCATAGGCACGCTTTAGCTTGCACAACTTATCGTAGTGTGCCCCGTAAGCATCGCGCACGGCCGTTTCTCCCTGCTCACTGAGGTAGTTCACATAGGTCTGCCGGCTCGCCACCTTGCGCATTTCTTCATACGCACCTTTCACCCAAGCAACTTGCTCAGTGGGACTGACTGCGCCATGCCAAAGCGTGAGTAGGTTGTAGAGCACGTGCCCTTCCTCGCGCAGGAACGGAGTGGCGTTCTTATCTCCCGTGCATAGGACGCCATGCATATGATGAAGGATTCCTATGCCGCATCCCGGCGGTGGTTTGCGATCGACCAGGGAGGCGATCGCAGCAATGGCCTGGTCGTTCAGCCCATTCAGGGCACCGCCACGCCAGAACATGTTCTCGAGCTTCGAGAGCCCAAGAACGTCGCGATTCACAAAGCTTTCAAATGAGCATACGGCGATCGAATCGGCGACCGGCGTGGAAAAGGTCTTGAGCGAACGCAAGACCTTCTCTCCTTCGACGAGGTCCCCTGACCAGCAAACCGTAATCATCAGCGTGGTGCTCTCGCCGCAGACGATCGTGCCCGCTGTGTCGAGTGCATCGGGACCAGATCCAATGAAATCCCTATAGAAACGCAAGAATTTCGTCACGTCGCCCTGAAAGGCAATCGTTCCCGCAAGCACTTTGTCTTGCGGAAGGAGCTGATAGGTGAATTGTGTGGCTACTCCGAAGTTGCCGCCGCCGCCACGAAGCCCCCAGAACAAGTCGGGATTCTCTACAGCACTGGCGCGCATCAGTTTGCCATCGGCTGTCACCATCTCGACCTCGACAAGGTTGTCGACCGTTGCGCCGTAGCGTCCGCAAAACCAACCCAACCCGCCACCAAGGGTGAGCCCTCCGACGCCTACATTCGGATCCATCCCCAGAATCGGGACCAAGCCATGACGATCAGCCTCAATTGTCACCTTTGCCGCACGAGCTCCTGTTTGGACGCGGGCAAGGCGCTTTTGAGGATTAACCGCAACTTGGTTCATTCGAGTGAGATCGATAAGCAGCCCGCCATCGCAGGTTGAAAGGCCGATAAGATCGTGACCACCGGAGCGAACCGCCACCTCCAACGCATACTTCTTTGCAAGTTCAAGCGCTCTTGCGATGTCTTCCGGACCATCAGGTTGCACAACGATAGCCGGCATCTTGCTGTCGACGGGAGTCGAGCCGATTCCCCGTCGTGCGGCGGCATAGTCCGGATCACCAGGTAGAAAGGCCGCGCCCTTCAATGCAGCCCTGAGCTTTTCATAGGCCGACGGAAGGCCGGAGATAGAGCCGGCATGAACCTGCGCAGTCAGCGGCAGGGTTAGGAGTGCTTGCGTCAACAGACGACGAGAGATAGCCATTAACTTTCCTTGCACTAGCGGCCTGACGCCTACCGGGCCGGAGGAGGCCTTCGACGCCGGAGCTACGATTTCACGCTCCGGCGTTGGCCAGCCTCCTCGGCAGCCCTATAGAGTCACTGCGCCTTAGTGTCCTGTGCGAGGTTGAGAGTCTGAATGGTCGCTGCGTTCGGCACTGCGATCGCGCGGTCGACAGAACTGGCACCAAGCTCCGGAATGTACGGATTGCTTACGTCCGTGTTGGTGCGGTCTCCAGGAAAGCGCGGGTCTATGCGGCCGAATGGATTGGCTCGGAACCCGAGCAGCTCTCGCTCCCGCGAGGTCAGATTGTGATAGACGCGATCATGCAGGCTTGCCGTGTAATTGTCATGTTGACGCAGGAAGGCCTGCGAGTACGCGCAAGTAATCGAGTAGCGCTCGGTGTCCGCGGTTGCCGCTCCGGAACTGTGCCAGAGCCGGCCCTCGAATACGATAACAGCGCCCGGAGGAGCTTCGGCGGGAACCTGCTCAATCACTTCCGGATTGACGCCATCCTTGAGCTTCTCGTCGAGCACGATCTTCGGAGGCGGGCCTCGGTGGCTTCCCGGCGTGACGCGGGTCGCGCCATTCTTCTCAGTGAACTCACTTAGACAGACCATCGTGTTATTGATGACCGGAATCGGTGTGACGAACGGAATATGCTGCTGATCCACGTGCGTCACCATCGCCACAGCGCCCTTGCGAATGATGATGCCGTTCGAACTTGCCAAGTACCAGGGATTGTTTTGGAACAGATAGTTGTTCAGCTCCGCAAGCTTTGGATGCTGCACAAGATCGAGAAACGGGCGCCCCTTGTTGAGCAGGGTACGCACTGTCTGCCAAGCCGGCAGAGGCTCTCCAGCAGCCGGCGACCCCACCCAAGTCTGGCCTCCGCGGCCGCCGTTACCCAGCCATGCCACGCCCTGCTCGCGCTCCAGGCGAGCTTGTTCCTGCAGTCGATCCAAAAGACGTTTGCGCTGATCATCGGTGATCAGATCGGCAAGGAGGCAATAACCCCATTCGGCAAGGTCCCGCTTGCACTGCTCGATATCGCGTGTGAGCTTCGGAAGAGCCACACCATCCCATTTGGACATTTCCATCTCCCCTTTTTAAGCGCATGCTCGTGGGCACACGTTTGCAGTGAACGAATGTTTGCGTACGCGCGATAGATATCGCTTGCTGACCGACGCAAGTGGGCCAGTTGCTGGAATGAGCGCTCTCGCCTGCGGCTTGTTAACCGATCAAGGCTTGTTGACGCCTATTTGCCTCGGCAAGTCAGATTTTCTTCGGCTTCACGGCGCCGCTCCTCATGGCTCGGCAGCAGTTCGGTGGCGAGGCGCGAACCAAGCTGATGAAACCGACCGCGACTGCAGACCAGCGGCGGATCATCGGTGCGATGAAGGGCGATCGCCTCGCCAACGAAGATCGTATGGTCGCCGCCATCGTAGGCAGCCCAGCGCTTGCAGGCGAACCAACCCATGGTGCCCGCCAGTATCGGCACGCCGTGCGCCCATACGTAATCGGGCTCATGCTTGGCTTTCAGCCGATTGGCGAAGTAATTAGCGAGCATCCCCTGCCCCTCAGCCAGCAAATTGATGGCGTAAAGTGTGGTAGCCATCATTAGCGCATGCGCTTTGGCCCGCTTGGCGATGCTTACAGCAGCAAGTTGAGGTTTGACCGATATCGCAGCGAATGAGCTGGCCGTCATCGCATGCATGCCACCGGCTCCGTCTGGTACGGTAACGACCGTGACCCCTGTGGTGAAGGCCCGTAGGCCCTTGCGAAACTCCTCTGGATCGAGCATCTGACCTTCTGGACCACTGATATCGCCTCGGTGTCGTCAGCTGTCCGGCCAAGTGCCAAGCCATCCGCTGAACGTCTTGAAAGCATAGCTCAATCGGGGCGGCACGCTAGTTTCAGAACTGGAACATGCGGTTTCAACTTTCGGAACACCGAGATGCCGCTCCAGGGGCCGCCCATCCTGGACATTCGGCATGACCTACTTGCGGTTGCGAACCATCAAGAGAAGGCGCATTGCCGGCGGCCTGCCGCAGGGCCGCTTTTGTCCAGTGAGAGCGATCGACGGCAGCGATGTTGGAGTAGACGAAAATCCGGCCGTTCTACAATCCGGCTTGTCGTCAGACCATCGCGGACGATGCGCTCGCCGTCCGCTGCGGACAACGTTTCGCCAGTGTCGATCAGACCTGACAGCCTGTCGATCCGTGTCGCCTCGATGATCGATTCGTCTTCGAGGTAACCGTACCGGCACGGCCGATGCGCCCCCATACCCTGACGAGCGAGCATTCACCGAATAGACATCTAGCTTGTAGAACCGCGCCATATTGCGGTGGTTGTCGATGCGGGTGAGCATGATCGCGGCCATGCGATATCCTCCTCTTGTGGTTGGACGCTCTGCGCGGCTGTCTTGGCGGCACGCAAGTAGCAGTGGACGGTCTCCCGGCTAATACCGAACTCCCGCGCGAGCGCTGCCTTTTGCCATCATCCCGCTTTCTGTGCTTCCTGCGCGATTGCCAGCTGACCAGCTGACCGAGCATTGCAGTTTTTTGAATGCATCCTTTGAGGCCGACGAAGAGTTTCCCGAACCCCTAGATTCTAGGGGAGCGTTGGTTGCGGGGACAGGGATTTGAACCTATGACCTTCAGGTTATGAGTCTGAACGTTGGGCTTCAACCGCACCAGTTTCGCACCGGAAACAACGCGAACGAATGGCCATATCTGAGCGGCCGCTTCAAATGGGAAAAAGGTCTGCGCGAAGTACAAGACGAAGCGATCCTGCACTCGACCGTTCTCGAACGGTTTGCCCACAACGGCGGGGTGCAGCACTGCTATGAGCGAATGCCGTACCGTCCCGAAAACCTTCGATCGCATGCAAAGGTCAAGAAGTATTACGGGGCAGAGGATTCGACTTCGAACCGGACGAAGACCATCTCCTGTCCGGCCCCACCGCAATCAAAATAATCGGCAGGGCCGGTTGGCAACTGATAAGGTTTTGTATGAAAGCTTATCAGCTAGAATGAGGCAGTCGTAGAACTGCCAGCCGGCGAGCCACTTCTTCACAAAGCGGTCCTGCGCTGATGGAAGAGATAACGCATAGCGATCCGGTGCTCGAATATCTGGCTAAAAAAGGATCGGCAGCGAACAGCCTATCGCACTGCTGCGCGTCTTCAGATCAGCCGCCGCCAAACCTGGATGGATCATCGTAGGCGGGAGGCTCGTCGTGGTCGGTTCGCAGACCACCCGGAACGGACCCGTCGGGATAGATCCGCACACCGCCCGGAGTGACGTAGCTTGGGACCACAGCCAAGCTGGGACGAACGATGACGTGCCGCGATTTGGCATGATAGCCTATTGCGGCGGCGTTCGCAGAAGCATAGAAAGCGGTGAAAAGGAGCAGCACCAAAACGAAGCGCATTTGTATTTTCCTCGGGTACCAGCGGCTTACCTACTCATGGCTCTTCTCGCCCTCACGACTGAGGAGATCACCGTGGACTACGAGCCGCGACCGAACCGGATCGGCCATAGATTGTGCACGCAAACGACAATGGCCATCGTGCCGCGCGCCTTGCAGCTTAGAGCCTGCCGCGAACATCCCGTCGCAAGCAGGACGATCGATCGCAACTCAGTCAATAAATGCGATCAAAGAGTAAACGTGTCTTTGGTTGTCCCAAGCTGCGCAAGGTACTCCTGCAGCGGCTTCGGTAGCCGGTTAAACCAATCGGCCTCCTCACCTGGCTGCGGCAGCACGTGGCCGAATTCCAGCATATCCGTCGGCTCCAGATTGCTGAGATAAACCCAGATCTCCTCCTCTTTTGCATTGGTGATCCGCGCAACCTCCTTCATTATACGCAACATTACCGCATTCCGCTGAGCTTGGGTTCGGCCAGCTCGGATATCGCCCCGGATCCAGATCTGTCCTGCGGCACGCGAACCGCCAAGGAAACGATCAGCAGGTTTCTTTTCCTCAATGACGACCTGTACAAAGTAGCTTGGGGCGCCAGTCTCCTCGCTGTGAATCCGTGTCACGGCCTTGGCGATCGCGGCTTTTTGGCTGTCGTTCACTAAGCCTTCCGCGAGCGAACACACGTATGTAGGCATTTTGCCCTCCTTGCTGGTTTGATCACCGCAAAACGGTTCGCCTGTGACGGACGCGATTGATATGAACCCGTCATAAACGGGCCGAACCGCTCGAAATCAAATCGCGTCCTGGGCGATCCCTTGGCCAAACGACCACCGCAATTCCAGCGGATCGATGACGACGTCAGTCCATGCGATCGTCCAAAACGCGTATGTAGAACGCCTTCCGCTTGTGCGCTCGTGCAGATCTTTTCCACGCGTTCTCGTGACGAGACGGTGCTCCAGCGTTATTCAGCAAGGGCGGTGGGCGGAATCATCCATGTCGAAACCGTTCGCCAGACGCCATCCCCGAAATGTAGCTGATAGGCAATAAAGTCGCTATCCTCACCGTGCACCAGCTCGTAGCGATGGGACCTGGTAAATTGCGTGGTCATCGAGGTTTCTCCTTTGTCGAACATCCTGATATTCGCCTCAGGAAACGGCGCATTTCCAAACTAAAAGCAAAGATCAACGGGCTGTCGGATTTCGTCCAGACCGCGATTACTCAACAGGCGAACACCTTGTCGCTATGACCTTGACGTCCATCCCGGTCGTCTCTTGCAGCCATTGCGCTCTGGACGGCGCGTTCCGATGCGCCTCGAACGCCTCGTCATCCTGGTAAACTTCGTGGATGAGGATTCTTGAATCGCCCTCGCGAGGGAGCAACACTTCGAATCGCAGAGTGCCGGGCTCATCCTTCAGACAACGGGCTCGGTGGGCCATCAGCAACGGAAGGACCTGATCGCGCCGCTCCGGCGCAACTTCAACCGTTCCCATGATTACAAGTTTGGACATGTCACATTCTCCTTTTATGCTCGTTCTTCGGTAAGTGCTGGGCTGGTTTGTCTATACGAAAGTGCATTCACTGCTACGGCCGCAAGTGACAGCGTGGCGCCGACTGCCGCGAGACCGATCCAGGATTCAAAATGAGCGCCAAGGCCACCAAGCACGGCACCGCTCGCCCCGCCGAGGAAGTAGGACACCATAAGCACCGTGTTCAGCCGGCTGCGGGCCTCCGGACGCAGAGCGTAAATCCGCGTCTGGTTGGCGACGAGTGCGGCACGATTACCAAGGTCGAGGAGAACCATGCCGAGAATCAGGCAGGAGAGGCTAAAACCCCCCGCCGCGACAAAAGCGAAGGCTATGGTCACGGTGATCGCGCCGAACGAAGCCATATTACGGGCGCCGATCCGATCGGCGACCGCTCCGACCTGTGGAGACACTGCGAGGCCCAGAGCTCCAACGAGTCCGAATGCCCCGATGGCAGCAGGACCAAACTCGTAGGGTGGTCGCGCCAGAAGCGCGGCAAGTGTTGTCCAAAGCGCACTGAAGGCTGCGAACAGAAGAAAGCTCGTCGCCGCTGAGATACGCAGCAGTCGTTCCTCACCTATCAGCACGGTCAGCGAACGCATCAGGTTGCGGTATCGGATCGTGCTCAGGACTTCCGACAAGGGCAGGTATCGGATGATGATGACCAACAGCGCCAGATCGGCGGCCGACGCGAACACGAAGATTGCGCGCCAGCCCAGGTGGGCGCCGACGACGCCACTGACCGTGCGCGCCAGCAGGACGCCCGACGAGAGGCCGCCCAATAGCGAACCGACGACGCGCCCTCGCCTCTCCGGCGTTGTTTGGCCCGAGACCGCCGGAATGATAATCTGTGCGGTGACCGCGGTCATTCCGACAAGAAAGCTGCATCCGGCCAACAGGGAGAACGTCGGCGCCACTGCGCAGGCGATGAGCGCAACTGCGTTCGCGCTAATCGCCAGCGACGCCAGCTTTCGCGGTTGGATGCCGTCGCCGAGCGGCACGAATAGCAGCAGGCCCATTGCATATCCGAGCTGTGTCAACGTGCCGATGAGGCTTCCGTGTGACACGGTGACGCCAAATGCCGAGGCCATCTGCGGCAGCAGCGGTTGGTGGTAGTAGATGGTCGAGACGGCGAGCGCGCAGCTCAGGGCCATTAGGAAGACCTGACGCCGCGAGAATCCTTGTGTCTCCGTAAAGGAAGCTTTCTCTGACATAGCGAAGAATGCCTGATGAAGGAGGGTCCGATCACGCCTTGGGCAGTGCCTCGATGAGTTGCTGGGTGCCAACAATGCTGTGCGCATAGGTGGGGCCGTTCAGCTCGTGGGCGGCATGCATCATTTCGTGCGAGAACGCAGCAGTCGCGTCCCGCACCAAAGTAACGTGATAGCCGAGCTCCATGGCGAACCGGGCGGTGGATTCGATGCACGTATTGGCGAGCAGTCCGACTACGATCACGTGCGTAATGCCCTTCTGCTTCAGCAGGAAATCCAGGTCGGTATTGGCGAAGCCGCTTTGTCCCCAATGCTCACGAGCGACGAGGTCGCCAGGCTTCGGCGCGAAGTCAGGATGCCATTCGCCGCCCCATTCGCCGCGCGCGAAGCTGTGGCGATGCATGATCGATTGCTGGGTCGGGTTGGGATGGTCCCAGTCCTCGTAGTCGCCCGGCTCCCAACGTCGGTGTGGAACGATCACCACCTGGATCCCCGCTACACGGATCGCACCGTCTAGCTGGCGCAGGTTATTGAGAAGTCCGACCTCATCAGCGATGGGCTGGATGCGTGGAAAGACCTTGCCACCCTCGGACAGGAAATCGTTGTAGGGGTCGACGAAGAGGAGCGCGGTCCTCTCGCGCGGATAGGTGGTCTCGGGCATCGGTCATCTCCTGGGGCCGCCTCGCTGGCCCATTGAATTTCCATCCATGCCTAGTTATCTTGCTATGAAAATCATAGTAACAAGAGCGATGAAGAAAACGTGATGAGAAAGATGAAGGACAACGCGGCTGACCAAACGCTCTGTCCCGTGGCGCGCTCCGAGGCCTTGGTGGGCGACCACTGGACGGTGCTGGTGCTGCGCGAGCTGTTCATGGGCAGTCACCACTTCGAGGAGCTCCAGGCCCAAACCGAGGCCACGCCGCAAATGGTCGCGACTCGCCTGAAGAAACTGGAAGCAGACGGACTGGTAGAGCGGCGCGTCTACAACAAGAGGCCACTGCGCCACCAATATCATCTGACCGAGAAGGGCGAAGCCTTCTACCCGGTGCTGCTGGCGCTGCGTGCCTGGGGTGAGACCTGGGTCAAGTCGCCGAAGGAAGGCCGGGCCGTGAATTTTACCCACCGCAGCTGCGGCAACCCGGCTGGTCTCGGCCCAGTCTGCGATTCCTGCGGAAAGCCGCTCCGTCGTGCGGATCTGATCGCCAAGCAAGCGGCCAAATACCAGAGGGAGCGGGAGGCGCGATGGGAGACCTTTAAGGCGAGCCGCTAAATCATGTCCGCAGCAAATGACGTGCAGGTCTTGCCAACAACCCACTGGCGGCTCTGAAATTTCGATCGGCATTGGCTCGTGGTCCATGTTTGCATCAAACGGTTTTGGCCGCGGCGTCCCGGCCCGGATCGGCTATTTCGAGTCGATTTCGATCGTGGCAGTCAGACCGGCCACCAGGTCGATGCCGGCAGGCACACGGTCGATATGGATGCGTACCGGAATCCGTTGTGCCAACCGTACCCAGGTGTAAATCGGATTCACCTTGGCCAGACCTGAAGGACCCGCCTCGGCGTTCGCCACGGCGATGCCGCGGGCGATACTTTCGACATGTCCCTGCAACGGCTCGGAACGGCCTATCAGCTTTACCCAGGCGGAATTCCCTACGTGGATGCGGCCGAGATAAGTCTCCTCGAAATAGCCATCTACCCAGAACGAGTCGGCATCTACCAAAGAAATGATCTGCTTGCCGGCCGTCGCGTAGTCGCCGAGCTGCGTCGTCAAGTTGGCCACATACCCATTCACCGGCGAGCGGATCGAGGTTCGCCCCAGGTTCACCCGCGCCTGCGTCAACTTCGCCAGAGCTTGCCGGTAATTTGCCTTCGCGGTGAGCGCGGCCGCACTGTAGGACTCTCTTTGCTCTTCAGACGTCGCGAGATCTGATAGGTGCTGGCGCCGCATTGCTTCGCGTTCGGCATTCTCGGCGTTTGCGCGCGCCTGATCGACCGCCGCCTCGGCCTGTTGGACCATGATCGTGTAATCTGTTGGCTCGATCGTCAGCAGCAGATCGCCCTTATGGACATATTGATTGTCAGCTACAGGGAACGCGACAATGCGGCCCGCGACTTCAGGCGCCATCGCCACGACATAGGCGCGGACCGTGCCATCGCGGGTCCAGGGCGTGTCCATATAGATGCCCCACATCGCGTGTCCCGCGCAGATCCCCAGTCCGACGAGGACGAGTGTAAGGACGAACCGCAGGATAGTCTGACCGGCACTGTGCGGCCGGTCATCGGGTCGCCGCGGCCAGTCGATGTCACGACCCGATTCAGGTAACTCGGATGTCACTTGCGCTTCGATATGTGACACGGCTACCGCCACCCTGCAGCTGTCAGCACGATAAACCACAAAACGATGCTGTAGGTCGCTGCGACGACCAGCGTCGGGTGCCAGACATTGCGTAGCAATCCGAACCGATCGGCGACTCGGCGCAATGCGACGACCACCAGCCAAGCGGCGGACATCATCAGGGAAATCGGAGCGACATAGACTCCGAAGAGACTCACCTCAGTGAATTTCATGTCTTCACCGCGTCGAAATATACGGCATGCTGGTTCAGCACCTCGGAGATCTCGATGATGCTGCTTCGCGCCCGCAAAGCCGCAGGGTCGGCCGCGCGGGCGGCGAGCCGCTCATCGAGGCGCTGGAACTCCGTGACGGCGACCGAACTCCTGCCTTCCGCAATCGCGGAGACCGCGTCTCTAAGGACAACACTGACACCGAACGGGGCGGCAATCGAACGCAGCTGCACGATTTCGGTCCCAAGTGACAGTGCAGCCAGCAGGTGGGCGCGCTGCCGGGGTGTCGCCTCCCCTGGCATGGCGGAAAGCCGGCTGTGTACGCGCCCCGCCCAATCGTGGAACGCCCGTCCCCGCGCCAGATGACGCAGGTCAGCCAGAGTCAATGCCAGCAGACGGCGCGCTCGAAAACCCGGCGTCAGCGGCGGTATGATGCAGAAGAACAAGGCCGCTGTACCGGCGCCGGAAAGAATTGCCAGCGTATCGTTGTAAAACTGCACAGTATCATAGCTCAACTGGTTCGTAGGCGCGAGCAGCGGTACGAAATACGAGGCCATGTAGTTGAATTCGATACTCGGCCATCGTGTCGCTGCGGCACCCGAAGGGACGAGCCACAGGCCAATCGAGAGACAGAAAGCAGCAAACGTCTCGTGGTTCGGCAGCACGGCAAAATTGATGACCGCTGCGGCCATGGCGGCGATGCATATTCCTTTCACGAAGCCGCTGGCATTGAAGTAAGCCTGATCCGCCCGTCCAGCAAACAGGATGCTGGAAATAGCAGCGAAGGTGATGGCCTCTGCACCAGCCGGCCACGCGATGAGTATCCAGAATGCGGCAGCGACGAGAATCGTCAGCAGTGTGCGCGCGCCGCTTACCAAAGCAGGCAACCAATCCGGGACATGAAGGTGGAAGGCTCCCCGAGAACGGCGAACAGGCAACGTGGGATCGCCGGCAAGCAAAGCCAAACCGTTGAGCGCGTCGGCGATACCTGCCAGTGCTGCGGCTACCTTATCTGCGAGCAGACGCAGCGACGGCGTCTTGACGTCCAAGGCAACTAGCTCGTTGATTCCTGCTTCGCAGACCGAACGCAGAACGACAGGATTGGCCGCCCAGCGGGCGGGGTCTGATTGATTGAGCAACGAACTTAGCTTGGGCGGAAGGCTTTGGAGCACGATTGCCATCTCTCTCGTGGCCTGATCATGTGGCAGCCAGCGAAGGTGATTGGCGATCGCACGCCACCCCGATATGACGGCGAGCAGACCATCGACTGCCTGCAGCAGCACGGGCGAGTGATAGCGGATCTCGGACGATTCCCCGACCGCCTGATCGATTATAGGATCGAGGGCAACGACACGTCGGAGGAAATCCCGCCGACTGGACCGCATATCCAACAGGCTCGGCCCGGCTGCCTGCAAGGTTCTTATGAAGTTTGTCGCTATCCCGTTGGCTAGGCCGGCGACGAGCGTCGCCAATCGTCGGCGTGCGGCGCCCAAGTCCGTGCCGGCAAGAACGACCCCGGCGGAGACAATGCCGATGCCAATCTCTGTCACCCGGGTTAACGCAAGCACGAATGCGTCGCCGTTCAAGCCACCGACGGCACCAAGCTGATTGCCGGCGATGATGGCCGCGGTATATCCCGCCAAAGCTGCGGCGTACGATGCAAAGTTCGGCAAGACTGTAGAGATGAATGCACACGCTCCACCCCATAGTGCCAGACTGACGAAGAAGAACACGCGGTCCTGCGGGAAACAGCCGGTCAGCCCGACGATGGCTATACCGCCAACGACGGTACCAATCAGGCGGAACCAGCTCTTTCGCAACGAGGCCCCGAGCGTCGGCTGACAGACGATAGCCGCCGCTGTGCCCGCCCAGGATGGTTCGTCGAGCTGCAGCCAGAATGCGATATACATCGCGAGGCAGACCGAGACCCATAGCCGTAGTCCAAAGAGCAGTGCACGCCCCGCGCCCTGCAACTCGATCTTCATCCGTCCGTCGTCAAACATGGCCTTTCACCAAGGTCGGGGCTAACTCTACTAGCGAGCTGGCTCGAGTAGGTCGGTCTGCGCGACCGCAGGTTTGTCTGGTCTGTTTTCCCTTCGATGAGAGGTGTCCGCCAGATAGTCGTGCACGACCTTGCCGAGGCCGAGCGTCAAGTCAGCAATGAGATGGGTCGCGGAAAGGACTTCAAGCACCGGTAATTCGGCCACCGGAGCAAGTGCGTGGGAGGCCAGGGTAAGGCCGGCTGGACCGGACCACGCCCCCTTAAGGTCGATATCTTCCAGACTAAATTCGACCAACTCGCAAATGCGCGGCGTTCCATCGACGTGCGGGATAATCTTGAGGAGGAAGTTCGGCGCGACCAATGAGGCTTTCACAGCCGCAAGGTCAGTCATCCGGTGCTTGTATCCCATTGTCCCGGTCGCCACCCGGACCGGCCCGTAGTTGAGCGTACCCACGAGCGTATCGAGCTCAGCCTGCAGCGTCGGTTTCGCGAGTTTCTTGGGAAATCCCCAAAGTTCGCGCCCGCCGGCAATCGGCGGATGATCGTCCAGGAACATGCAATGAGTGTAGTTCCCCTTCCGGCCTTCAAACGTTACCGGGATCACCTGCCCGCTTTCTGTGTAGTCGCCGAACCCGGTGGAGTCCGGCATCCGGATGAACTCGAACTTGACCACCGGCGCGTCGACCTCCAGCGGCTCAGGCACAAGCGCGCGTAACTTCCCGGGATCGGTTCGATAGGTGATGATCATGAACTCGCGATGATAAAATCGGTATGGTCCGATCGGGTAGGCCGGGCTCGTCAGCGGCATTGCGAACGCGCGACGTTGGACATCTGTTCGTTTCATAGCTGAACTCCTGTTGCTCGAATTCGGTGGGTGTGGACACAAAGATTGTCGGGCGCTATCGCGTCTCGGCTTAATGCCAGGCTCACGGCCATCTCGAGCTGGCGCTGGCAGATCTCTTGTTTGAACGTCTCGCATTTTGACCACACGCGTTATCTGCACATCCAACATTGAATTGTTGGATTTTAATCGGATAAACTGATCAAATTGCTCTACTCTACATCCCACTATCGCGCTAACGGCGCGTTCGACCGACGAGATTGGAATGAATCAGCCAGCTTCGACCGGTGGCGCGGCTTTCGAGAGCTTTCCAGCGGGCCTTGAGAGCACCGAACTTGTGACTGGAAACCGCGACCTTGCTTGCACAAGAGGTCGTTTGATTTTGATCGAGGAGACTGATTAAATCGCACATGCTTGACGCTCGCCAGCTCCGCTATTTCATCGCCGTCGCGGAAGAGCTCCACTTCGCGCGCGCCGCGGACAGGCTGAACGTGGCGCAATCTGCGGTGAGCTTACAGATCAAGGGATTGGAGGAGGCATTCGGCGCTCGTCTTCTGAATCGCCGGAAGCGGGCGGCGGTGTCACTTACCGAGGCGGGGCAGCTCTTCTTATCGGAAGCCGTTGCCGCCGTCCGCCAGCTGGAAAGGGCTGAGCAGGTCGGGCGCCTTGCGGCGCGCGGCGAGCTTGGTCAGATCGAAGTCGGGTACGTGACGTCGGCGGCCATGAACCGTACTCTCCAAAGCCTGCTGCGGGAATACCGGCGCAGTCGCCCTGCGGTGCAGCTTCGCCTAACCGACATGGAGACACCGCGGCAGCTCGACGCGCTCGCCGAAGGTCGCCTGGATGTTGCGCTAATACGACCCCGACCGAGTTATGCGGCGGGGCTGGCGGCCCAAGTGATTCATCGCGAAGCTCTTTGCCTTGCACTCGCCGCCGATCATCCGCTTGCGCGCAAGCGCACGCTAAGAGCCTCCGACTTGGGCAATGAACCCTTTCTCGTCCCTCAGCTGACTGAAAGCTTAGGCTTCGGAAGCTACCTGGAACGACTGGCGACCGTTGGCAGTTTCACGGTCACGATGGTCCATGACGTCTGCGATTTCGTAACGGCGCTCACCATGGCCGCCGGCGGTTACGGCGTGGTGCTGGGACCTGAATCCATGCGCGCGTTGGGCTTCCCTGAGATTGTATTCCGACCACTCGCAGATTTTCCTGAGAAGGTGGAGCTGGCGGTAGCATTCCGCGCGGCCGAGCCTTCTGCG
Source organism: Bradyrhizobium altum (assembly GCF_020889705.1). GTDB lineage: Bacteria > Pseudomonadota > Alphaproteobacteria > Rhizobiales > Xanthobacteraceae > Bradyrhizobium > Bradyrhizobium altum. The sequence continues at coordinate 50,704 of NZ_JACMYP010000008.1, read as the reverse complement.
GCCGTGCGCACCTTCATCGACTTGGCCACCGCCCTCGGCCGGCGTCGTGAACCGAAACGGCCAGCTCGGCAAGCGCAGTGAGACGGTTGAGACCACACTCGGCGGTTATCGAGCCCATCGAATGCAGCGAGTTAGCTTTCACCTCGGATACCCCCAATGCGGGATCAGCTCCGGGTTGACGGACCCGACGCTGTTTGCCTTGCCCGACGGGGCCTCGAAAATCGTGGCGATCGGATCGAAGAAGCGACCGCTTGCGGCTCACTTTCCAGCAAATGCGCACGTCACTCCCGAGGCTGGAGACTGGCGATCTCCTTCTTCTGCACGCCTTCTTCAACATATCCTTGGATTGTCGCCGTCGTCGCAAACGCCGCCGGGCTCGTCGTCGGGCGGTGCAGCAAGTTCACTTGCGTGCGGTATTGGAATGCGAGCATTGCGGCTAATCCAATGGCCGGTGGAGAAGGCCCTCGCATTGCCTTTCGTGACGACATGTGGCTCGGTCACGGAGTGTTCGTGAGCGTCGGCGGAGATTGCGAAAATGAAGGCAGCGATCAATCCAGCCGACAAGAGTTTGGTTGCCGTCATTGAACTTCTTCTTTTGGAGCTAAAGACGCTTGGCTTCTTTCGCGGCGAGCAGCATTCGCGCGTGCGGCAAGTAATTCCAGCAGCATGGTGTCACGTTCGCGCTCAAGTTCCTCTAAGGGGCGGCTACCGGCTTCCTTGAGGACTCCGCTGATGATTGTTTGCCTGATCTCCGGGGTAAACTCCGTGATCGTCCCGAGATCTTTCCACCAGGTCGAGATCGGGCCAGAGAGGTGATCCATGAAATGTTGAATACCACCTTGACCGCCACCAAGGTGAAACAGCATGTTGGGTCCCATTACGCCCCAACGCAGCCCAGGTCCCCAGCTTACAGCAGCGTCGGCATCAGCCACATCGAGCACGCCTTGCTCGATCAGGTAAACGACCTCGCGATACAGCGCGCCTTGGATACGGTTCGCAACGTGTCCAACCATCTCCTTTCGGACATGGATCGCCTTTTTGCCGATCGATCTGTAAAACTCGAGTGCTCGATGCACGGTTTCGGGTGAGGTTTTGGCGCCCGCGACGACCTCGACCAACGGAATCATGTGAGGAGGATTGAAGGGGTGCCCAATGACACAGCGTTCTGGATGCTTGCACGCAGACTGGATGATGCTCATCGTCAGCCCGGACGAACTCGATGCAATCACCGAATCGGGAGGAGTAGCCGCGTCGATTTCCGCAAACAGCTTGATCTTGAAATCCGGGCGTTCTGGCCCGCTCTCCTGGACAAAGTCCGCGTCCGCCAGTGCGCGCTTCATATCGCCAGTGAATTCAAGACGATCTTTCGAGGCATTTTGCGAAAGTCCGAGAACCTCGAGCGCTTTCCAGGCGGCGTCAACATATTGACGCAGATCGGCCTCCGCATTGGGAGCCGGATCGGTCGCGACGACGTTGAAGCCACGCGCCAGGTACAGGGCGGCCCAGCTCGCGCCGATAACTCCCGTACCGACGACTGCTATCTTTCGAACTTCCCTGCTGTTGGACATCATAGGTTCTCTCATCGATTGTGAATCTTCATTCCGCGGGCCTAATGCTGCGCGGAGGCCCTTCGGTACTTACAAGGCGGTGGCACTGGACGCGCCGGGTGCGCGCGTCCTTTGCTTGCACGGTATGCATACGTGTTGGCGGTACGACCACGCTCAGGTAAAGGCGGATATCCCGGTTTGAGCGCGGCCCAGGATTAGCGCGTGGACATCGTCAGTACCCTCGTAGGTATTTACGGCCATCAAGTTCAGCACGTGCCGAATGACGTGATGCTCGTCGATGATGCCATTGGCTCCGAGCATGTCTCGTGCCGTCAATGCGATCTCAAGTGCTGTCTTGGCGCAGTAGCGCTTGACCAGGCTGATCACCTCGTGCGCGCACTCACCCTCATCGAGCAATCTTGCGACTCTCAGGCATGCCTGCGACATCAAGGCAACCTGCGTTTCCATATCTGCCAACTTCCGCTGAATGAGTTGGTTTGCAGCCAATGGTCGGCCAAATTGCTTCCGTTGCAAGGTGTAGTCTCTCGCAATTTTCCAGCATGCCTCGGCGGCACCGATCACTCCCCAGGCGATACTAAATCGTGCTTTGTTCAGCGACATAAACGGCGCCGACAACCCCTTGGCTTTCGGAAGTACATTCGTCTCGGGAACGAACACTTGATCCAATCGGAACTCGCATGTCGGAGCGGCGCGTAAGGAAAACTTTCCATGAATATTCTCCGCGCTTAGTCCGGGAGTGCCATTTTCGACGATAAATCCTCGGACAATGCCCTCTTCGTCCCTCGCCCAAATAACCAGAATATCTGCAATGGTTGCGAGGCCGATCCATTTCTTGTGTCCATTGAGTTGATAGCCCCCAGACACCTTCGTTGCCCTGGTTTCCATCGACCCTGGGTCCGAGCCGTGATTTGGTTCGGTTAGACCAAAACACGCGATCAATTCACCTCTGGCCAAACCCGGAAGGAATCTTGCCTTCTGTTCCTCTGATCCGTTCAGATAGATTGCTTCGGTCGCCAGGCTGGATTGAACGCTGTATACGGTTCTATAGGCGGAATCGACCCGCTCGAGCTCGCGGGACACAAGGCCGTAACAGACATGGTTCAGGCCGCGGAAGCCGAAGCCGTGCAGGTTGATACCTAAAAACCCGTTGCTGCCCAATTCCTTCACCAGGGATGGGATGTCCTCATAATTCTCCGTCCTATGTGCTTCGAGCGCGCGAGGCAGAAGACTCCCCTGCGCGTATTCGAATGCTTTCCGTTGGACTTCCCTTTCGACGTCGGTCAGTTGCAAGTCCAACCGCAGCGGATCATCCCAATGGAAGATCGCCTTTTCGGTCGCGGTGGGTTTCGTCACTATTGACATGTTCTTTCTCCTTTGTTTGTCAGATGCTCACTTATTCATGAAGTCTGCTGCTTTGCGGGGCATGCGGGATTGCGCCGGCGGCGCGCAGCTCATCGATCTGAGCTGCATCGAAGCCTAGTTCCTCCAGTACCTCGTCGGTGTGTTCGCCCAGTGCGGGAGCCGTGCGGGGCGCGACCTTAGGCGACTCCTTGATGACCACTGGGCTGTCCACCGTCATTGTCACTCCGCCGCCTTCCGCTATCGGAACGAGGATGTGGTTGGCCAGCAATTGTGGATCTTTCACGATTTCATCCCAGACCTGCACGGCTCCATAAGGCAGGTGAGCGGCATCGAGAACCGACCTCCAATGCGCGAGCGGGTGCCCGCCGAACACACGATCGATCTCAGCCACCAAGGCGCCGGAGTTAGCGTGACGACGCTCCGCATCAGCGAACCTCGGATCCGACAGCATGTCGGAGCGCTCGATAGCCCGAGCAAAAACGGGCCAGTTCTTGTCTTCCTGGACGAACGCGAGCAGGATCCAGCGACTGTCCTGGCTTCGGTAACTGTTGAAGAGTGCATTCGGGGGACGGCGTCGATCTATTTCGTGGCTGAACTTCGCGCCCTGCAGCGCGGCCTGCAACCACATGGCTGTCGCCCACACGCCGTTGGCGATCAAGGAGGTGCGGACATTGCAGCCCTTGCCGGTGCGCTCGCGCCGATAAAGCCCGCTCACGATTCCGGCGTAGAGGGAGATCGCAGTGGCATGGTCGCCAATCCCTGGCACCGGCAAGGCGGGCGGACTAGACGCTTGGCGAGTGACATGCATCAAACCCGAACGCGCCCAATACGCAGTCGTGTCGTATCCGGGCTTGTCCGCTTCCGGTCCCACCTCACCATATCCGGTGATATCGGCGTAGATGAGACGTGGATTGAGCAAAGATACATCTTCGTAGTTCAAACCCAGCCTTTGTCGCACCCGAGGAGGAAAATTCGTCACGAGAACGTCGGCCCACTTTACTAGGCGAGCCAAAACCTCCGCCGAATGTGGGTTCTTCAAATCCACCACCAAGCTTCGCTTGTTGCGATTGGTGAGCTGCCATGCATAGTTTTCTTTCGAAGATGGATTTGGCGGGCTCAAGTATGTGTGTCGATACGGATCCCCCATCCCGGGTGCTTCTACCTTGACCACTTCGGCACCAAAATCCGACAGCACGGTCGTAGCAGTAGGGCCAGCGATGAAACTGGCGATATCGAGAACCCTAAGTCCCGAAAACAGCGGGCGCTCATCAAACACTGCGTTCGGCAAGATGGATTTCATCGCGGCACCTCTCATCTATGGAGCCGCATTCTCAACACGTCGCTATCTGCACATCCAACATAAACTTGTTGGATTTTAATCTGGCCGCCAGATTAAATTTCGGTCGAGGAATAAGCAGCTTGAACTCGACACCGCCAGCTTGAAATGCAGAGAGAGCAAAGTGCTCCTGGCAACGGATCCATTCGGCAAAAATTGCAACGAACACAGCGGCCGCCGAAATCACGGTGTGACAGGATTTAGAAGGACGTGTCCAACGTTAGGCTGCGGTTCGGAATGAAAGTGCACCACCGCTGGCGCCCTGCCCGGGCAAGCGTCCCAACTCGGTACTCGATCCTGATGCTCGCAACGTCCTGCGTGGTGATGGCTATTTCCCGACAAAAACTTCTTGAGAGGCTCTCTGGCGGATTGGCGTGCTGCGCTCTGTTGCTTGCACTTTCATAAGCACATCGCTCAGGAACAACGCGGGTGAGAGACCTAAACCTCCGTTTCCACATCGGTAGGCGACTCAGAAGCTCTATTGCTGCTGCGGTTTTCGTATTGAGGATGTCAACTATCCGGTTGAGTTCGGGCAGCGAACGTGACTTCCTCCTGAGCCATTTTTAAACCGATTTGCAGTGCGCGCGAGGTGGAGCGCTTAGGCGACGCTTAACAATAAAGGATGAGCTCAGGCTGCTCCAGCATTGTCCACGAGGATATTGAAGCCCGACTCCGCGGCGGCGAATATCTCCGCCAATGTCTGCACGCTCTTTCTGCCGCCATTTGGAAAACTCGATCGCGGTCCGTTGGCACGCAGCGGTATCTCTGGACGAGATGTAAGCCCGCGCGCCCCTGCGATGGCCGGTTGCATTTTTCAAATGCGTCCCGACCTGCCCAGTTAACGCAGCGCCCGATGGCAAGCGATTCTGTTACCAGTCTGTTGGTAGAAGCGTTTGGCGCGTTCGACGTCCGAAACAGGAAAAACGGCCAGGTCGACCTTCATATCGACTTGGCCCCTGCGTTTAGTCCTGTATCACATCCGCACCAATGTCGCGCCTTCGTTACCCAGGAACCGCATGCCGGCGTCGGTGCAGCTCGGTGGAGTACTCGACTTGTGGATCAATCATGCGGTCATGTGGCCTTCCCCGAGCGATCGATGACGTTCGTCATCTGATCGACGCGATCGGCAAGATAGGCGGTCATGTTGCGGATAATCAGTGGCATGGCCATCTGCTGATACTCCTCAAACAGGCCTCCAATATGCGGGCTCATGAAGACATGGGGAAGGTCCCATAGCGGGCTTTCGTCCGGCAACGGCTCGGTAGTGAACACATCAAGTCCTGCGCCTGCGATATCGCGTTCCCTGAGAGCTCTGATCAGCGCCTGCTCGTCGACCGTATCCCCTCGTCCGACATTAATGAAATAAGCGCTGGGCTTCATATGGGCAAAAACGTTACCGTCGATGATCTTGCGGTTCGCCACGTCGCCAGGCAGCACGTTGATGACGTAATCCGCTGCTGCGGCAACTTTTGGCAATTCTCGTCGCGGCACGACCTCGTCAAATCCGGGAACCGCTCGAGGCGTCTGGCTCACGCCGATCACCCGCACGTCCATGGCTTTCAACAAGTAACCGATCGCGGCGCCCGCGATGCCAGTGCCGACCACAACTGCGGTTTTGCCGGCTAGTAAGGGCCACGCGCGACGATCCCAGCGGCGAGAAGTTTTGTCACGGACGAGGCCGTTACTGTCATGGCTGATCGAGAGCATCAGATGCAGGACGGTCTCGCGCAAAGCTGGCCCGTGGATACCGCGACCGCTAGTCAGAAGAACGTCCTGAGCCAGGGTTTTATTGCGCAAAAAGTAATCGACGCCGGTCGCCAACGATTGCACCCATTTCAAGTTCGGCATCCGCGTGAACAGCGCTTCCGTGACACCCAAGCCGAAGGCGATTAGAACCTCGACCTTGCCATAGTCGACATGATCGTCAGCTGGAGATCGCGCGACCTGAATCTCCAGATCGCTAAATCGTTCACGCAAATTGGCTGCGTATGCGTCTGCGTGGGTTTCTAGCACCAGAACGTTGGTCATGAGCGGTCGCCTTGTTCACTTCAGGGGGCCTCTGGACAGCGCGGGTATGTCGGACGGGGTGTCGCTCGCCTGACGTTCTGCGTTCGGTGTAGCCGGGTCGTGCGCGTCCATCAGGCTGCCTCCGCAATGTCGATGACGACCTTGCCCGTCGCCTCCCTCGATTCGAGATATTGGTAGGCGTCAGTCGCGGCCGCAAGAGTGAAGCGAGTTTCGTCGACGAGTGGTTGAAGATGGCCGGCGTCGGCCAACGCAGCAACATCACGCAAGATTGCGCCGTGTCGCTCGCGGCCTTCTCCTGTCAACAGTGGCAACAGCATGAATATGACGTGCAGAGACAACCCTTTCAGATGCATCGCCTTGAGATTGACCGTGGTCAGGGCCATGGTGGAAACGACCTGCCCGCCATTTCTTGCAGCCCGGAATGACTGTTCGAGATGTTGACCGCCGATTGTGTCGAATACGATGTCGAAACCGGCATCGCCAGTGACGCGCCTGACGTAAGCCTCCACCGTTTCAGCCCGATAGTCGATCGCGTCGATGGCACCCATGCGCAATGCAGTCGCGCGCGATCCCGCCGATACCGTGGTAAAAACCTTTGCGCCATACGCCGCGGCGAGCTGTATGGCCACGTGACCGACTCCACCTGTACCACCGTGGACCAGGACGCGGTGTGCGGGCGAAACGCCGCCACGAGTTAGTCCTTCGTGGGCCGTGATCGCAACGAGGGGCAGCGCAGCCGCCTCTTTCATGGAAAGAGTTCTTCTTTTGCGCCAACAACCTGGCATCCGCGAGCACGTACTGGGCGAGCGTTCCGCCTGAACCGCGAACACCGCCAACGCAACCGAACACCTCGTCGCCTGGGGCAAATTCCCTCACGTCTTCGCCCACGGCCTCCACAACTCCGGCGACGTCACATCCGATGGTCCCGGGAAGAGACGGGCTGAACGGGGACCCCTTTCGGATGCTGACATCGACCGGATTGACCGACGCAGCGGCGGCACGAATTAGAACTGACCCTCGACTGACACGAGGGATAGGAAGGTCATCCAGAGACAAGTTCTCGAGACCACCGAATTCCCTAAGGACGACCGCTTTCATTGTGCACTCCTCACGAGTGCGGCGCAAAGCCGGAATAAGGCTTTAGCGGCACGATCAGCGGGGACTGCAAGAAGCCAGCGCGAACGAGCGGCAACTCACCAAGCTTCTGGGCGATATCATCGATCGCGTGCGCTTCCACGATCATACAGGCTCCTCCAGCGTCGCCCCGCAGCCAGACCTGCTGAACCAGCCCCTCGGTATAGAAACCGCGCACTTTCTCGAACTCCGCTTCCCTGATCTCGGTAGGGGCAGGGGTTGTTGCCTTATCCGGATGGCGGCTGAACAGAATCATGAATTGCATGGGCAGTTCTCCTCTGCGAGGTGGGGGCCTTATTGGCTCGCCCTTACTCTGCGCAGGCGCGCAGGTGATCTCCATTGTACGATGGCGTTCGCAATACCTTTGGATTGGTCAGCGCAAGATTGCACTAGGTCGACTTCGCGCTTTGAAAGCTCGACGACCGTGATCCGGTAGCCAGGCCAATCAAAGACGTCGTCGTCGGAGCATTCAGCGATCAGGGTGCACTCTGACCTTCTGCAATCGGTAGGGCGAAAAAACGGGCGGTCGTCGAATAATTCGTTTGGCAGGAAGGAGTTCATCGGGACACCTCTCCGATTGCAGGCCCCGTATTCTGACCACGTGCGCTGTCTGTAAATCCAACATCGAATAGTTGGATTTTAATTCCTCAGACTGATTAAATCCGGCTCATGATATTGACCACGGCCGGCGCAGCTAATGAGCTGTCGCGCATCGGTTCATTTGGAGGTAGGACTTTTATCGAGGAAGGCTGGCGCGCCCAAGATCATTTTGACGCTTTTATCGGGACCTTCGCCACGCCACGGTGTCCGAGGCGGTCGCCGCCGGACATTCTGACAAAATGCGCTCTATCGCGGCTATCGCCACCGGTACAACTGCAACCAAGTCACGTGCTTCCATGAAAGATTTGCATGACGGTTCGTGCAAGCGTCCAAACGTGTAGCTCAAGGAGATCAACCCATGAAGACGATCGCGTGGTTTGACGATCTCGCTGTCGGGATGAAGTTCAAGAGCGGTGAAGCTCGGATCACCGCCCCCGAAATGAAGCGCTTTGCAGCCGAATTCGACCCGCAACCGATGCATCTCGACGAAGACGCCGCGGCAAAAACCTTTTTCAAGGGTCTTGCTGCTTCGGGATGGCACACGGCCTCGATTGGTATGAGGTTGCTAGTTGAAACGCGCCCCTTCGGAGATCATCCGATCGTCGGCATTGGTGGGGGCGTCCGCTGGCTGGCCCCGGTCCGTGCCGGTGACGTGCTGCATATCGAGGGTGAGATCGAAAGTCTCACGCCTTCTAAGAGCAAGCCGCAAGGCACGGTGAACATGAAATGGACGATGTACAATCAAGACGGCCTCGCGGTGTACGCGTTCACGCCCATGACGATCGTTCCATGCCGGCCGGAGTGATGAGGCGCCTCAGCAGGCAACTCGACGCGAGTGGCGTCGACGTTGCCGGCTCTTTCAGCTGCCTCGGGCGCAGGCCCTCGATCGCGACTTCCAGGCGGTCTATGGGCCGGCGTGGCCAGCGGGTACATCCGAGTCAGCTAATCACTGCGGTCTAGCAGCACGAAGTCCGCGGCGGGATCACGCTGCAGCCAAATTAACAGTTCGCATGTCACCCGAGAGGTCGCGCAACGGGCACGCTTGGCAACATGCAGGGCGTCCGCCTCAAGGATGCCTCGGTATTCGGTCTGCGAACGGCGGTGAAGTTCTGAAAGAACTGTTATGCGACGCAAGCGGCGGATCATAAGGTATGAGACGGATTGTCATCAACTCCGCCGCCTTTGCCCGCACCTTAATCGTGTTCAAAGGTCCGACCAAGGCGCGACTGGCGCGCGCATTGGAGGGACGGATCGACTCGCTACTGCGAGTTGGCCTCCCTTGGTATCGTCGCGAAGGGGCTGAAGTGAGCAACCGCTATCATCTCCCATCGACGCCTTATGAGCGTGCCTTGACGCATCCCAAGGTGACCGCGGCCGTGAAGAAACGGCTCCGCGATCAGTATCGCTCGCTCGATCCGGTCGCGCTGTTGGCGGAGATTCGCGCGACCCAAGAGGAATTAGGCAATCGCGTCGATCATCGAACCGGACAGGCGCGCGGCCCGCAACCCGCTCACACTAGCATCCTGCCAGCGACCGCGGCGACCCTCGAAGACGCTCGGCAAGACCGCGATGGTCGGCGAGCCGCGTGCCACGCACCGGCGAAATCGTCGGCCCTATAAGACCAGAGTTCGCATGCCGTCCAAGCTCGACCCGCATATTGCCGCGATCGAAGCGTGGCTCGCAGAGCAGCCGCAGCTGACGGCGCTCGCAATCGTCGGCCGGCTGCGCGAGAAATACCCCGAGGAGTTTGGAAAGAGACAGCATTCGATTGTGCAACGTCTGCTGAGGGCGCTCAGACGGAGGGCTGCCGAACGGTTGGTCGCCCAGGGCCCGCTCGACGACGCCGCGGTCCCCGCCCCATTCTCCGGGGTTGTGGACGGCTCGGGCTATGTAAGGCCCGGCCCGCCCACAGCCCCTCTCGTCGAGCAAGCCGGGAAAGCCATCTGGCGCGACCGATTAATCGACATCGGATCGTCATCGGCAATGGCGCCATCACGTTAACATTCTCAGATGCGGCAATACGGGGGGCAGATTTGAACGCCAGTGACAGCCAATCCTGACGTGATGCAAAACGCTGCGTTCAATACGGCGACGTGGTAGGGTGTAACGGGCGGCTGCTTCCCGGGCCCCGCGGCGCTGCTGGTCGATCCGAGCAATCCCGCGGTAGCCGAGACCACAGGGAACCGGATGCTGGTGGGGACCCGCACAGGAGTGCTAGAGTTGCATGTGCTCAATGCCTCTAGGGCTCCGCGCCAGTTCCCGTCGCGAACACCGCCCGCCGAGCAAGGACCGCGGGCCTGAACGACGCCACGATCACCACCAGCAGCGCGGCCCACGCCGGCACGGTCCATGGCCACGGGGATCCGACGCCGCCCAGGGAGGTCACTCCGCCCGTTGTACGCGCTCGGGCTTCGCGCTCCGACCGCACCATCACCTCCCACTGAAATGAAGCTCGAATGGTACCCCAGCTAGCTGCCAGAACACTCTGCGAGACGATCGGCGGGCACGGCGTGCTCGCGGCTCCTTCGCCCTCCCGTCAGTGCGCGCGCCTGCAAAACATCATCGCCGACGCCTGCACGAAGGTGGCATCGGGGATAGCGAGGCGTTGGTCCAGGCTGGGCGCCGTAGTTAAGATCGGCGATCCGTCAACTTGGAGGTGGCGGACCTTCTGTCGACGGTCGCCACGCAGACCTTCGCGTTCCTGCCAATGTCCGCTTTGACGCGCTCCCGGACCGTCCCGCGTTAGCATCCGGCGAAGATGCCGAGCATCTGAAAGGGATTTCCGTATGAGACTCGGCTTTTTAATCGCGGCAGCGTTCGCGAGCGGCGGGTTTATCTTCAGATCCTTACCGCGGGCGGTGCCGAAAGCTGTGGTGTTGAGCAATGCCCAGCATCGCCCCATAAACACTGTCAGGCCCTAACCTGGGAGCCGCGCCGCCTGGCAGTTCCAGGTCCATTCTGCCTGCCGGCGTTAGCTCGCAGCCGTTCAACACACTCCTATTGGGGTATTGCGAGTCAAACAAAGCCGGATTTGCATTCGCCCACGTCGGGCACTGGGCGCTTGCAGAGCCTATCACGCCAAATGACATAATCGCTGCAATAATAGAAGTCCTGATTCCAATCATGGCTCTAACTCCGAACAGTTCTCGTTTTCGTGCGGAGCATTCGCGCTGGCCGGAATCGACTGTTGCGGTGGGACCAGCGATGAAGCTGGCATTATCGAGAACCCTAAGTCCCGAAAACAACGGGCGGTCATCGAACGATTCGTTGGGCAAGATGGAGTTCATCGGGACACCTCTCGTTATGGGCCCGCATTCTGACCACACGCCCAGTCTGCACATCCAACATCGAATAGTTGGATTTTAGTTCTGCAGGCCGATTAAACCGCACGTTACGGTTGTTCGCTCCGGCCAGCACATCAATGAGCCGGTCGCGCATGGTTCAATTCAGGCCTCTTGTCCCGGCATGTCCAAGATCATTTTGAATCGGGTCGGACAGTCAAATTAGTACTCGACCTCGACACATCGAGTTTTCTCAGAGACCATGAGCAAACCTCGCCCTCGCCGGCATTCGAAGCCGCTGCGTCGGCTCAGGATACGTCCAGGGAGCGTCCGCGCTTTGACGTTGAGCCGTGCTGCTTGCTTGAGAAAGCACAAGCAAAAGAGATGGATATCTCAGTCGAAGCCGCAAAAGGGCGATTCAGCCCGTTAGTGAGCGAGTTTGAATTTGCGGCCGACCAGCTTCCTCGGTGCCGCGATTACTTCTACCGGGGAACACTCCGTCACACAGTCTCGGACGGCGGCGAAGGCGCTAGGGCGACTGTGTCAACACAACGAGAGGGGGATGCCAAGAGCACCATCAAGGACACCAGCGACAATGTCGCCAGCGTGGCGGCTCCCCTCTGACGGCATCCGACCGACACGCGGTGGTTCTCCTATCGTCCGAGACCGGTCGGCCTCCTCGGGCCGAACTGATAAGCTTTGCGACCAATCCTTATCAGTCGACCGACGGTTTCATGCGGCGTTACGCGGACTGATTGCCAAGGCAACAAGGACGGCTTCTGTGAGGAGCCGTCTTTGACAGATCGTGGGCGCACGTTGCACGCTGCGTGCCACCCGAACATCGGTAGCGCAGCAAAAGCGCGAATGCGATTTTGCGATCCGTCCCGACTACCGCCAGCCCATGTTTTCCGCGAGCCGGCCGAGGCTGTCGATCGCCAGCTTGTAGTAGTCAGCCGACTTGTTCGCGAACCCGGCCTTTAGGATCGCCGCGTTTGTCTCGGGCACGTTCCAACTTTCGAAGACCTGCCGCCTGGTTTGTCCGTCCCAACCGGCACGACCCATTGGGCTCCAGGCAAAGTCACGACCTCTTGTTTTGCTTAGCGCGGCTTGTAGTTCCTCCTGCGAGATGGCCAACGTCAGGTGAGCCAGCGAGGCCAGCAGCTCGAACTCTTCGAACAAGCTGGTGAACTCGGCGCCCACGAATATGAAATCCGTGCACCAGCCGGGCAGAACGTCGTGGAGGTGGTCGCTCAGTGGTGTCTTTCTCCTCTCTAGTCCCTCCAGGGTCTGCCATAACTCGGTCCCGCCGCCCTCCCAAGAGCCGAGAAGCAATTGTTTGACAAGGGGATGTGGCTCTCGCTCGCGAGACACCACGGTCGCAAACAGCTTGAATAGATCGCCGTATCTGCGGGCCTTTAGCATCCCAATGCCATACGCATAGAAGAGCAAGACAGCAGGATAGGTACGCAGATAGATCAACGCGGTCAGGCCACCAACCGGCTCGGCTTGCGAAAAGCGCGCAATGTACTCGACGGTTTGGGCAAATTCGCTACCGCTACCCCATCGACCGAGCACGCCAAGCATTCTTGCGAGCGGTTCGCTCAACGCCTCGTATCGGGCGACGGTCTGCGCATAGCGTTGCGGCGACCATCCGCCACTGGGGTCAAACTCCTTTTCCTTCAAGGCCTTCGCGAGACGCGAAGCCACGTTACCGATGAGCTCGTCAAGCTGGATGCGAAATTCCGGTCGGCCAAGGTATTTCTTGGCGCTAGCAACCATCAGCCCGATGCTAAGCGGGTTCTCGCGCTGCAGCTCCGCCTGGGCCGACAGTTTGCCTTCGAGATCACAAAAGAAGCTGTCCGCGTTTTCGATCGTGATGATTCTGCCGGCCCGCTGCTGCACCAGGTCGGCGGCAATCTGCGATGGCTTGCCACGTGCGGCGAAAAACAAAGGATAGCGCCGGTTGGGCGCCCGCGTGATGGCGCCTCGCAACGCCGCATCCCAGTCCCCGGACCAACCGGAAATGATGACGCCGTGTTCGTCAATAATGCGGTCCAGCAGGGCGTCCATTGGCGGCGAGTAGGCGCTTAACTCCTGGTCGGTATTGCGAATGCGCGTATCCAAGTAATCGCCATGGACCTTGACCAAGTAGCAGCGGCTATGGATCAGCGGGACGGCCCCCTTCAGATCGTCATCTGATTGAATGACGGTCGGCTCAATGCCAGCCTCTCTCAACGCGTTTTCCATCAACCGGTCGAAGTTGGTCGTGATGATGACACGGACGAAGCCCGCGCGCACAAGCCGAGCTATGGCGTGGTGTGCGCGTGTCGGCACCTTGCGACCTTCAGCAATTTCTTCCTCGGTGGGCTCGATGTACGAGTGCAGGATTGATCGCCGCTCATCTGGCGTGCTGGCGAGCTGATCGAGAAGGGTCGAGTAGTTAGCCTCGATACCGTACTTGTCGGCATACCACTTGGCCCAATCAGGCTGGTTGGTTACGCCTTCGAGGGCCGCAACCCTCTTGATCAGATCCAGTGTCACTTCCCAGCCCGTCGGGACATACGCTGCGCGCGACACGCCGGAGCCGAGCAGAAGCGCGTAAACCCCTTTGTTCTCGTAGACGGAAAAGGCCAGAGCTGTGACGGGATCTATCATGTCTATCGTCTACCCTATGCCTGCAGCGCATTGACGATTTTCAACGTGCGGCGCACGTAACCGGTCAGCGCGGTGCTGTCGATTTGATCGGGCGTGCTATCGCTCATGTTTTCGCCGTGATGATATTGAGCGGAGTAGTCGTTGATCTGGTCTAGCTCGTCATAAAGGGCCGCAGCAGGGTGCGAAGCCCCACCGTCGCGAATCTTGCCCACCATGTCGCCTAGCCATTCATTCTCGCGAAAGCAGTTCGGATACGTCGTCCGCAAGTACGTTTCCAAAACGACCCGCATCTTGCGGACGACGTCAAGGAGACCGCCCGCCCCCGTCGACAAGAACAGCTGTAAATCGTCGATGTCCGTCGCTGTGCGTCCCTGACAGGCCTTCTCAAGGTCAATTTCGTGCAGCTTTGAGCCAAGGTCACGATGGTCGGCCAGCGTCAAGCTCACTCGTTCGGACGCGGGCGATTTGCCCCATATTTGCTTGAGAAAGGTGGCGTCGTGTGACAGCACCAGCAGCTGCCGGCAACTGCCCGCGAGCTTTCTGATGGCATGAACGGTCTGCCCGCGCCTAAAGTTGTCCTGGCTGGTGAACGGATCGTCGAAAACGACGATCTTATCTTTTAGACTCGGGTCTGCCTCCAAATGGGCGAAGAAGAAGGCCAGCGCCAGCGTCGTGCGGTCACCCGCGCTCAACGTGTTCTTGAAGCTTGGCTGGTCGAGCGGCGTCTTCGCGTTGCCGATGTCAATCGGCGTCCCGTTTATGACGAGTTGGTAGCTCGAGCTCGCAACTCCCCCAGGGTACGCATGTGAGGTCTCGGCAATTGTGAACCCAGCATTGAAGTCCGAGAGCAGGCTGTTGATACGGTTTTGATAGGGTTTTAGGACACTTTTGGTGTGCTCATCGAGCTGCGCTCTAATTTCCGTGCGTTCGTCGTCAACCTCCTTCTTTTCCAACACCAAATCGCAGTGCGCTCGGCACAGCTCGTCAACAGCCGGCTCGTGCCTCGCCTTTTGAGACCTCAAAACCGCTAGTTGATTTAACGCCGATGACAGCGCATCTGCATTAAGCCCAGCCTTGCGCTCAGCAATGAGGCGGTTGGCCTCCTGCACCTGCGCGTTTGCTTTGGCCAGCTGCTCAAGTGCCCCGACATACGCCTTCAAAGCGTCGCTGTAGGCAGCGCTTGGTTCGACCCGGTCGAGCAGCGCGCGTTCTTTCGCGTCCAACAGGGAGAGTGCGTTTGACTGAAGGTCGGCTGCGGCCGCTGCAAGATCGGCTGGCACGGCCACCCCCGCCCACTCGCAGCTCACGTACTGCTTCCAGAATTCGACGCTGGCATTGTTTTTCTCTGCCACCGCTGCCAGTCTGCCAAGAGCTGCCTCGCCTAGCTGCCGGGCAACAGCTCCGCGGAAACCGACTATTTCCGCCCGGAGGTTCCTATAGCGTTCGCTAAAGACCGCCTTGAACGCCACAACTAAGGGGAGCCCTTCAATGCTTTGGCCGCAAAATGGGCAGTTGTTGGCGGCGTGATCAAGGCCGCTGGAGATCCAGTTGCCGCCGCCCTCTGACATACCGTGTACGGCAAGATGCCTTTCGACAAGGGCTTCGGCGTCAGCCGCAATATCGTCGAACGTAGTTTGGAGAAGCGCTGCAAGCCCGTCGGGCATGGCGGGCACCGGCAACTCGTCAAGTTGCGCTCGCTTCTTGAGCGTCTCCGCCTGTTGAAGCGCTGTTACTTCCGTCTGCTGGGCTTCAATCTGAACGTCGATATTGGCGTCCGGCGCCATTGCGAGGAACTCATCCACCTTCATGCCTGAAGCAAGGAAGGGTTGGAGCCCTTTTGTTGAGCTGGTTATTTCAGCCGTGAGGTTCCGGCTAGCGCCACTGAGTTCAGCATCCTTGGTTGCGAGCTTTACCCCCGCCTCTCCCACGATAATGCGGTAGAGATTGCGCTTCTGCGCAACGTCGACTACTTCACCCGCGTGCACGTTTTCCCCGACGAACACACCATCAAAGATGGCGAACATCGGCTTAGGTTCGCTCCAGCCCTTTTTGTTGAAGCGCACCGGCGCCCCATCGAATAGCAATTCGATGCTGATGTCGTCCGCAACGCCCGTCGTTTTCCGGCCGACAATATGGTCGCCATCGCCCGTGTGGAGCGACCGAAGCACAGAACATATCGTTGTCTTGCCGAAGCCGTTGGCTCCCGAAATGAACGTATGCTTTGCAAGTTGCGGATTCGGCGAGCCTGCTGAATTTCTAAAACGGCCGACATTCTTAATTGAAATGATTTTCGACAGCACCCGCCGCCCCTTCCCCCTCGTTGCATCGATTAACTTATGATTGTTGCATACGATCAGCGCAAGCGATAGATGTAGCATTGGATAAGAGCTAAAGCTCCGCCTTGGCAATTCCTGCCGACCCAAGTGGGGCGAGGCCGGCAGACCTTCACGCAGCCGAGTTGGCGCGGCCCTTGCTGGCCAGGCTCACCAATGCGGTTCGTCGATCCCGTCTTGAATAGCGCGCTTGTCAGCGGACGTTGGCGCACCTGCTCGACTGGGCACGCGCGCATCGACCCACGCCGGGCGGCAGCCTGAAGGCGCTTGCAATCGTCAGGATCCCCGTAACCGTCATCACGCAGGCGATGAGGCCGATTGTAGAGCGAGCTGGTCAGCCTCCCAGTCCTTGTAGGTCTTACCTTGTCCTTTGACCTTCCACTCGATCGTGCCATTCGCAGGACGCCCAGTAACGACAGCAGCCGCCGCGCTAGGGCTTTTGAACGCATAGCTTTCAACGAAGACTCGGTTCTGGCCCTGAGGCACGATCACACCCGTCTTAACCAGCTCGGCATACAACCGACCGTACGTGGTCCCCTCAGACCCCTGGCCGACCCAGGATCCTCGGGTCAAGGAACCCTTCTCAACAACGAAGTCCCCGTCTTGAAGAAATGCAGCGGCTTGGATACCGGCGTATTGACTATTCAACTCAAAAACCACGCTGTTCTTGGTTGGAGAGATAGAGGCCAAAGGGCGATCGTTTTCGCGCGTGTTCTTGATGAACATATCAACCCGAAGCGCCGGAAGGACCATCATTAGATAATCTAGGAATGACTCCATATTCGCCTGGGCGGCCTCGGACAAACCAGGTCGAGTAGGCGTAGTGCCGTTGTCGAGGCTGATGCGATTGATCGTTCGAGCTTCCTCGATGAGCCGTGCTTCCAAATATTTGACGTGAGCCTTATTCAGGCTGTTCGAGGTCGACGTCACGAGAACCGCTGAACTCCACCAATCCTTCCTGGTGTCGTGGTTCCGAATCCGATCACTGATGTCTTCTCCCTCTCCGATGTACGCTTTCGGTTCGCCATCCTGTTCGCCGAGCAGCAGATACACTCCGGTAAATTTGGTCTCCTTCCGTGCAAGTGCAGCGGTAATCTGGGTTCGCGGTGTCATCAGCACATGACCGGTCCAGTTGAAGACCTCAGCCGTTAACATTCCATCGGGCCGGCCATCGATGAAATAAAGCTCAAGCGATCGTCCCTTTAGGTTGATATTCATTTCGCCCCTGCGTCGATCCCGACAAAATTATTAGAAACGCAACAAGCTTTCCCAGCTTGCGACTAATTCTTACCTCCATCGAGGTGATGTTCCGCTCAAGCTAAACCCTCGGCTAATCGCGCCTGCAAATCCGCTCCCACCCGCTTGAAACCAAGTAGCCGAGCCACTGTTCTGATAAGCTCCTCGTCTTCACCCCCGCCGTTATCCTCACGGGCTATCTTGAACGCGGCTTGTATTTCCAGAACAGAGATGCACGCAGCCTTAAGGGTTGCACCGCTTTCTGCAGAGCGGTCGCGAACCGGAGGCGCATCCGACTGACCTCGCGTGTACCAGAATATTCCATCGGTAAGCAGATCGACACTTCCCGTTCGGGCGACCGACAAAGCTGTTTCAGTCGCGGTTAATATTCGCGATCCCGCCTTCTCCTTGCCGAAGCAGGAGGCTAAGCGCCGAGCGACTTCTTCCACATGGATCGGTCCTTCGGTATCCACGATCTTTCGAACCAAATTCGCCAACATAGAAACAGGCGCCTCATGCGGCTCGTTCGAAGTGCTGACGCGAAAGACCGCCCGCTGATATGGAGGCATCTGCCGAACAACAACCTCGGGAACAAAAATCGGTGCAGCTTCCCTTTCGGTTGGTTCTGTCGATCGCGCCTGATTTACTCCTCCCACTCGCAGTCCCTGGCCGGCCCTATCCCGCGCTTCAGAAAGCGCCGTGCGCAGTCGTTCTATCTCAAAGTGGCGATTATAGAACCAGTCGGTACTCCAAATACGGTGAAAGCCCCAACCGAGGTGTTCAAGCACGTCCTGACGTAGGCGGTCCCGTTCTCTGGCCCAAAGAGCGCTATGGTAAGTTGCGCCATCACACTCGACGGCGAGGATGTAGCTACCCGGCCTGTCAGGGTGGCGAATACCCAGATCGATTCGGAAACCAGCAGATCCAACCTGCGCGTCTGCGAGGAAGCCGTACCCCCGGATAACGTCAGCAACATCTTCCTCGAAAGGTGAATCTGCGTCGAGGCCCGTCGGCGAGTCTACTTCCAGGCGTCCATTCTTCGCAAAATCAAGAAAGCGCTTGAGGATTCGCGGACCTTCTCTCGAGGTACGATTCAAATCAATGTCGCCAGGATCGAAGGATGCAAACACCTCGCAGCGGATTCGAGCGCGGGTGAACAACACATTGAGACGTCGTTCGCCGCCTTCGCCGTTAACCGGGCCGAACGACATGCTGTTCAACCTTGCGCCGGCGATAACTGGGCCGTATCCAACACTAACAAGAATGACGTCGCGCTCATCGCCCTGCACGTTCTCGATGTTCTTGACGAACAGGTCTTCCGATTGTCCCTCGCGCAGAAATTGATCTAGCGTGGCATCTTGGCGACGATGAAGCTCCAAAAGCTCCGTGATGAGATTTCGCTGCGCAAACGAAAACGTGACTACTCCGAGGGACTGTGATGGATTTGCTCTCGCGTGCTCCGCTATTCGATCAACGATGGACTCGCCTTCTTTGCGGTTGTCCCGCTTTCCGCCCTTGTCGTAAACGCCATCGACCCGGGTAAAGCACAGGCCGTAAGCCGGATCTTTCTGTAGGGGTGACGGTGGCAGAACGAGATCATTGTCGTAAAACTCTCGATTCGAAACCTCGATAAGCGATGGATCACGTGATCGATAATGCCATTTCAGCATTCTACCGGCGAGGCCGCGTGCCTCGCAAAGAGTCAGGATACTCTCCATACTGCCAATCGTTGCCGCGCCTTCCAGCAAGTCCGGGCCGACATATTCATCATCGCCTTCTTTGTCATCCTCTTCGTCTGACAACACCCGATCGAAGAAGGAAGATGGCGGCAACTGCTTCTTGTCGCCCACCACCACGATTTGCGTAGCTCGAGCGATCGCTCCAAGCGCGTCCTCTGGGCGGACTTGCGAAGCCTCATCGATAACCAGAAGGTCAAACGAGATCGTGCCCGGCGGCAAGTATTGAGCGACAGATATTGGGCTCATCAACAAAACGGGCTTAATGCGTTGTATCGCCGTGCCGGCCTTTTCGACCAATCGTCGCAGTGCCATATGGCCGCGCTTTTTCCCGATCTCGCCACGAAGGACTTTCATCTCCCCCATGGCGCCTTGAGGCACCTGTGCGAGATGTCCAGCTAGGATCGTGGTTACATTGTCCCTGAGCTGCTGACGCTCTAGCGCTGCGAAAGCGCCAACCAGGTCATGGCGCCTTTCCAGGCCGATGCCACGAAGGTCGGGGTTCTCTTCTAGAGCGATCTTCCAGAGGCGTTCGGCACGGGCGTACCGTAGTTCGATTGCTGCAGCGGCTCCATCTATCTCCCCAGATCGCATCCGCTCCTCAAGCCTGGACAATCCCGCTGAAGCGAGCGCCTCGCGACGTCGCGCTAATTGGGTCCACGACGCATATCGACCGGTGGCTGCGGCCATTGCGCCAAAGTGTGCCGCGACAGCACCGAGGTCCGTATGCTCAAGGCCGACATCACCGATACTAGCAAGATTCAGATCGAGCAGTTTCACAATGGCTTGCAATGCCGAGCGTGCAGTTTGCGCCGCCTCTCTCAGTGTCCGTCGCATCGCAATTAGGGCATCAACTTTAGCAGCTAGTGCGATCGACTTGTCCGAATCCACAGGAATTGGGGCTTTGGAAAGTCTCTCACACCATTCGGCAATAGTGATCAATTTCCCAAAGTCGGATTTCTCTCCACGCCAGGCATCACCGAGAATATGACTGCAATATTCACGATCGTTTTCCCATTCCGATTTCAGCGAAGTCACCGTAATCAACTGATCGATCCGCGCAACTCTCTCGGTCGCGGTTTTGGGTAAGCCTCCGCGCAATAGGCCGGCAAGTTCTCGTGATGCGCCTCGATAGCGACCACCCCAGCGGGCAAAGAATGAACGAATACCCGCTGCGAGAGGAGCGCGTAGATGGTTAAAAGAAACGCTGAAGGCGGTTTCAACGAATACTTCTGACGCTTGATCGAGCGCTTGCCGCCACGCCATGCCGGCTCGCAAGGCTTGGTGAAGGCGAGGAATGTCTGGTGCGTCGAGCACCTTCTGCGCAATGTCGGCTGTGTTATGGGGCAGTCCTTCGAGCCGCCCGAGTACATCGGCCAACGGAGCAACAGCATCGAGGGCTGTGGCAATCGGCAATGCAAGTGCGTCGACGGGCGCGCGCAATGATGTTGCAAGCGACTTCACGGCGACTTGAGCGTCCGTCAGCGTAGCAGTCAGACGAGCTAGGTCCACCGGCTGAAGGTGAAGGTTGCCTGTGCCCTCGAAGGGATGAGGAGTTGCTCGTCCCTCTTCCGCGAGGAGCGCGCCATATTCTTGGATCGTCGTTAGCAAATCCATCTCTTGCTGCCGCGACATCGAACGCAGGCTTTCGACCTCCAGATTTGGAGGCGAGATACCTCTCCCAATAAACTGGGATTGCCGACCAAGCACGCTGTAGGCCGTCTCTCCAGTAGCTCCGATCGGGCGGTGCAACGCTTCTGCAAGCTTGTTCAGTCGGTCACGGCTTTCCCTCAAGGCGGTTGGCGCCCCCGGCACTCCTGGCACGACGCTGGCTTGCGCTAAGGTTCGCGCTAGTTCGCCAAGGACAGCTTTCTTATTTACGCTTCTCGAATGCAGCTCAAGGCATACATCACGTAGCCCGACCTTCACGAGGCGATCGTGCACCACAGAGAGTGCAGCCATCTTTTCGGCAAGAAATAGGACTCGCTTACCTTCCTTGGCCGCCGCCGCAATAATGTTCGTAATTGTCTGAGATTTGCCCGTTCCGGGCGGCCCCTGGACGACCAGATTCCGGCCAGACCGCACCTCCTCGATCACCTTGGCTTGCGACGCATCTGCATCGACCACATGGAAGAGCTTTTCTGGCGGCAGGACCTCGTCCAGCTTATCATTTGAAGTAAATAGCGGTTCCTCGGGTTCAAAACCCTCATAGAGTAGACCACGAGTAAGCTCATGGGCCGCCAATGCGTCGTCGGGCCACGCCTCAATGGCCAGATCACGGTACATCAGCAGCTTGCTGAAGCTGAAAAATCCCAACTGCATGGCATCGGGGTCGAGCTTCCAGCGCTCCCGCGAGCTGGTCACTTGTTGCACTTCAGTAAAATAGTCGGACGGCTTCCAGTCTTCTTCGATTTCAAGTTCGGGAAGCTCGATTCCGAAATCGTCCCTCAACCGCTGCTGCAGCGGCAAGTTCGTCAGAGCGTCTTCATCTCTCACTCGCAGGTCGAAAGTCGAGGTCCTCGCATTGCGTACGAGTTCGACTGGAAGGAGAACGAGTGGCGCTTCACGGGGCACCTTCGAAGCCTTATCCTCATACCAGGTCAAAAAACCCATCGCGAGGTACAGGACGTTAACGCCGGATTCCTCCTCTGCCGTTTGGGCTTCCCGCGCTATCTTCAGCAGCTTTTTCTGCAGTGCATCGGGGCCGAGTCGCGTTTCAAGCCATGAATCGGTGTAGCGATCTTCGTCAGACCCTTGCTGCATAGCGTCAACAAGGACGACTTCGCGGCTATCTTCGACCTTATCTTTTCCGAGCGCGAAGAAGCGCATGGTCTTGCCACTGGATAGCAAGGCATGAACATCATCGGAACGTTCGTTCACAATGTTCAGTACGTTTCCGCGCGTGTTCGCGCGATTGACATGAACAAGGCGATTGCGAGTCCCTGTCTCGACTAGTCTGCGCCGCGTATCATCAAACAGCCTTACTACAGCCGACCGGGTTTCTTGATCTGCGCCTTTCGGCCGCGCGTCGACGCTCCCCAAGCTAATTGCTCCCCTGTAAGTCACTTTAGAAACTGGTCCGACGCGTGAAAGCTTATTTCTGCCTCGCCGCACATCTAGAGCCGGCCGGGACCGCGCTCCGCAAATGTTGCGTTCGCTTTAGGCTCGCCATACCACCGTCTTGATCCCGGCTCCTCTTCTGGTTGCGAATAACTATAGCGAGAAATGGGGCGCGTCATCTCCCTTCCGCTAGGAAATTAGACCAAAGGCCGATTGTGGATAGACTCTCAGTGTCTCCGTATCCGGATTGCTACGGAGGTTTATGCTGCGCGGTCCACGAGCTAGAAATTCGTAACAACGCTACGTCTGCCCTCAATGGATCAAGCGCCTGGACACCGGCGAGCGCCCCTTGGCATGCACCAATCTGATGGCTAAACGGGAGGCGGCGCTTCCGTGACGGGAGGAGTTGGCGGGACAACAGCCGCTTTAGTCCCAACGTCATCCTTTTCTCGATCGGCTGTTTTCTGAAGCTTCCTCACGTAGGCTGCTGCGGCTCCGGCCTCCTCGCTGTCGATGAGTTCACGTTTCACGATTTCATTTTCTATCAGCGAAGACAGATATACCGGGTCCAGCCTAATGCCAGATAACCGACGAACCTCTTTACGGATCGCTTCCACCATCTTGTCGGTTCGCAATACAGCTGCGACGGTATATTTGCTGCTCGTCTGCTTTTCGTTGAGCAGCTCCGTCAACGTATCCTTCGAATAACCTTCGGAACTGAGACTACCGAAGCAGCTGATGATGTCGTCATTCTTGCAGTCGCAAGCTAAGACGTCGATCTCGAATACCAGCGTCTTCTCGATTGGCTTCCCGAATCTCAAATTATAGAGGCGCCATATCGCTCCATTCGAGAGAACGACCCAAGAGACACCCTCATTTGCTGCGTAGTCAATGGCCTGCTTGACGTGAGCATCCTTGAGCTCAACGCCGATCGCTTTTGCCTCGATCAAGAAGCGCTTCTTGCCATCGACTGTCACGACGCGGTCAACATAAGTCCCGCGTATCGCGTGCTCGCTCGAGACTTCCTTGTATTTGTCGTAGCCCAAGGCATCGGAAAGAAAATCTGTAATAATCGTGACCGTATCAGCTTCACCGATATCTCGCTGCTTCGCTGCCTCGAGCACTTTTTGGTATTTCTTGAGTTGCGCTGATAAGCGTGCGGAAACCTTCGCTGAAATTCCCATGTGTCACCCGCAAAGATCTATTTGAAAGCGGTTAGGATTCCGGAATTTGGCCCCTCGCGCAACAGTTTAGTTAACCCACCCGTGCCACTACGGTCCCATTTGAACGATCTTCGCCTTAAGTCCAACGTGACCAAAGCAACACGCGCCTGGCGGGTGGGCTCTAGGAAATGACCGACGTTCCCGCTGGTCGGGCGCCGCTAGAGCCAAAGCCCCAGCGTGGTTCTGAGGCTGTCCAACAGCCCAGTACCGATCGCGATTCTCGCCCTATGATCAGCACACATTCATAATGTCCGGACGACCGATACGGGCACGTCCGTCACCTGGATGGACCTTCCTGGGGATCATTTGGAGTTGCTATTGACCGCCGGCCCGCCCTCATTCACAATAGAACGAATAGTGAACAGGAATTGCTGAGATGGCCGGGCATCTTCATGAACCCCACGTCGTCTGCCCAAAGTGCAGTCATCAGATCCCGCTGACTGAGTCGCTCGCGGCTCCCTTGCTGGAAGCGGAGCGACGCGACCTTCAGAGGAAGCTTGTCGCGAAAGAGGCTGAGTTTGCTCGCAAAGCTGACGAACTTCGCCAACAACAGAACGAAGTCGCGCAGGCAAGAGCCGGCGTTGATGAGCAGGTTAAGCAGCGTCTCGATGCCGAACGTAAGCAAGTTGTCGCTGCCGAGGCCAAGAAGGCGCGCGAACAGATGGCGGACGATTTGCGCGCGATGGAGCAGCGCCTGGCTGAGAATGAGCAACTCCTAAACGCGCGCAACATAAAGCTCGCTGAAGCGCAGCAAGCTCAGGCCGACGCGCTTCGGAAGCAGCGCGAACTAGACGAAAAGACACGCGAGCTGGAGGTCACGATTGAGAAGCGCGTCCAGGCTAGCCAAGCCGATCTCGTCGCCAGGGCACGCAAAGATGTGACCGATGAACTAAAGTCGCAAGTATCGCAGAAAGACGCTCAGATCGACTCTTTGGGACGCACGGTCGAGGAATTGAAGCGGAAGCTTGAGCAAGGCTCGCAACAGACGCAGGGCGAGGCCTTTGAGCTTGAGCTTGAGAATCTGCTCCGGGGCAAATTTCCGCTGGATCTCATTGAGCCGGTAGCCAAGGGCGAAACTGGTGGCGACATCGTTCACACGATCAACGGCCAGATCGGATCACCGGCCGGCATCATCCTTTGGGAGCTAAAGAACACAAAGAATTGGTCGGATAGCTGGCTGCCGAAACTGCGCGACAACAAGCGCGCAGCTAAAGCCGATGTCGCTTTGATAATCTCTACAGCACTACCCAAAGAAGTCGAGACGTTCGATTTGATTGATGGCGTCTACGTAGCCCATCCGCGGTGTGCGGTGCCGGTCGCTCTGACCCTACGTCAGGGTCTCTTGGAGATCGCCACCGCACGCACAACGCAGGCTGGCCAGCAGTCCAAGGCTGATCAAGTCTATCAGTATCTGACCGGTTCGCGGTTCAAGCAGCGAATCGAAGCCATCGTCGAGCGCTTCAAAGACATGCGAGAAGATATCGATAAAGAGCGCAAGTTCATGGTGAAGGCCTGGGCTAAGCGAGAGGCCCAGGTCAGCGCCATGATCGAGTCGACGGCCGGCATGGTTGGCGATCTTCACGGTATTATGGGGCAAGCAATGCCGGAGATCGAGGCTATCGACGAACCTCCAATGTTAGAGGGAAAGGCCGCCTAGACGCTGCGAAGAGTGCAACTGATAAGCTTTCTCTCAAAAGCTTATCAGTCGCCGATTGCGACCGTCACCGGGAGCGGTCGAGCGGGGACAACCGAACGGCGTGTCAAATGCCCGCCAAGGCCGTCAAGGAATGGCAAAAGCGGCCTGTTGTGGCCGTTGGTCTTCTCGGTCGGCGCATAGAGGAATAGGCGGTCGCGGGCGTGGATAGGCCCATGTAGAAAAGGCATTGCTCCTCGGCCTGACCGGCACCGAATGCGTCGATCGCGCTGCCTTCAGCGCCAGCGATCATAGCGTCAGGCGCTGGACAGGGCGCTGGCGGCGGCGCACGCCGTCGACTTCGCGTGCCACCGGCAAAGTCGGCGTTGCCGAACCGCGTGACGTCGAAGGAAGAGGCGCCGCGGAATCGGTAAATCGACTGTTCGGCGTGCGCGCCCATTCGACGACCCGTCCTGCTCTGTGCTTACTATATGAAGTGCCCCATGATCAGGCTTCCGCTTCGCTCAGACTTCGTCCAGGCATTTTTGTATCTCCTCGACGACGTCCAGATTCGGCGGGCGCGCGTAGTCGTATTTAACTTCGGCCTTCAGCACGGTCGTGTTTTGCTCGGCAGCCGCAATGATCGTGACAAAAGTGATGCCGCACATTTGCATTAGCACGGCGTCGATGAGTTTGCGGACCCCCTTTGGGCCTCCAGCATAGAGTGTAGCCATGTCTGCGAGATGTATATGGATGAACTCGTTGGATTTGAGGTACTCGATGAAGAGGTCGCTCAGCTTCAGCCCGTAGTGGTCGTCGTAGTACTTGTTTGCCGTGTCCGTTTTCATGGTTACGTGTTTCTCCTTTGCTGTCGTCGCGCTTCCAGATAGGCCTTGCGCGCGGCGTAGCTTCTTTACTTTGACGCCGGCGCGCCTACGGTTCTCTTTCTTGCTTACTTTAGATTGCGTTGTTTTCACGGAAGACCCTTGGTTTGATTTTAGGGTGGCGATTACGACCACGAGGCCAATTTACAAGATCATCTACGGGTCACTGGTTGCGTTAACCGCCAAAGGCATCGCTGCCATTGGCCAAGCCATCCACCGACAACTGATAATGAAATTCTGAAAAGCTTATTAGTCGCGAGCCGGACGTCTGCAGCTATTGCCTCGCCGTTTCGCAGCCGGCGGCAACGCCGTCGTCTCACCTCCGACCAGACTTGTAAAGTGGTCTGGCATCGCGCTCGGCGACGCAGAATCAAATGGAGAAGTAGATGAATAGGCAACGTTCGGAATTCGAATGTAACCTTTGCAAGAGTGACAAGATCACGTCGCAAGGATTTCGCGGGCTCGCGTATGCTCAAACAATCGGAAAGACAGAAGAGTTTGTTGGAAGCGCCCTAAGCTCTTGGCAGTTCGTTGAGGACGTTATTGCGTCGATATTTGAGGTGCTTGTTTCAGGACCCGACGCCTACTCGAAGTACTTCAACTCAATGAGCGCGGCGGAGCGCGCCTATGGCTCTGTGGTGAGCTTCGACGGCCGTGCTGGGATGGTCGAAGCAGCAGCAGAAGCATTCTTCCATCCACGAAGAACGAAACGTACAAGACGCGACTGAGTGGACTTCTGAAGGCGTGTCGTGGGTGGTCGGCACGGCGGAACGAAGTGGCACATGGCCGAATCGGAGGTGCGCCAAGCGATCTAAACTGTTGCGTCTTGTGGCCATCAGAATTTAGCAGCCGAAAGAACGCCGTCGATCACCGTGCGGCGTTTGTCTAAAAATTCCATCCAGATCAAGGAGTTTGATCGTCAATTCTTGGAATTGCACAGCCAGTTGCTAGATTTTCTTGGCGAGTTTCGAGCTTGGCGCGAAGGGCGGCTTCACGAATATCTTTCGTCAGATCGCGAGATCGCTACCCCCGATATGGTAGCGGCGGCATGCTGTCTTGAAGCACCTTTGCCGCCGCATCGATCATATGGATAGCGGAGCAAGAAAAATAGCAACGCTGCTCCGTCGTTAGTTTCTGCAAACGTGTTCAAAATTGATCTAGAAAATTCCGATCAGCGGCTATCGTCTGTGGCCGACAACGACGCCGAGCCTCACTAGTTCATCGCCATTCTCGCGGCGGAGTACTTCTGCGTCCTCGTTGACCTTGTACGTGAAACCTAGCTTATCGAAAACTTGCCGTATCGTTTGAAGCGCGTTCGATACTTGGCTTCGGTCGGACAGGTGAAATAGCATGACGCTATATTGCGGCGTCGGCACCCCAGACTTCGGCGCCATCACGCCGCCGTCCCGACACCCGCCCTTTTGAAAGATTCCGGCTAACTTGACTATCACCTCATAGGACGGCTCGCGTCCCATAATGTACATCACGTGCCCCTTCGGACCATAACGTAGGGTGTCTAGAATCTCTTGAACCCGCTCGTTGACGACGACCTGCTTGTCGCGGCGGTCCGCGGGCCGCCTCGGGGCAGTCGATCTACCTGCATCTCGGAACGCATCGACGACCGCGCTGACAAAGCCGCCTACCTCTCGCGCTATCGAAGTGACCGCGACCATCGACCCAGCCCCGGCGATCAACAACAGCGCATCGCGTGCCATGCGGTCGCTGATCGGTGTTGCCGCAGTAACGGTGCTCTCATGGCGCCGCTTCATTTCCCTGAGTTGCTCGACAGTGTAGGTGCTATCGTCGCCGTCGATCACGTCGTGGTGGAAGCCGCAAAGCAATATCAGATTCTCGAACGACTGCCGCTCCGTCTCGCTCTGTGCCGGATCGTACCTCTTGGAGCCCGGCTTGTTTCCCTTGATGTGGCAACTTTTTCCCGTCACAGTCCCAGCCGACTCCACAACGACCATCGGATGCTGGCAATTGGGAAATGCGCAGCGATTGCCCGACAGGGCGAACAGCCGCTTGATCGTCGGCAGGGTCGGGTCGGTCACACTTCCCTCCAAAGTTCTGCGGTTTGCGCCGAATTAACGGCCCTGACCCAGCTAAGCCACCGGGCTTATGATAGTCGCGGATTTGCCACAGGGCCAACATGCATTGTCCGACCCCACGCGAAGTAGGTCGCTGGAATCCTACGGGTGATCGTGACCTTGGGAATCAGACCTACGGCAGAACCGGCTAGAGCCAACCCGTGATGGAAACGCTCAACCCTGGATTGGCTAGTCATGCCTGACCGTGAGCGCGCTTCCCGATCGACTAGTTAAGCTCGTTCAACTGGCCAACCACGCGGTCACGATTATCAATGATAATTGTTTCAGGCCTTCCAACTAGCAGATAACTCAAAGCACTCGAATTTGCCAGGGCGGTTTCCAACTCAAGCTTGAGCGCGCTCCTGCTCAACCCACTCTTTTCTAGCTCATCGAGAACCACTCCAAATGGATCGGCCTCACGACCGTTTATTGCGTGATTTCCTTCCTCATGAATACGGGTGTACGCGTCTTCATCGATAGATTTCTTGGCCAGCAACAACTTCAAATAGTCTGTCAGCAATTGCATTCTTATGAGACCCGAGATGACTTCTGTCCAGGTAATGGCTCGGTCGAACGCTCGGATTGCACTGGGAATAAACTCGCTTACACGGTACACCAGCCTCGCGGCAAATGACGCTGCATCGACAGCGTTTAATGGAAAGACCGACGACAGCACAGCTCTTGCCCCAAGGCTCATAAATCCATTCGCGGTCGTCGCGTGATTGCGATCGGCGGCATGTGTATCGCATGCACTTAAGACGACGATCGGCGCAATGTTGTGAATGCGATCCCGCAGGCCCCACACATCGACCGCCTCGTTGCCGAGATGAAGCTTAGCCGACTCATCCGCTGTGTGGCTTCCATGACCATCGAAAATTACCATCGGGCCTTCGAATCCGTTCAGGGCGTCAACAAGCTCGGCTTCACTCGTTACTATCTTGTAGATCACGGTAAGATTATCGCGCCATCGAGGCTCGAAGACTCCGAACGCCATCTCCAGAAGACTGGCTATTGGGTCCTCGCGCTTCAGAGCGCTCAAGACGAGTACAGATGAGAAGTCTCCCGGCGCAAGATGAACCCGTCTCTTGCTCGCAAGATGATCGACGAAAAGATTGCCAGGCGTGACGGGAATGCGGCTACAGTTTTTTCTGATGAACAGTGGAAGGCCATCCACGTCGAGCCATTCAAGATGAGCGTCGGATATAATCCGGATACCGGACTCGCTGCGCTTAATAAGACTCATAAACTCTGCGGGGACAGCGCCCGCCAGACGTGCCTGCACCTGACGAAATGCAAGTAACCTCTTTCGCGGACTTCGTTCTTTGCTTCGATACTGTTGGGCAAAGCTCCGCACGCTGCCGATGGTCCGGTTTATCTCATTGGGCAAGCGTGCGCCGACAGAAAACTCCGACGCGGTCAAAGCTGAGATAAGCTCTGTATTAAGATCTAGTTCAGAGGTCCTTGCCAACGTCAGAGGGTGAGATTGGACGGAAATCTGGCCATCGCTTCCCTGGACGATATTCCCGACCATAGCCGACTTCTGAGCTTCCGTCGTCAAGTTGAAGCCGTATCCGGTTTGACGTTCAAACATTTGTCGAACGATGAGGGTGCTTCGACGCAGCGCTTTATCCATATCCAACCGAAGCGGAGTAGTGAAGAAGTCTGGATAGAACGCTGGCGCAAACAGATTCAGATCGGGTGGGCGCCTGAATATACGTTGAATATCACGTTCGCCGAGCTTCGCACGTTCATCGAAGATGCTATTGCTCGTCCTTACGATCTGTTCAACATACGGCTTCGGGTTAGCACCGACTTCCTGAAATCGCCCCGACACCATTTCATCGTATCCAGCAACCGAGAGCGCGATCAGGTTTGGGACAATCGTATTGTGTCCTCCAACCTGATAACCAAGACTACGTGATGGCATAGGCTTCCACTCCGAGATTGCCGTTCTGGCGGCATCAACCGAGTGCTTGCTAATCATGTCGGGGATGCGATCACATATCTTCAGAAATTGAGCCTGAACTGCGTCGAATGAAAGGTCCGACAAGTCACCACCGGATTTCGCAGCGATTGTTGGCCGCACGGGAGAGGACTTGGCCCACTCTTCATAGTCTTGAGGGCTCTCGGATTCCGGCAGAACGATAACCGTGAAGGGGGCGAAAGCAGGAAGGGGCATAGACCGGATCGCGCGAGGCGACTGACCGTACCAACTGACAGGCGATATGCCCGAGACACGCTTGGCCAGGAGCACTTCACGGCCTTCGTCGGTTAAATCAAAGATATTAGTTGGAAGGAGAGATGCGGCTCGTATGGCCCATCTCATCTCAACGAGGCTCCACGCGAAGCCTTGAGTCGGCGTTGCTAGAGTCGGATCGCCATCCGGAATCACGATTATGAAGTTAATGCCGGGGTCCAAGTCCATATGAAAGGTCTTTCAACGCAAAGTGCGTCAAGTCATAGTTCGCGAGCGACAAAGCGCACAATATCGCAATACTTATGGAAGACGCTTGTCCGCCTGAAAGTCTCTGGCTTTCGGGGAGTGCGTTCAGTGGACATTGCGCTGGGCCGCCATGCCGTTCTCGTCGGTCCAATAGCGGCAATTGATCAGAATAGGCCAGCGCGGCCCGCGGTAGAGTCTCCCGTGAAGCGCTCAATGTTTGCGCTGCTAGTAATAGATGCCGGGACATCGACGTTTTCCACGACAATAAATTGCTTTGACGGACCAGCTTCAGCGAGGTGTTCGTAAAAGAAATCCTTGAGTGAAGTATTGGCCAGCTCTTGTTCGTCTTGCGATAGCTCGCCTGCGTCGGAATGAATTGGATCTCGATAAGTTAGTAAGGGTGTGTCAAGAATAACAAATCCCGGGTGAGGAAGATCGCGTTCTTGGCAGAACAACAATAGGGCAACCTTGAAGGCGGCGTGCGTAATCGCTCGAACGCCCTTGCCGTTGTCACGGCGATTTTTGCCGTCGATTCGTAAATCGTACGTAACGTCGTCGAACGAAACGTGACGATTTCCAGGGAATTGCCAAGCTTCCAAGACGCGGCTAACGACTTGTGCGAAATCATGAGAGGTCGACGTCGGCACGCCAAGTCGCGGTCGCTCGGCTTTAGGTGTCGGCTTGAGTGCGGTTAATTCATCTCGCCGTAAGCTAAGGTTCTTACGCTGCTCAAGCAGCGTTAGGCCATTGCGAACTTGGTCTCTTACGGACATTAGCTCAGCCAATTGCTGTTCGGCTTGGTTGGCTTTCGGTGCGAGTTGATTCAGCTGCATTTCCGTAGCCTGAAGCTCACTATCCAACTCAGTTAATTTGGCCTGTGTCCGTATGCCCTCTGCGCCCAAATTTGCGACTGTCTCGGCAAGATCAACCCGCTGACGATCGATTTTATCGATCTCGATCTTCGCAGCGTCGGTCGCGTTCTGGATATCGTGTAAGCTGTGAACGTGCTTTTGAGCGTCTGCTGGAGCTCCACAGAGCGGGCACTCCTTGCCTTCTCCCAAGGTCAACAAAAATCCCGCTTCTTCAACTGCCTCAAGACGCTCGATATCCGAGCGGTAAACCTCTTCGAGTTGCTCGAAACGGCCAAGATTAATGGCGATTTGTTCTCGTCGTTGTTCAAATCGTGAAATCGACTGAGCGATTTCGCGCTTTCTTGCCAAATGCGATCGTATTGATTGCTGTGCAAGTTGCAGTTGTTCTTGAGCGGCCGCCCACGTACGTTCAATCCGTTCGTACTGTGCAGGCAATTCCTCGGCCTGGGAATAATCTGCCGTCAATTCCTCGTTCACTGCATTCAACATTTCATCCACAACTTCCAACTTCGCTGCTGTGGATGTTCGGAAGGACTTTCGATCCAATACAGGAACGATCGCGCTATCGTCAGCGCCTGTTGTCAGTAGCTTGAAGACACTCCGTTCTGCCGTAGAGGTGGCATACTGTCCGGATTCGGCCGGAGATGTTTCTGCCTGAATTGCAGTTTCGTCGGTGATGCAGAATCTCGCCAAATCGCGAAAGCTTAGACTTCGCTTCTTTCCATTCACATCAATCGCGATGAACTTCGAACCTAAGCCAATCTCATTTAAAAGAAACTGCGAGACGTTGTCAGGGCTCGCATGATCATGTCGGGCAGATAGATGGCGGCCATTACTCTTGCGTTGCTTGATGAGATCGATATCTCCACCATGCAATTCAAGTGCTCCGCCGGCGAGTGCGCGCATGAGTGTGACATCCCCGCTAACCGCTCCGTTGATCGCGAGCCAAGCCCGGTCAAAAGTCCTCCTTTCAGAAATGTCGGGAAGAAGGCGTGAACTACCCAGCAAAAAATCAATGGTCTTGACCGCAAACGATTTGCCTGCGTTTGAAGCGCCGTAGAGCACATTGAGGCCCGGCTGCAATGTCCAGCTGACCGAAGACGTGTCGGTGCCTGTGAACAGTAGTTCATTGAGGGTCAGGTTTTGATATGTCACGGCAAGTGCAACCCTGAAGTCAATTCGGGGAGGGGTTCTGGTGTTGAAATTCCACGGTCCAACGACCGATGCGCTCGATGATCAAGTCGCGAACAGCCCCATCGGGAACTGAGGATAAATACTCGGCAAGCCATTTTGCTCGATCTTTAAGAGCGCGCGCATATGTTGACCTCATCGAGTCAATAATTGCTGTAGCTTCCTCGCGCGCTTGATAAACTATGCCCTGCGGGGTCGTTGACGCGTCAATTAGGTGTAGTTGCCGCATCAGTTTCAAACCATCTTCAACAATTCGCCGCCGTATCAGGAGTTCACCTGTACGCTGAGGAATATCAGGGTGTAAGCTCGCTGGTCCGCCAATGTCTTGCGTGTGAACAACAAGATGGTCAAACCAGGTCAGATGCGCGAGGTCGAATGCCTTTGGATAGAGAGCGTCGAGCACTACAGTTGCCCGAATCCCCGTTTCCAGAGGGCTGTTGAAAAGCGTGACCTCTCGGCGTCCGTCATCGCTCACGATTTCAGCCATTTGATCTCACCTTCGTTTACGAATTGATGGCAAATGCCTTGCCTTACTGGAGGGCCAGCATACTTGGCCAAAGCGCCCGAAGGTTGGAGGTTTGCTGCTTGAACCATGACGGCATTCGCACGAGCTAGTGAATCTTGATGATGAGCACGGTGCACATCGATTACCCCATGCCGGACTTCTCGCCTAAGTAACTTAATTTCCTCATCCATCGTGTTGTCGCGGTAGAAGCGCGTAAACGCGTCGGCATCGAAGAAGCGTTCCCGTTGGAGCATCAGGTGCTCATCATGACTAGCGTGCGCCTTCAGGCTAGCGTAATCCGCAAATACGGTCGCTTCACGTTCGCCGTATGCTGCGAGTAGTTCGCCAATGTAAGGCATCTCGCGAGACTCGATTGTTACCGGTACTTGCCCAGCCGGCGGTGGGCCGGGATCGGCGCCAAAATATACGTATAGCGCAGGTCTGATCACGGGATCGGCGAGAATTTCATCGAGCGAAATCGCGGTGATACAAGAAAAGTCCCACTCCTCGATGAACGCCTTCAAGTCAGCATCGAGTGGGATCGTTTTCTTGTCGATAATCTTCGTGGCGCAATGTTCGTCCCACGTTGCGAACAGTTCATCGCGGAACAGGTTGGGATTAGCGATGAGCTTCTTCAGGTTTCGATTCACCCCCCGCGGTGCTACGAAGAAATAGGCGGTTGGACGTGTGAACTCGCCCTTGAAGCTATAATAAAGTAGCTTTCCTATTTCATTCAGGCCCACTCCTGTTTGGAGGGTCTTTCCATACTGCTTGCATTGGTAGTTGTGCCAGGATCCTTCGTGGCGCTCCTTTGTATGGAAGCCAACGACATCACGCCCCATATCGCCGGTGCCTCTGAATAACTGCACAGACAGATATTCCGGCTTCTTCTTGGCCCACTCTGTGACAAACGTCTCAAGCTCATCGTCGTCGAGCGCAAGAATGAGGCGATCGTAACGGGGCGGTCGATAGGGCATAATGCGTTGCTCTGAAATCGAACGAAGCAATCGAGGGTTGTTTTGTCTAGGTTTTTTCCCGCTCTGAGGCAACATCCTTGTTCAATTGTCTGGGGATTTGCGTCCCGAAGATGCGATTGCGCGGAGGATGCATCATCATATAGTCGGCGCGACCGGCGATGACCCTAATCGCTCAGGAGCTCCCGCTGCTCAGACTAGAGCCGCCGAATCAACTCACCGAATTGGCGATCGACTTGGCTTGCTACTGCCCGCGGATCATTGGCTCCGTTGATCGTCCAGTTATTAGTGATCGTGGTCGGGCCGTCGGCCGTGCTGCCCTCGCTAGAACTCGCAACAGCCGACGCGCCATCCGAGGTCAGGCGCCGCAGCTTGTCGTTGGACTCGATGCGGCCAGAGATGCCGGGCACAAAAAGCTCGGGGCCACGTTCGCCGACAAGGTACGGTTTGCCAAAGGTCACGGGACCACCCAAGGCGCGAGCACCGGCAATCGGGGCCGGGCTCGCATTCACCGGGCTCTTGCCGCCGCCGGTAAAGATGCCCTTGATTGCGCTGCCAAGACTCATGCCCTTGTCGATGGCCGAACCGAAGAAGCCGATCAGGCTTTGGATCGCGGAGACGACCTTGTTCACGCCCTCCGCTGCCGCGCCGCCAACCGCCGCGCCCCACTCGCGCCAGCTCGCAGACCACCCACTGCGACGCCACACCTGATCGTCACGCCGAGAGCCTCACGCTACGGACGCCCTAGACTAAACAAGTGCTCTGCTGGTTCGCCAAGGCCGCAATGCACCCACACCTCGATGTGCGGCAATTCCGGTAATCCCACTGCCGCATTGTTGACGCGCTCAATGACCCGATCCATCGGCGGCTCTCCGTAGATCAAGGAGATTGACCGCTCGTAGCCGACCACGCGGCGAAAAAGTCGGAGTGTATTGAGATCCTTTTTAATTCCAGTAGCGTTCGCCATCATTGATTTGACTTCAATAACCGCGTGATTGAATCCCATATTCCCTGGGCCATGGACCAATAAGTCGGGCTTATATCGGCTTGCGCCCAGCGGGCCGAGACGAGGGTGGCCCGCCTTATCGACTTCGCCATTCAATCGAAACGGTCCATCGTCAGGCCATTCCAACCGCATTTGATGGTAGAGCTCATAACAATAAACGCGCTCACGATAGACGGCCGGCCCACCATCGATGGGCAAGCGGATATACTCTGGTCTAATGCCGGCTGTCACCCGACCCAGTAAGCGCGATAGTTCATCCATGAAAAGCGGCACCCTCTGCATTATCCTGCCCTGGCATTTCAACCACGGAGCGCTCGCGATCATCGAACGCGGCGCGAAAAAAGACGCAGCCCAACTCGTCGCTTAAGACACGCCAGCGTTCGCGGAACTTACGTTCGTGGGGGGCTTGAACTCAAATACACTCACAACATCACTAGCGGCCAATTTTCGCTCGGCCTGCCGCTCGAGCCGATCCCACTCAAAACTAACGGGCTGCGCCGCCAAATCGCCTACCGTTTCCGTCCGGATATGCGTCACTCAAATGTAACGCAAATCAACTCCGCCGCCTCCACTGATAAGCTTTCTGCGAAAACCTTATCAGTGCGCGCATCAACGGGATGAACGGCGCGTAATTGGTCATAAGCTATGCCAGATCTTGGTTTTTCCCCTGTCACGATCGCGGCCACCGGCTAAGCTGGATCAACCGTCGTGAATGGTTTAGGTTTGATCGTTTGTTGGTAGGAACACCGAATGGTCGAGCCCAGGGAGCTTCGAGATTTCTTTATCAGCTTCAACCGCGCCGACCGGGAAAGCGCGAAATGGATCGCCTACGTCATTGAAGAACACGGCTACAAAGTCTACTTTCAAGATTGGGATTTCCGAGGCAATTTCGTTGAGCACATGGATCGTGCGCACCGTACCTGTCAACGAACAATCGCGGTTCTTTCAGATCATTACTTCGGATCGGCCTTCACGCTAGGTGAATGGACAGCGCGATATGCGCAAGACCCCGCGTCGCGCGAAGATCGTATCATTCCCGTTCGGATCGGTTCGTTGACGGACGCTGGCATATTGGGCCCAATTCAATGCGCCGACTTGACAAACTGTGATGAAGACGAGGCCGAAAATCGTTTGATGGATCGCATCATGCGGGCCCTGGATCCAACTTACAGATCAAAGCCGAAAGATCGTCCCCCCTTCCCTCCAAAAACTTCACCTTCGTCGCGCAGCAAGTCCAAAACCAAGCTAACACAGACAAGCTCTTCCCCGCTAAAGGCGAAGAAAGAACCGGTCACGGTTGAGTCACCGGCCGACAACAATAGTCGGAAATTCTCCGAAAGCATCCGCAGACGGATGGCCCAGCTGAACCGAGCCATTGAAGAGCTTACGTCGGAACAATATCGCGCTATCAATCAACTCCGATTGATCAATCGGGTTCGAATTTCTGGCTGTGCAGGGTCAGGCAAGACACTTGTCGCAACCGAGAAAGCAATCCGTCTCGCGCGCGGCGGCGTCAAGACACTCTTGATGTGCCATAACCCGACGTTAGCGGAGCATCTACGCACGTTAGTATTGGGAACAGATGTCGACGTGACCTCGTTTCAAGATTGGGTGGCTCGCTTCGTGCCTTATATGGACGAAGCCCCCCTGTCGTGGACGCACTACCAGGAACCCGACACCGAAACCCTTTTCCGAGCATTCGACGAAATCGTGCATCAAGGCATCACGTACGCCGCCATTATCGTCGACGAGGGGCAAGATTTCCGCGAGGAATGGTGGCCTCTTCTCGATGCTGCGCTGGAAAATCACGAACGCAGTATTCTCTACGTTTTCCACGATGATCATCAAGCGCTATTGCCATACAGGTCACGCTATTCGGTCGACAATCCCGTCATTGACCTCTCCAGAAACTGCCGCAACGCTGCCGAAATCTATAAAGTGCTGAGGGTCTTCCGACCCCAGAGTCCGGAGCCTGAGATTCGACTGCAGAACCACGGAATGGTTCTCGCTCATGGGTTTCGTAGCGGCGAAGAGCGCGGAGCTACAGCAAATGTAATGGGACGAATCCTCCAGGCCGGTTACGATACAGGAATGGTCGCGCTGGTCGGAGGGCCACGGGATCTACAGACCTCGCCGTTCCGAAACTTAACCGTGCCAGTACGTCTCACCGAGGCATGGCAAGATAGCGTCCGACGCTATTTGCTCGATGCTGGTAGTGTCTATCCGGCCCGGGGAGAGACGGTTGCTGAACAGTCAGAACGATCACTGCAAAGAAATTTGGCAGATCTGAGTGACGAGCCACATCCAAACGCTGCGGATGTGAGCCTCGTCTGCCGTCTCGCAAGGCAGATCAATATCCCCATCGCGACAGGAAAATATCAGCATCGGATGATGACCGCGGCTGGTCACGCGGGCTGGTCTGTTGAGTCAGGAAAACTGCGCCTTCGGTTCAGTCAAAGAGAACCGAAGCCAAAACCCTATGAAATTGCGTTATTTTTTGCGAAGGATGATTGGGCTGAAAAACTACCGAAGCCCCGTTGTTTTCAGTTTACGCAAGAGCCCGGCGCACTCGGCAAAGACAAGATTCGGATCATGAACGTCGCCTCATTCAAGGGCCTTGAGGCTGATGGCGCCCTCCTTCTGTTCAGCGACTACAACTCAAGCTTCGTAACTGACCTTTACGTCGCTCTGTCGCGAGCCCGCAGAGTCGTTGCCCTCCTCATGAACCAAGATCGGGTACACCTGCTTCCACACCCACTGCGGTCGATCTTTGCATGAATGTGCCATGCTATGCTCTCTCTTGCATTCAACACATTTCTCATCGGCTCCGGCGCCCGGCTAAGTAAAGCCGATACGCTTCGTTAGTGCATAAGCGACACCGATTTTCTCCCTTATCGGTGTCGAAGGCTGATCTCTGCCGGCTCTTGGACCGTCGTCGGAAAGTTGAAGCCGCAAGACGCGGGTGTGGGCAGCGACGCCCAGCGAATCTCGTAGCTCTGGCTGTGTCTCTGAGACTGGGACCATTAACGAGCTACTGATATAGAGAGAAAAGCAGCTTAAGGGTTTCTGCAGTTTTGACTGAAGAGTCGGCAGCCGAACCGTGTTAGAGCCGGCGATCATGTATTCAGGTCGATTAGCCTATAATGACCGCAGATGACGATCCGCCCGCCCACAGAAATGGCGAGCGGATCGCTTATCACGATTTTCCGATGGCAGGTTATTTCGAAGACAACGCACCATTACGCTCGGATTAATTCAGAGGAACTCCCAAGAAGGTTGCGAAGGATCGTTCGTGCAATGATGGTGGGACCGGAGCGCATATCGGAAATAACCAGTGTCCGCTCTCTTTGATTATTGGCTGTGCGAGGTCCACCATGAACGGCTCTTTTTGAGTCTTGTCGCCTAGCGAGAACCACACGTAACACTTTTCCTCTGATGTGGACCGATCGAGGTGCTCGACTATCAAGCCACGCTCGAATTCGGGACCCACTAAGCGTAGAGCGCCTCCTACTATATAGTCAATGATCGCTCCTACTCCACTCCAGCTGCTCTCCACGACGCTCATATCAAGATTGGCACGATAGAGCTTGGACAACTCGATTGAACGCGACATTTCCGATCTCTTCAGCTTGAGTTCAATCCGATGCCCCGCGAGTTCTTGCAATTTGTCTTCGGCCAGCCCCTCGTCCAGGTGCTTAGCCTCAGGACCGAAGCAGAGCCATGTTTTCCTTCCAATGTCTTCAGACAATAGGAAGCCAGACTCTTGCAAGGCGAAGAGGACTACCAGTCGGATTCGATCCGGCAATCGACGCGACTGGCAGCTTCGTGAATGCATCCGCAAATCGAAGCTGAACTGATAAGATTATATTTTGTTGCATTGAAAGGCTGAGCGATTAGAATCTCGTCAGTCGGTTTGATCGAGATGGCAGGCAAGCAAGCCAAAATTCTCTCTGCTCAAGCGGCGCGAGACTTAGTTCTCTTCGCCGAAACGACGAGACACCCGGATAGAAATCGCGTTATCGTCTTATTGTCGCTGAAGGCTGGCTTGCGCGCGGCTGAAATCGCCAAGTTGACTTGGGATATGGTCGAGACCGCCGATGGTGACATCGGCGCAACGATCGAGCTACGAGACGCCATCGCGAAGAAAAGACATGGTCGCCGCGTCCCGATTCAAAGCGACTTGCGTAAGGCGCTGATCGTTTGGCGCAAGAGATCGCAGGGTGAAGGACCGGTCATTCGATCCGAGCGCGGCGGTCCTATGACGCCGCTAAGCATCGTGGTCTGGTTTAATCGCGTGTTCCGCGCAACCGGACTAGACGGCTGCTCATCTCATTCCGGACGTCGAACTTTCATCACGCGCGCAGCTCGTTTGGTCCATGAAGCCGGCGGCTCGCTCAGGGATGTCCAACTCCTGGCAGGCCACTCTTCGATTCAGACAACGCAGCGATATATCGACGGCGACAGTGATGCACAAAGGAGACTGGTATCCCTGATCTAGGAAAATCGACGAGTCCGGTCTTGGTGCGGAACAAGCCGCGCGAGGACCCCACTGCTTTCGCGATAAGGCTCGTCGAAGCGATCGCACGAGAGACCGCCAGATGGTCGAGATCAGGCCAAGTGACCGTCGCTTCACCTGATCCCGCCTTACGTCAAATCGTCCGATCCAAGGATACACCAGCCCTGTTCGACTGGATGGTCGAGACCTTCAACTTTCAGGGAATCTCCGACGGTGCCGCTGCGTCTTATCTTGCGGCTCACGGCAGTATCACGTGGCATCAGATCAATGCTGAGATTGGCCACGATTCGGCCTGTTCGCTCCTGAGGAGCTACTGGACTTACGAGGGCTGCCGGTACGATAAGACCAAGCGAACATGTAGTCACCGGCGTCACTTTCGCGGGTGTCCAGTCCCTACTCATCCCTTGAGAAACGGCCGCCTCAACCAAACCGCATTCAGCTTCTTCCTTTTCATCAGAGATCTAGCTGGATCAAATCTCTTCGGGTGGATCGATGACCAGCTCGCAACCGCGACCGACCTTGGCAATTTGTCCGCACAAGAGTCGCTGATCGGACCGATGCGCCAGGTATTCGGCGTATCGGACAAGGTCCTCACCATGACGCTTTCATCGGTGCTGATGGCCGACCGAAAACGCCGGCCCGACTGGTTTGATGTCGGCAGCCAGATGGTCGTCATCGACCGCCTTGTCCATCATCTGCTCGTCCGCACCGGGATCCTGGCAAGGTTTGGCGCGAGCCACGGTTACGGCCAACGCTGCTACGGCGAGAACGGCTGCGCCGATATCTTGCGGCGCGTCGCGGCCGAGATCGACGCGCGGCAATTCGATGCCAGCTTTCCCGCGAATTTTCCGCGTTTTATTCAACATGCGCTTTGGCAGTACTGCGCCGGCAGCGGCCTAAACATCTGCAACGGCAACAATATTGATGATCGTAAGTCTTGCGAGCACAATTCGTGTAATGTCTATAGTATTTGCGGCAGAAATGCCTTAAAGATGAAGTAATTATTGTATAAATAGAAGTTATATAGACTAAAATAAAGTATTGATTTGATTGATATTTTCGCAAAATTGACAGAATATACTTCTGCGAGACTGAATATTTATGTCTCGTGATCTTCAGAACGAGGAGACAGACAGATGCCAAAACCTAGATTGTCCGGGCCTTCCCGGAGCCAGAATGGATCGGTCGTCGCAGCAAGGGCCCCTAATCGGGGCCCTTCTGCTTTTGAGGGAGGCCCTGATGACCAAGCCTAAATCTTCCAAACCGTCCGCCCCTTTGAGCCCCACGGTCATTGTCTACGGCCTGGATCCGGCCGGTAAGCCGAAGGCCGGCCGATTTCCAGGGAAACACGCCAACCTGGCGAGGAAAGCCGCACTGGTGTTGAAGCTGGCGGTCTGCAACGTCAATCGGCCCAAGCTAATCGAGATCGCCTCCAAGATCCCGGTTGGCCGCCTTCATGCTCAGGGCAAGGCCTTCCTGCCGTTCATCAAACGCGAGCTGTACGATGAGCTCGCAACTGCGGTCTCGCCGACTGCACGAACCGCCAATACAAAAGCGGGCCCAAAGGTGACAGCCGAGGCGACAAGAACGAGTGCCAAAGTCTATGTCATTCTCGGCTTTGACGAGCGCCTCAAACCGCGGGGCGCGAGGTACCTGAGCCGGAACGAGGATCAGCTGGTCAGTGCCGCGGCGGAAATGAACTTGTGTCTCTATGAAATGC
The DNA here is from genome assembly GCF_020889705.1 of Bradyrhizobium altum. Taxonomy (GTDB): domain Bacteria; phylum Pseudomonadota; class Alphaproteobacteria; order Rhizobiales; family Xanthobacteraceae; genus Bradyrhizobium; species Bradyrhizobium altum. The sequence goes on along the minus strand of NZ_JACMYP010000008.1, from coordinate 9,318 downwards.
GGTCCGCCGATCTGATCAGCTGGGTCCAGCCGCTTCCCGTTGGCAAACTTCCGCTGGCCGGCCGCGGCGCCGTGCCCGAGATCCGCCAAGCCCTCTACAGCGAGCTCGTCTCGTGGATAGCGGTGGAGGCGGACGCTGTGCCGTGTGGCAAGGTGGACGGGCCCTTGCCGGCTCAGAAGGGACCTCCCGAAAGCTGGGAGACCATCGGACCCGGGCATCTCGTGGTCGCCCAGGAATCCCAGGAGCACGGCTGGGCAGAGGCGGTCGTCGTGGAGCGGAAAGATGACCTCCTAACCCTCCGCTACCGTGACTATCCGAAAGTACCGCGGTTCTACAGGCACCACCGAGCCGTTGCACTTCTAAGTCCGTCGGCCACGAAACTTTGAACTAGATCGCTCTCCAATGGCGCGGCTTCGGCCACGCCATTCTTTCATCTCACATCCCAAAATCTTGCATCTGATAGGAGCAAGCCATGTCTAACGACAAGGCGCGGATTCGCGCGCTCAATGATGACCTACGCCGCCATCTGCTAGGTGGAGGCGCCGTCATGACGGCCGGGATTGCCTCGCTCGGCGCTGAAGCAGTCCTGCGGCTGGTCCAGACCATCGCCGTATTCGACGACTTCTGTACCGAAAATGACCCGCACAGTGAGCATGATTTTGGCGCCTTTGATTTCGAAGGAGCCAGAGTCTTTTTCAAGATTGACTACTACAACCTGTCAATGACCGGACACTCGCCCAATCCAGCGGACCCGACGGTCACGGAGCGCGTGATCACGTTAATGTTGGCTGAAGAGTACTAGTACTGAATCAATCGTCCTTGTTCGCCATCATGCGCTTGATGGCTTCCCGAGGATCGAAACCAATTGCTTCGGCAAGAGCAATCAATTGCACAACGTCTACCTTCCTCTGGCCGGTCTCAATCGAGGCAACAAATGACTGGTACCGCTTTAGCTTCGCGGCAACAGCGGCCTGCGTGAGGCCGGCCTTCTTTCTCTTTTCAATCAGAAACAGCCGAAGCGCGTCGTGCCGCGTCGACTGCAAGGTACGTGACATGGGTCCGCCCACCGAACAGTGGGGCGAACAGATAATCCCGCTTCCGGATAATCTAAAAAACGGATAATATCCGAAAATTAGATATTCCCGACTGCGCTTCACGCCGTTTCGCTTTCCACATCGGACGCTGTCGAAGGGTTGTCCGAACATTCCAAGTGGCACCACCCTCCAATCCTGCATTGCGGCACGGTGATGTATTTAGAAAGGCGTATCGATGTCTGTGAATTCTCGAGTTTTCCTCCGTAGGCTATTTGGACTTTTTGCCCTGGCTTTAGCCGTTCCGCCGGCTACCGCGCATGCACAATTGCCGCCTGACCTCGTTCGTCGGTTCGACCGGACCATAAATTCGGTCATCGGCCAGGGGCCAATCAATCCCGTCGGGAGCGGCTACCAACGACCGAGCTCGTCTGCATCGACAAAGCGCTCCAGAGCAGCGGCTCCAGCCTTTCCCTGATCATCCCAAACCTGCAGCCGACTGATCCGAGGCTTGCCGAAATCCGCAACCGTTGCCGATCGGCCAACGGTTCGCCACCACCGGAAGGCCTCGTTCCCCTCCCCAAGCCCTCCGCCTATGCCGTCGACGGCCTTGCGCTAGGCACGAAAGTCGCGTTCCAAAGCTCGGCTTATGCTCAGTACGACTGCCAAGACAGCAATGCGTTCCCAGGATTTACCTGGTGCCAAAAGGCCAAGCGAGAACCCGGCCCGAAGGAGCCAGTTACGGCCGCAACCTCGATCCTCCATGCAGCAGACGGCACGGCGGTTTACATCAATCGGTTCTTGAAGCCTGGCTTCTTGAGCGAACCCGACGCTGAAGCCGAGATTGTGCGCCTCGCGGCCAAGTACGGGCCGGCCGACGTCCGGCGCGCGACCGATCCTGCCACGGCCGCCAAGGCCGTCATTGCAACGTTCGGCGAGCTCACTCTGACGCCGCTGACCGAACCAGAGCTTCAGCTTGCAGCCGCCGGCCGACTGCCGCGCGACCGAATTCCGTTCGACTTTTTCGGAGATTTCCGGCGATCCGCGCAGAATAGCCTGGCGGTCTTCTGGATTCACGGCGGCAGCGGCTACGTCTGGTCTGCCAGTTTCGATCAGAATGGGCGAGGCCATCTCCGCTTTGCGGCCGTCGATGCCAGATCATTCACCAGGCAGATTCCGCCAGTCGACCAGACGACTGTCGAGTCAAAGGCCGATACCGGAGGCACTTCGCCGCCACCATCGAATGGGATCGTCAGGGAAGCCGACAATTCTCGGTCAGCGTCAACTCAGACCGCAGAGCCGTTCTATCTCGGTCCATCAGTCCGGATCCGATCAAGGACTGTGATTGGTACCCTCGCCTCATCCGACGCTATCTTTGAACCACCCGTTGTTCTCGCATGACGAAGTCGAGACCGGCTACTGGAAATCAATCGACGATTTAGATCCGGATCATTCGGGCAAGCAGTGGATTATTGGCCACCTTCCTCCCGAAGCCCGTGCGCCTCAATTCACCTCGGAAATCGACAACGAAACGGCGGCGAAAGCAGAGGCCAACCTTCGAGTTTGCCTGCAGAAGCTGGCCGCCACGAACGCTCACGCTCTGGCTGCGGTCAAGCGGATTCTCATCCCCAATCTGAATGCCGATTGTTTCGACCTCGCACATTCCGATTCCGACGGCCACTGGGCTCCGACCAGCGAAAGGCCACAACAACGGCAATTCCAGCTCCGGTGCATCGGCTCGACGCGGATCGACACCACCAGAACGGACAAATCGTCCGAAAACTTTCTGATGTTGACCATGGCGGAGGAGCGGCCAACCTTGAAAGCTCTGCTCGATCAAGCGGACCAGACGCTTCAGACCGAGATTGCGGCAAAACAGGACGAGCTGCGGAGACTAGACAACAAGAAGACCGAGGATCGCCTTCGCCTCGAAGCGATTGAACTGACAAAGAAGCAAGTTCTGATCGACCAAGCGGCGGCCAGCCAGAAAGCCGCGCAAGCGCGGTTAGAGGAATTGCGCCAAATCGCGGCAACGAAGGGTCCCGAGTATGCAAACAAGCATGAAACCGAATGGTCCGTCTCTTCCAAGCTCGACCAAATGAACGACAAGCGGACTCTGACGGCGTTTTCGAGGCAAGGCGGGTCCGGCGTCATCGCAGAAGTGAAGATCGTCTGTGCCGCCTCGCGTCTCTCTATTACCGCATTGATCGTCGATGAAGCCGGCAAACCCACCGTGGAGCTGCCAACCTTGGGCGGAAGGCCGGACAACGCGGTCATTGGCCAAGTCCGCGTCAATGATGACGCCCCGACCCCAGGCTGGTTCTTGCCAGCGAACGGCTTCCGGAATGAGCTAAGCATTTTCCGACCGGAATGAATCGGGTGGGGATTCCCAAAACGGCGCGAGTCAGATTCAAGCTGCATGCTGGCGAAGGAGGTCAGCATGCATGACCAGGGCGCTTTCGGTTGATCTTCGCCAAAGGGTGGTAGCCGCGATCGACGGCGGCTTGTCCTGTCGACAGGCTGCCGAGCGCTTTGGTGTCAGCGCGGCCAGCGCGATTCGCTGGCGCAGTCGCCTCAAGGAAGTTGGCGGTATCGTTCCTAAACGCCAGGGCGGTGACCGCAAATCGCAGCGCATCGAAGCACATGCACAATTGATTTTGGACGCGGTGACAGCGAATCCGGATATCACGCTCGCCGAGTTACGCGAGCTGTTGAAACATCGCGGAATATCGGCCGGCATCGCGTCGCTCTGGCGTTTCTTCCAGCGCAGAAAGATCACACTTAAAAAAAGACAGCGCACGCCGCCGAGCAACGGCGCGGCGATATAAATGCCGCTCGTGAGGAGTGGTTCAAAGGGCAAATCGATCTTGATCCTGACCGCCTCGTCTTCATCGACGAAACCAGCGCCAACACCAAAATGGCGCGGCTTTACGGGCGCTCGCCGCGCGGCGAGCGATGTCGTGCAGCTGTCCCACACGGACATTGGAAGACGACGACATTCACCGCTGGATTGCGCTCCGACGGTCTGATCGCGCCGCTTGTTCTGGACGGTCCAATGGATGGCGACGCTTTCCTGGCCTACGTCGAACAATCGCTCGCCCCATCGCTGCGGCCGGGCGATACCGTTATCATGGACAACTTGCCCGCTCACAGGGTCCATGGCATTCGAGAGGCCATCCAGGCGGTCGGAGCAAGCCTTCTCTATCTCCCGCCCTACAGTCCAGACTTCAACCCGATCGAAATGGCCTTCTCCAAATTGAAGGCGCTGTTGCGGGCCGCGGCAGCGCGCACCATGCCCGATCTCTGGCAAGCAATCGCCAACGCTCTCAAACGCTTCTCCCCCGAGGAATGTCAAAATTATCTCGTCGCAGCTGGTTACGACGCAACGTGATCGGAAAATGCTCTAAGTATAAGCGAAGTTATTGGCGCTTCGTTGTCGGACGAGACTTCTTGGCGAATCTTCGCATCGATCCCAACGGACAAAGGCGAACTCTTCATCAAGATTCCGCTGTACGCACCGCAAATCCAGGAAGTCATCAAGAGCTGCGCGCCCTCCCGCGGATGATTAGATAGCCGCGAGTGCAGTGAAAGGCGAAGCAGTCTAACGGTGCTCCGCCTTTCAGTTGCGCGGCCCGGCCAAATTCATGATCTGAAAAAACGCCGAATTCTATCCAAGCAAAGGCTGCCGAACTGATAAGAAAAGACAACTTTCCTTATCAGTTGCGGTTTGCGAGCCCTTGCCGGGCGACAGACCGTCACGTGACGAGCGGCTAAGGACTAATCGGGTTCAATTCGGATCTGGGAATTCACGAACGAGTTTGCCATCGACCAAACCGCCGCCTTTTCCTTCTGCATCGATTTCTCGGGCTTCGCGAGCTGTCATGCCGTCCTCCACCACAAGCGGGTTACTATGATACGATCCCCACTGCTTGTGAAATGCCGCAACATCAAAGCGGCGACAATCGGCGATAACATCGCGAACCCATTGCGGCCTCAATGTACGGGCGTGCGCACCGCTTTCTCCCCCAGATATCAGCCAATCCGGCAAAGATCCGCTGGACGGCAACCGCACAGGCCCAAGCGCAGGCTCATAGGAAATGAAGCGAATAACGGCAGGCACCCTCTTTAGACGCTTCCACCGAGAATCAAACCGTGCCTGATCTTCGGCCGTTGTTCCGAGCCACACGTTGGAATACCCATGGCGCCAATCGGACGGCAGCATTTTTTCTATATTCTCTGGTCTTTTCGTAAGCACCAGCCAATCCAATTTATTGCATTTGCGGATCAAGGCGAACAAGTCGTTACGCCAAGAAGAATCAACCTGATTGTCAAAGACGTCGGCGAGCGAAGCGCAGAATACTCGCGGTGGACGGCCGTGCTCCTTTCTAAACGTGCGGGCTTGCGCATTCCACTGGACAGGCTTTTTCCAATTTTGTTCTGACGTCCGTTTGCGCTCGCCGTGCGCGCCCCATCGAACCTTTCTATATCGGTGATCCATCATTGCTTCAGCGTAACAATGGTCACATCCTGGCGAGACTTTTTGGCAGCCAATCCACGGATTGAATGTGTGATCGCACCACTCTATTTTCGAATTTTCACCCATCACAAATCTCCAAAGTTCAGAGCATCGCTCTGCCCGAGACACCGGTCACGGTCGGGCTCTTTACAAGTTTCATTTCCACCACCGATGGTGCTAAACGCGCCCATTCATCGGGCCAGCGAGGTCTCTGCGGAAACCAATCTGATAGAGAGTGGCGCATGCGGGCTTGTCGACGATCGGTGCGCAGAGTATCCACGGGAGGCTTTGCCATTCCCGCTTGTTCGAAAACGTCTCGCGCTCAGCTGAGAAACTACTGTTTCTCTGACTTTCAAGAAGAAGCAGTTTGCGATACAATTTCCGGCGAAGTTCGCTTGAAACTTCGCCTCAGCATACGCCTGAGCTTCTATTTCGCTCAACGAGGCCCCGGACCTTGTCAGGGGCGGGTATTGTTGCACAGGGCCGTGCACCGGGATGACAGAGACCCGACGACGTTCCACGCGGGGAATTCGAGGATACCAAGCGGATTGCTTGAAACGTGGGCTGAGCATCCTCTCCTTTCCCTTGCGGGCAACCAGCCGAAACCGAGCACAATGCGTTTGATCCGGGCAACTCCGCAGCTGAAATCCGCGGCATTTCTCATCACGCGTTCGATTAGCCGCCGACCAACGAATCTCTCTGGTTTTTCGCCTCATGTATCGCCGCACTCATCGCCGGAGGATCTTCGCTTTTGTGAGACTGTCTCCGGAACCCTAGGCGAAAGCGATACGCTCGACGCTAATTTAGAGCATCGCCTCAGGAGTTGTGCGGATGAAGTTCAAAACGTCGGAGCAGAAAATTGTCGAGCGAATCGCAAAGGTTCGAAACGCAGCCCGCCGAGCGTCAAAGAGTAAACGCCGGTTTGCCGACTATCGGTACCTACGGTCGGTACTGCGCGCCTATGACTATTTCTCAGACGAAAACCTGCTGCCACGCCTCAGTGAAATCTCTCCAAGCGTGCTCATGACGCCAGTACGAGCAGGCTGGCATCCATTACGGATCATCATTGACGCAACGTGCGTACAGCCAGACGTTCGTATGCGGAGCCGATGGACTCGGGCACTGGAATTCGCCGTCGCAAGCAAAATCGATCCTGATGAGCTACCCAAGTTTTTCCAAGCAAACGGCGGAATTGCGGGAACCGCTGATATGGCGAGCAAAACCCGACCGAAACGGGCTTCGCCTCGTCGCCCTTTAGATCGTGCCTTCATTTTACCTGGGCATGGTCTGGGCTTGCGGTCAAACCAGTGAGGAATCACGTCGGCGGAAAACTTGTGCCATCAGGAAATCGAGCCGGACGAACATGACGTCGTTTCGGAAAGCCGATGACGCCATCACGAGCTGCGCGAGGCTGGTCAATGTGGAGCTCCTAGGGAATCCGTACCAAGCCAAACGAAGGGATCCACATACGTGGGGGCCGCCTAGAATTCGTCGTCATCAGCCAATTCGCGCAATCTTGCGACCGCCGCGAATAGGCTTTGCAGCTCGTTGCAATAGATTCTGAGGCCCCTCTTCGACGGGTGGAAGTCCTTCTCGGTCCGGCACCAGATCCGCAAGTCTGCTCCCTTTTTGCCGTGATATCGCTGAATACTCAGCAAGACTCTATCTCCGTTTTTCCGCTTCCAAGTATCCACTATCCGGCCGTTGAGCCCTTCGAACTTGTCTTTGAACGTCCTCTTCATTCCATGTCCTCCAAAGCAGCAAGCGTGATGCTCGTTGGTGAGGAGCATTTACACAATCAAGTTGAGCTGCCGCACCGCGTCGTCCGCGAGTTCTCTTTAAGAGAACTCGCTATTTCGGTGAGGATGGTTCGCATTCAAGATGACGGGTATGGCAGCCCCGCGCGTCCGCTCCTACGCCCGGTCTAAAACTCCGATTGCGACTTGGGCAGGATTAAAATGTCATCCCAGCCGATACGCCCCGCTATCAACGCCTTCATCGAATAGTCGACCATTGAACCGTACTCGATCCGGGTTGCGCAAATGCGCTCCAATGGTCGCTCAGCTGGACAGAAGAGATCCTGCAACCGTTCGAAATCAATGCCCGGATCAAACTTACCGCGGCTAAAGGAGGACAGCACAAGGACGCCGTTGAAATGCCATCCATCATTGGCAACGACAAGCCTACGGGTGACCTTGTCGCGCTTCGGAACGGGCAGATCGGGACAACCTACGAAGATTGGCATCTGACGCTCCGCCAGCTGCGAATGCGGCCGCCTTACCTCCCGAGTCAGCAGGATTGAATACACCCGCTCGACTTCATCCCGCATGATTGCCTTTATTGCTTTTTCCTTCCCGGGAAGCTGCTTGAACATAAAGTTCAGATGCCAGTTTCGTTCGTGAAAGCGGCCTTTCCGCACGACCCAATTATGAAGAGCTTCAATCTGCGATGGCAGCAGACTGCGTCCGAGAAAATACTTCATCGCTGAACCTCTTGATGAGAGTGGACAGCGTTGATTTACAATTCTCAGGAAGCGCGAATGCGCTACTGTCTATATTGGAGATTCCATATCTGCTTATTTGATGCATGTATCAGGGGATAGAAATGAGTAGAGATAAGAAGACATAGATAGTTCATATGAAGCTTGGAAAAGCTTCATTGGTGACGCTATATCTGCGACCCTACGATTATGGCTAATCCACCCATCATAGTTGTCGCTTGAATATCGGTACAGTCCGTGCGCGGCACAGGCATAAGAAGCGTGCACGCAGCGTGCGTTGCGGCTACGGAGAACTCTGATTTTCTACAAGAAAATTAGCGTGCGACAGAGGCGTAGTAACGTTTATCGTAGTCTCCAAAATGCCCTGATCGCGATGCGCCGAAGAGTCTGCGAAGCAGCTACCGTCCTACATACGCGCATGATCGATTTCGTTTGACCGGTATTGCTCGCGGGTAACTGCAGAGAGCAAGCGATCGGCCATAGCGTTCGTAACGATTCTAAGTCCTGCCCGGATGCACCGGGACTCGACGGCAGTATCGACTACGCTTATTTACAACTACTGAGTTTGCGATGAGCCTCGCTGACAACTACCCATGACAAACTGCAGCACTTGCCCAAACTAGCGTTCTTCGTAGCCGAGCATTTGACGGAGTTGTCAAAATTTTCAGCGATTGACAATCGTGGGCGACAGCGCACCGAATATGACTGCCTCCTCACCAACCGAGGAGAATCCAATGATGGGTCGAAAGAAGTCAAAAGTTAATCTGGTCGCGATGTTGACGGCCGCGCGGGACGCCTACGATCAGGAAAGAAAGGGACATCGACAGCGGCTGGTTGAGCTGATGGTTAGCGCATATCGAATTTTTCTGCGGTTACAATCTGACTCTCGTCAACTTGCCGCTTTCTATCAGGAGGCGGGGGTAAGAACAAAACGTCGCGCAAAGCCACCCAATCCGCTTGTAGAAATAATGGCGTATATCGCAGGTGCGAAAAGCGATAGCGATCGAAAGTTGGCGCTGAAGCGGGGGAAAGTCCTCGCCTATCTGGAAGAGAAAGAGATCGCTCCTGACGAAATGTCATCCACCATCAAGAAGTATGGCGGCATCGAGAAGACTTACAGACGCGCAACAAAGAAAAGAGGAGATAAGTCACAGAGGATCGGATCTATTCCAATCTCTGAGCGCAGGCGGGAGAAGAGGAGAAAACTCGAGCAGGACATTGATGTAGCCGAACGCCCACGACAGAATGATCGATGCGTTGAGTTTTCGGTG
>NZ_JACMYP010000007.1 GCF_020889705.1 Bradyrhizobium altum | reverse complement strand
GGCGCGGCCGACCTGTCGCTGCTGCTCGATGTGATGGCCGGCCCCGACCCGCTCGACGCCGGCAAGGCCTACCGCCTCGAGCTGCCCGCGGCGCGCCACACGAGCCTGAAGGATTTCCGCATCCTCGTCATCGACACCGATCCGGTGCTGCCGACCGACAGGGCGGTTCGCGGCAGCATCGACAAGCTCGCCAGCAATCTCGACAAGGTCGGCGCGAAGGTATCGCGTTCGAGCCCGCTGCTGCCGGATTTCGCGGCCTCCTCGCGGCTCTATATGCGGATGCTGCTGTCGTTCCTCGCCGCAAGCTTCCCGCCGGAGGTCTATGCTGGCGCCTGCGCTGCGGCGGCCGCGCTGCCGGCCGGCGATACCAGCCTGCAGGCCGAGCGGCTGCGCGGCATCGCGCTCAGCCATCGCGACTGGGTGCAGGCGACGTACGCCCGTGCGCGGCTGCGCGCGCAATGGCGCGAGCTGTTCAAATCGTTCGACGCCGTGATCTGCCCGATCATGCCGACGCCGGCCTATCCGCACGATCATTCGCCCGACCAGGAGCAACGGCGGATTCTGATCGACGGCGAGCCGCACGTGTACACCGACCAGCTCGCCTGGCCCGGCATCGCGACTCTGCCCGGCCTGCCCTCCACCGCGATCCCGACCGGCTTTGCGCCCGACGGATTGCCGGTCGGCGTGCAGATCGTCGGCCCGATGCTGGAAGACCGCACGCCGCTGAAGCTCGCCGAGCTGATCGAGCGCGAGTTCGGCGGCTTCGTGCCACCGAAGATGTTCGACGATTGATGCGATCATTGCAGAGCGACGACAGGCACCTAACTCTATCACCGTCACCCTGAGGAGGCCGCGAAGCGGCCGTCTCGAAGGGTCGACGGCCCGACTGTGGCCGTGCATCCTTCGAGGCTCGCAAGAGCTCGCACCTCAGGATGACGGTATCGAGAGCGCGGCAATGACGAACAATAGCAACAGGGAAAACACCAATGAGCAACGATCTCGAAGAGCTCACGAAGCTCAACAAGGATTATGTCGACTCGGTTCAGAACTGCGACGTCAAGCGTTTCGATGAAATCCTGGCGCAGGAGTTCTACTGCACCAATCCCGACAAGAGCCTGGTCGACCGCGCCGCCTTCCTGAAGCAGACGGCGATCCCCGTGAGGATCAAGGGACTGAAGGCCGAGGACGTCAGGATCCGCATCCTCGGTGATTTCGCCATCATCCACGCCCAGACCAGCTACACGGGCGCGGACGGTGAGCCCGCGTACGGCCGCTACACCGATTGCTGGGCGCGGCAAAACGGCAAATGGCTCGCGGTGTCTGCGCACGTCGCGCGCTGAATGGTTAGGTGTCGTCCCGGCGTAGGCCGGGACCCATAACCACCACCGCTCAGATCGCTAAGAAAATCGTCCACCGACGTGCCCAAAGCGAAGCCGCGGCGTATGGGTCCCGGCCCACGCCGGGATGACACGACCTCAGCTGTCGAACATGATCACGCTGCGCAGCGTCTTGCCGGCTTTCATGTTGGCAAAACCCTCGTTGATCTCGCTGAGCTTCAGCTTGGCCGAGATCCAGTCCTCGAGATGCAGCTTGCCGCGCATGTAGAAGTCGACGAGGCGCGGCATGTCGACGCGGAAGTGGTTGGAGCCCATCGACGAGCCCTGGATGCGGCGCTCGCGCAGGAAGTCGAAGCCGTGCAGCTCGATCTTCTGGCCGAACGGGATCATGCCGACGATGGTCGCGGTGCCGCCCGCCGCCAGCATGGCGAAGGCCTGCTCGGCGGTCTCCTTGCGGCCGAGCACCTCGAAGGAGTGATGCACACCGCCGCCGGTGAGCTCGCGCACCTGCTGGACCACGTCGCCGCGCGCGGGATCAACGATGTCGGTGGCCCCGAGCTTGGTCGCGAGTTGCAGCTTCGCCGGATTGGTATCGATCGCGATGATGCGGCCGGCGCCGGCGATCTGCGCGCCGTTGATCGCGGCCATGCCGACGCCGCCGCAACCGATCACAGCCACGGTCTCGCCCGCGGTGACCTTCGCGGTGTTCACCACGGCGCCATAGCCGGTGATGACGCCGCAGCCGATCAGCGCGGCGAGATCGAGCGGCATCTCCTTCTTGATCTTCACGATCGCGTTCTCGTGCACCAGCATCTGCTCGGCGAACGACGACAGATTGAGGAACTGGTTGAGCTTCTCCTTCCTGCCCCACGACAGGCGGTTGGAGGCGCCGGGCAGCATCTTCACCGTGGTGTCGGTGCACAGAACGGTGCGGCCGGTGGTGCAATTGTCGCAGGTGCCGCAGAACACCGACAGGCAGGTGACGACGTGATCGCCCGGCTTCACGTAATTGACGTCTGAGCCGACCTTCTCGACCACGCCGGCCGATTCATGGCCGAGCACCGCCGGCAGCGGATGCGGATAGAGGCCTTCCATGAAGTGGAGGTCGGAATGGCAGAGACCCGCGACCGCGGTGCGGATCAGGACCTCGCGCGGCCCCGGATTGGGTACGCTGACATCCTCGATCACCAGCGGCTGATTGACTTCATGCAGGACGGCGGCCTTCATCGGGGTCTCCCTTAGCGTTTCTGTTTTGATTAGGCGTTGAGCTCGCGCGGCAGACTACGCTGCGATGAGCAATCCGCCAACCTCGGCCATGCCGACGGCGCGAGCGCCGAGCAGGTGCTCGGTCATCCTGCGCTGAACGGTATTTTCCGTAAGCCGGAACGGATCGCCCGGCGTCACGCGGTGATCGATCACCATCCGCGACAGCAACAGCCGGCGCGCGTCCCCGCGCATCTCGTGGATACGTCCGCCCTCCCACGCCAGCGCTACGGCGCTCGCGACGTGATAGAGCAGGCTGGTGGCGCGCCGCGCATCGCCCTCATTGTCGATGCGGCCTGCGACCTCGCGCGCAAACCCGATCGCACGATCGCTGAGATCGCACAGCCGGTTGCGCCAGGCTTGCGGCACGTTCGGGCTGTCATCGAGCCGCGCATGCAGATCGGCGGCGAGCGCATTGTCGGCGCCATGGCGTCCGACCGCGCGCTTCAGCGCATCGATCGCGACGATGTTGCCGGTGCCCTCCCAGATCGAGCCGAGATGCGCATCGCGCAGCAGCCGCGGCGTGACGAATTCCTCGATGTAGCCGATGCCGCCGCGCATCTCCATCGCATCGCCGCAGACCTTGCGGGCGTCGCGGGTGGCGCGGAATTTCAGGGTCGGCGTGAGGATGCGGAGCAGCGCCGCGGCGTCCTGGCTGCCGGCCTCGGCGCGGTCGAGCGCGTCGGCGGTCAGGAAGCTCATCGACAGCGCCTGCTCGGTCGGCAGCATGATCTTCATCAGCTGGCGCCGCGCCAGCGGCAGGTCGATGATCCGTTGGCCGAACACCACGCGCCCCCGCGCGACCGTGACCGCGTCGTGCCAGGCGCGGCGCATCAGCGCGGTCGACTTCACGCCATTGGAGAGCCGCGACGAATTCACCATCTCGGCCATCTGCACGAAGCCGCGGTCAAGCTTGCCGACGGCGTACGCGATCGCACCGTCGAGCTTGATCTCACCCGAGGCCATCGAGCGGGTGCCGAGCTTGTCCTTCAGGCGCACGATCCGGTAGTGGTTCTGCGAGCCGTCATCGAGGAAACGCGGCATCAAGAACAGGCCGACGCCACGGGTGCCCGGCCCTGCGCCCTCGGGGCGCGCGAGCAGCATCACCACCTTGGCATCGGCATTCGAGCAGAACCACTTCTCGCCATAGAGCCGCCAGTGGTCGCCCTCCTGCACCGCGCGCGTGGTCAGCGTGCCGACGTCGGAGCCGCCTTCTTTTTCGGTCATGAACTGGCCGCCCTGCGTCAGCTTGCTCATGTCGGTCTGGGTCAGGCCGTCGAGATATTTCGCCTTCAACGCTTCGCTGCCGAAATTCGCCAGCAGCTTTGCGCAACCGTCGGTGACGTTGATCGGGCAGCCCATGCCGAATTCGGCCTGGTTGAACAGGAAAGTAAAGGCGTGCTTGGCCACCACTGGATATTTGTCGGGCCAGCCCATGATGCCCTTGCGGATCGACAGCGCGTGAATGCCGAACTCGCCAAACGCGGCCTTCTCGATCTCGCGATAGGCGGGATGATATTCGATGTGCTGCACATCGCGGCCGAACTTGTCGCGCTGGTGCAGCACCGGCGTATGCCGGTCGGCAAGCCGCGCGCATTCGTCGAGAGTGCCGCCGGCCAATCCGCCGAGCCGGTCGAGATGCGGCTCGATGTGGCGGAACAACGCCTCGGGCAGATGCAGTTTGAGAAGATCGGTCAGCGCCGGATCGGCCCGGTAGAAATTCATTCCCGTCGTATCGGGCGCCAACGGGCCCGGCTGGCTGGCGGACGACGTTTTCAGATCGTGCTTGTGCGGCTGCATTGAATTCCCGGCTGCGGTGCTCATTTGTTTGGGCACGACTATCCTCCTCCGGCCGAGCAAAGGAAAGCCCAATGGATATTCCGAAGTACAAGATCGCCCTGATCGTCGGCGCCGGCGAGGGCCTCAGCGCCTCGCTGACGCGGCTATTTTCGCGGGAGGGAATTCGCGTGGCGCTGGGCGCGCGCAGCATCGAGAAGCTCGGTGCGCTCTGCACGGAAACCGGCGCGCGCGCCTATGCCTGCGACGCCACCAAGGCCGAGGATGTCGAACGTCTGTTCGGCCTGGTCGAACGCGAGATCGGAACACCTGATCTCGTGGTCTATAACGCCTCCGGCCGCAGCCGCGGGCCCTTCGTTGAACTCGTCCCCTCCGAGGTCGAGCAGGCGATCGCGGTCTCGGCGTTCGGCGGTTTCCTGGTGGCGCAGGAAGCAGCAAAGCGCATGCTGCCCAACAAGAAGGGCGCGATCCTGTTCACCGGCGCCTCCGCCAGCGTCAAGGGCTATGCGCAATCGGCGCCGTTCGCGATGGGCAAGTTCGCATTGCGCGGACTAGCGCAGAGCATGGCGCGCGAATTGTCGCCGCAAGGCATCCATGTCGCGCATTTCGTGATCGACGGCGGCATCCGCAGCGCCGCGCGCGCCGAGCCCGCCGACCGCCCGGATTCGATGCTCGATCCCGACGCGATCGCGTTGAGCTACTGGAACGTGCTGCAACAGCCGCGCAGCGCCTGGACCTGGGAGCTGGAATTGCGGCCCTGGGTTGAGAAGTTTTGAGATGACGGAGATCATGCAAGCGGCGTAGGCTGGCTCGAGCGCCGTCCGTCATTGCGAGGAGCGAAGCGACGAAGCAATCCATTTCTCCACGCGTGGCAGCATGGATTGCTTCGCTGCGCTCGCAATGACGAAGGAAACAGGGGAAGAAACCATGACCGCTGAAATCAAGATCGAGACCGGCACCGACGAACTGCTCTGCGTGATCCGCGACCGCGTCGCCATCATCACGCTGAACCGCCCGGACGCCCGCAACTCGCTGTCGGACACGCTGACGCCAGCGCTGCGCACGATGATCCGGACCTGCGGCGAGAACCCCGAGGTCGGCGTGCTGCTCGTCACCGGCGCCGGCAAGGCGTTCTGCGCCGGTGGCAACGTCAAGGGCATGGGCGCAAATCGCGACCCAAAGAAGCTCGAAATGTCCTATGAGGACAAGGTCGCCGACCTGCAGGAGCGCCAGCGCCTGCTCACCGGTGCGCTCGCCTCGGTGCGCAAGCCCACCATCGCCGCATTGCCCGGCCCCGCGGTCGGCGCCGGGCTCGCCATCGCGATGGCCTGCGACATCCGGATCGCGGCGCAATCCGCCTTCATCTCGACCGGTTATCTGCGCGTGGCGCTGAGCGGCGACTACGGCATGGCCTGGCTGCTGACGCGCTTGGTCGGCACCTCGCGCGCCCGCGAGCTGATGTTCACGTCCGAGAAGGTCGATGCCGCAAGATGCGAGCAGATCGGTCTCGTCAACCGCGTGGTGCCGGACGAGACGCTGCAGGACGAGGCGTTCGCGCTGGCGAAATCGATCGCCGAAGGCCCGACGCTCGCGCTGCGCTACATGAAGGACAATCTCGACGAGGCGCTGCAATTCGACTTCGCCACCGCGCGCGACCACGAGGCTGAACGGCTGATCCGCCTCACCACGACAGCGGATCACAAGGAGGCCGTGCAGGCTTTCATCGAGAAGCGCAAGCCGGTGTTTCGGGGGAGTTGAGCGCGTAGCGCCCTTCAAGTCACCTCTCCCCTTGTGGGAGAGGTCGGATTGCATCGGAAGATGCAATCCGGGTGAGGGGTTCAGGTCTCTTCGTGAGGGCGAGTCTGCCGAGAGACCGCACCCCTCACCCGCACCGCATTCCGCTTCGCTGCATGCGCTGCGGCCTCTCCCACAGGGGAGAGGCGAAGCAAGCGCGTAGCCCGGATGAAGCGCACCGTAATCCGGGACAGACTATCCGCGGCGAAAGCTGATCCCGGATTGCGCTGCGCTTCATCCGGGCTATGGCGTGAGAGCTAGATCCAAAGAAAAGGGCCCGGTTCTGGAGGGCCAGAACCGGGCCTAGTCAGTCAAACCGCAAGCGAGGACATCGTGGCCGAGCGGGAAGTGGCGGCAAGCCGCCAGCTGGCACAGGGAATGTCTTGTGGTTCGACGTAGATCTCTTTCGCAAAGCGCACCAGCTTCCAATCGCCGGGGCTCGCAGTGAAGGCATAGCCGGACTTGCGGGCGAGACCGATCATCGGGGCGTTGGACCGCAGCGTGTCGCCGAAGATGCGCTCGGCTCCGAAAGACGCCGCGCGGCATTCGAGATTCTTCAGCAGCGCCTTGCCAATGCCGTGGCCCTGCCACCGGTCATCGATCGACAGGCCGAACTCGACGCTCGACGTATCGGCATGGAAGGCGTAGCGGGCTTCGCCGACGATGGTCTCAAAACCATCGACCAGCATCGTCGCGACCACCGTGAACCGGTCAGCCTCGCCGACGTGAATAAAACGCTCGAGCTCCATCTTTGGCAGCTCGCTTAGTGCACCCAGGAAGCGGTTGTAACGGGACCCGGCGGAGAGCGAGCGGATGTAAGCCTGCAGCTCTTCACGGTCGCGCGGCTCGACGAAGCGCACCTTGATCTCGCTGCCGTTCTTGGCGCGCAGCACGTCAGAATATTGCTTGAGATCGTCGAGATGCAGCGCAGTCATGACACGCTCCTCGGGTGAAGGAATTGGCCGGCGCCCCTCGATCGAGGCGGCGCCGGCGACGGCGTCCTCTTCAGGCCCGCCAGAACGGCTTGTCGGTCTCGAAAACGATGTCGCTGCGGGACATGCCGATGTCGTGCAGGTCGCGCTCGGTCCACTGCGACAGCTCGCGGCGGCGCTCGTAGCGATCCCACCAGACATGCAGCGTGTCGCTGACCTGGTTCAACAGCCCCGATGCATGATGATCTGGCGTATGATGATTTGTCATCGATTCATGGGTGGAAATGGACATCTGCGGCTCCTATCGGTAACCTCTTGGCGGTAATATCGGAGCTATTCGGCCTGTTCACAAACGACACTTTGTACCGCTTCGCATGAATTAAAGTCATGTATTTGGAGACCATCTGAGATGACCAGCCGCCTGCCTTCGTTGAACGGCCTCAGGGCGTTCGAGGCCGCCGCGCGGCATATGAGCTTCACGGTCGCAGCGTCCGAATTGAACGTGACGCAGACCGCGATCAGCCATCAGATCCGGCGCCTCGAGGAAGAGCTCGGCGTTCGTCTGTTCGTCCGCCAGAACCGTTCACTGAGCCTGACGTCGGAGGCCGCCGAATACCTTCCCGGCGTCCGCGCCGCCTTCAATGACCTCAGGCTCGCGACCGATCGCCTGCTGCGCCGGGACGACGATCATGTGCTGACCGTCTCGACGCTGGCATCGCTCGCCGCCAAATGGCTGCTGCCGCGGCTGTCGGCGTTCCAGGAGGCGCATTCCGGCATCGATGTCCGCATCACCACCTCGACCAGCCTGGTCGACTTCCAGCGCGACAAGGTGGATGCGGCCATCCGCTACGGCCGCGGACAATGGGCGGGCCTGCGCGCGGACTGGCTGATGGCGGACGAGCTGTTTCCGGTGTGCAGCCCGTCGCTGCTGGATGGAACCAGGCCGCTCAAGTGCCCCGAAGATCTCAGGGACCATGTGCTGCTGCACACCAGCAACGCCAACAGCGACGACTGGCGGCTGTGGCTGACCGCGGCGGGATTGCCGACCGACATTTCCAAGCAGCCGGGCGTGACCTTCGACCTGCTGTTCGTGACGATCCAGGCCGCGATCGACGGCATCGGCATCGCGATGGGCCGCACCTCCTATGTGCAGGACGACATCGCCAAGGGCCGCCTCGTGGTTCCCTTCAAGATCGCGCTGCCGGCGGACGCCGGCTTCTATCTCGTCACGCCGCAGGGACGCGCCGATTCACCGAAGCTCTCTGCGTTCCGGTCCTGGCTCGCCGCGGCGCATACAGCGCCTTGATGCGGCGCACGCCGCACGAGATTATTGTTCTGAGGCGTTTTCTTCACGCGAACCGGTGTCCACTTCGCTCGAAAACGCTCCCATCAAATTCCACTACGGCTTTTTTCCCATAGCGGCGGCGCGATTTCGGGTTGGTCGCGCCGGACAGCCGTGCCAAATTGCCGCATATGGCAGTTAACTGCCTTGGCCGGCGACACAATTTGCGCCGGTCGTTTTGTCACGGGGAGGAAAGGGCGTTATGTCGCAGTCGAGTTCATCGCAAGTCCCGCAGATCAAGTCGCGTCTCGGCGCCATCCTGCGCGCGACCAGCGGCAATTTCCTCGAGCAATTCGACTTCTTCCTGTTCGGCTTCTATGCGCAGGACATCGCGAAAGCGTTCTTCCCCGCTCAGAATGAGACCGCGGCGCTGCTCAATGCGTACGGCGTGTTCTGGCTCGGCGCGCTGATGCGTCCCGTGGGCGCGGTCGTGCTCGGCTCCTACATCGATCGCATCGGCCGCCGCCAGGGCCTGATCGTGACGCTCGCGCTGATGGCGCTTGGCACGGTGGTGATTGCGTTCTGCCCCTCTTATGCATCGATCGGCATTGCCGCAACGATCATCGTGCTGATTGGCCGGCTGATCCAGGGCTTCTCCGCCGGCGTCGAACTGGGCGGCGTCTCCGTTTATCTCTCCGAGATCGCAACACCCGGCAACCGCGGCTTCTACACCTCGTTTCAATCTTCGAGCCAGCAGGTCGCCATCTTTGTTGCAGCCGTGATCGGCTTCGTCCTGAGAGAGGTGATCCCAGGCGACACTTTCCTGGATGCGATCGGCGGCGTCGCCAAATGGCGCATCCCGTTCTTCATTGGATGCCTCATCATTCCCGTGATCTTCATGTTGCGGCGTTCGCTCGAGGAAACGCCGGCCTTCCTGGCCATGAAGAAGCATCCGACGCCGCGCGAAGTGTTCGCCTCGGCGCTGGAGAACTGGCGCATCGTCATCCTGGGCATGATGATCGCGGTTCTGACCACCACGACGTTCTATTTCATCACGGTGTATGCGCCCGGCTTCGGCAAGGAGCTGCACCTTTCGGCCTCCGGGACGCTGCTGGTGACCCTGCTCGTTGCGGTGACGAATTTCATCTGGAATCCGGTCGGCGGCGCGCTGTCGGACCGGATCGGCCGCAAGCCGGTGCTGATCGCGATCGCGAGCCTGTCGTTCGTGACGGCCTACCCGGCACTGTCGTGGCTCTCGCATGAGCCCACGCTCGGGAAGCTGCTGGCCGTGCAGATGATGTTCTCGTTCTACTTTGGCGTCTACAGCGGCACGATGCTAGGATGCCTGGTCGAGATCGTGCCGGCGCATGTCCGCACCACCTGCTTCTCGATCGCGTTCGCGTTGGCGGCGGGCATCTTCGGCACGTCGACCCCCTTTGTCGCAACCAAGTTGATCGCCATGAGCGGCCAGGACAAGGCCTCACCTGCCTACTGGCTCATGTTCGGCGCTGTTCTCGGCATCATCGCCGCGCTCATCGTCTATCGTGGCGGCCAGACCATCGAGCAGCGCGAGACGGTTGCGGCCTGATCCCGTGCATGCAATCGGGGCAGACTCCTTGATTTGAGCATGATCTTTCGGAAAACCGCTACACACTTTTCCGGAGCATGCTCATTCGCCTGCCCCTGTTGCTTTCCATGCCAACAGCGATAACAAGAGCGCATGGTTGATCTGACGCGCAGGTTTGACGTGCTGGTGATCGGCGGCGGCAACGCCGCGCTTTGTGCTGCGATCAGCGCACGGCGCGCCGGCGCCTCCGTGCTGGCGCTGGAGGGCGCCCCGAAATTCTACCGCGGCGGCAACACCCGCCACACCCGCAACATGCGCTGCGCCCATGACGCGGCGACCGAGATCCTCACCGGTCCCTACACCGAGGAGGAGTTCTGGAAGGATTTGCTGCTGGTGACCGGCGGCCAGACCGACGAGGAACTGGCGCGCTTCATGATCCACGAGTCCAAGGACATTCTGAACTGGATCGTCGAACAGGGCGTGCGCTGGCAGCCTTCGCTCGGCGGCACGCTGAGCCTTGGCCGCACCAACTCGTTCTTCCTCGGCGGCGGCCGCGCGATGCTGAACGCGCTCTATCGCACCGCTGAGGAGCTCGGCGTCGACGTCCTCTACAATGCCGAGGTGATCGATCTCAAGATCGAGGACGGCATGTTCCTGTCGGCGCAGCTGAAGCAGCCGGTCGGCGGCAAGACCGAGGTGCGCGCCTCGACGCTGGTCGCGGCCGCCGGCGGCTTCGAGGCCAATATCGAATGGCTGAAAGAATATTGGGGCGAGGCCGCCGACAATTTCCTGATTCGCGGTACGCCCTATAACCGCGGCGCGATCCTGAAGATGCTGCTCGCCAAGGGCGTGCAGGAGATCGGCGATCCAACGCAATGCCATGCGGTGGCGATCGATGCCCGTGCGCCGAAATTCGACGGCGGCATCATCACCCGCCACGACTCGGTCGTGTTCGGCATCGTCGTCAACAAGCACGCCGAGCGGTTCTACGACGAGGGCGAGGACATCTGGCCGAAGCGCTACGCGATCTGGGGCCGCTTGGTCGCCGCGCAGCCGGACCAGATCGCCTACATCATCTTCGATTCAACCGTCGTCACGAGCTTCATGCCGACGCTGTTTCCGCCGATCGCGGGCGCCACGATTGCCGAGCTCGCCGGCAAGCTCGAGCTCGATGCGCCAGCGCTGGAAAAGACCATCACCGATTTCAACGCCGCGGTGCAGCCCGGCACGTTCGACCACACGATCCTCGACGACTGCGCTACCCAAGGCATCACGCCGGCGAAGACACATTGGGCGCGCAAGATCGAGACGCCGCCCTATCTCGCCTATCCGGTGCGGCCCGGCATCACCTTCACCTATCTCGGCACCCGCGTGAACAAGCAGTCGCGGATGCTGATGAAGGACGGCAAGCCGTCGGCCAACATGTTCGCGGCCGGCGAGATCATGGCCGGCAACGTGCTCGGCAAGGGCTACGCCGCCGGCATCGGCATGACCATCGGCAGCGTGTTCGGCCGCGTCGCCGGGCGGGAAGCGGCGAAGAATGCGCGGAACTAAGGACAAGGCTGGCGAGATGCACGGGACGAGGATCTTGCAGGAAGCCGACCGTCTGATGACGGTGTGCAATTCCTGCCGCTATTGCGAGGGCCTGTGCGCGGTGTTTCCCGCGATGGAGATGCGCCGTGCCTTCTCCGACGGCGACCTCAACTATCTCGCCAATCTGTGCCATGCCTGCGGCGCCTGCTACACCGACTGCCAGTTCTCGCCACCGCACGAGTTCAACGTCAATGTCCCGAAGACGCTGGCGGTGGCACGCGCGGAATCCTACGCTGCCTATGCCTGGCCGCGCGCATTTGCCGGCGCGTTTGCACGCAACGGCCTCCTCATCAGCCTGATCGCCGCGCTCAGCGTCGCGGCTTTCATCTTCGGCTTTGCCGCGATCAACGACCGCGGCGTGCTCACCGGCATCCACACCGGGCCCGGCGCGTTCTACAAACTGATGCCGCATAATGCGATGGCGCTGCTGTTCGGCGCCGCCCTGCTCTATGCGATGCTCGCGCTAGTGATGGGCGTGCGCGCATTCTGGCGCGCGATCGGCGAACCCGTCGGCATGAAAACGGACGCGAAGTCGCTGTTGCAGGCGGTCCGCGACGCCGGCGAACTGCGCTATCTCGATGGTGGCGGTGTCGGCTGCTTCAACGAGGACGACCACCCGACCGACCGCCGCAAGCTGTATCACCACTTCACCTTCTACGGCTTCATGCTGTGCTTCGCCGCGACCTGCGTCGGCACGCTGTACCATTATTTGCTGGCGCGCGAAGCGCCCTATGCGTGGTGGGATCTGCCGGTGGTGCTCGGCACGCTCGGCGGCATCGGGCTCGTGGTCGGCCCGATCGGGCTCTTGTCAGAAAAATGGAAGCGCGACCGCGTGCTGGTCGACGAGCAGCAGATGGGCATGGACACCGCGTTCATCCTGATGCTGTTCCTGACCAGCGTCACCGGCCTTGCCTTGCTGCTGTGGCGCGAGAGCGCCGCGATGGGCCCGCTGCTGGCGCTGCATCTCGGCGTGGTGTTCGCGCTGTTCATCACCATGCCCTACGGAAAATTCGTGCACGGCGTCTACCGCTTCGTCGCGCTGGTGCGCTACGCGCGCGAACGGCAGATGACGGCGGAATGAGTAGTGGGTCGGTTGAGCTACGCTGGC
Source organism: Bradyrhizobium altum (assembly GCF_020889705.1). Lineage (GTDB taxonomy): Bacteria > Pseudomonadota > Alphaproteobacteria > Rhizobiales > Xanthobacteraceae > Bradyrhizobium > Bradyrhizobium altum. Next base: position 76,056 of record NZ_JACMYP010000007.1, on the reverse strand, counting down.
TCACCCGCATCCTGTCATTCCGGGATGCGCCGCCCGAACTCGGGTTTACCCGAGTTCGGCAGATGTTGAGCGTCCAAGTCGGCAACAGCCGACTTGGAAGGCGCAGGCCCGGAATCCATCGAGCCGGAGAACAAGCGGTGGAATGGATTCCGGGCTCGCCGCTTCGCGGCGCCCCGGAATGACGGGTCGTCAGAGATCCACCACGACGTAGTCGCTTTCCACCGCGACCTTGATGGTCTCGGCGACATACGGCCCCTTCACCACATTGGTGCCCGGCTCGACACTGACGGGATAGGCGCGCACGCGGAAGCGGCGCGGGTCGCAATAGGACTGGCCCGTGCGGATATCGAACTCCCAGCCGTGCCAGGGACAGCGCAGGATCTCACCGAGCTTGGTGTATTCGATCTCGCCGGGGTCCGACGACGAGGCGAGCCCGATCAGCGGCCCCTCGCACAGCGCCGCGCCCTGATGCGGGCAGCGGTTCAACAGGCCGAAGAACTCGCCCTTGACGTTGAAGACAGCAATCGGCCGTCCGTCGATCTCGAGGAATTTTCGCGACCCCGGCGGCAGCTCATCCACCGGAGCGATTACATGCCTTGCCATCAGGAGACGCCGTACAGCTGCTTCGCATTGTCGAGATAGAATGCCTGGCGGTTGGCGTCGCTGACGCCCGCCGGCAGCACGCGCGACGGCTCGTCGTAATCCCAGTGCGGGTAATCGGTCGCGAACAACAGCTTGTCCCAACCGATCCACTCGATGGTCTGGAACAGATGGTCGCGGCTCTCCGGATCCTCCATCGGCTGCGTCGTCCACCAGATGTGATCGCGGATATACTCCGACGGCTTGCGCTTCAGATGCGGCACCTCGGCGTGCAGCCGCGCAAACACCTTGTCGAGCCGCCAGGCCAGCGACGGCGCCCAGCCGAACCCGGCCTCGACCATCACCATCTTCAGTTTCGGGAAACGCTCGAACACGCCCTCGAGCACGAGGCTCGCCAGCGCGGTCTGCTGGCATTGCGAATGCCCGACCATCTCCTCGATGTAATAGCTCGGCCAGCCCGACGCGGTGATCGGGTTGCCGCCGAAGCCGAAGGCGTGCACGCCGATCGGAAGACCGGCCTCCTGCGCCGCCTCATAGATCGGCCAGTAACGGCGCTGGCCGAGCGGCTCGACATTGCGGCTCAGCAGCAGCACCTGGACGAAATTCGTATCGCCTGCGCGCCTGCGGATTTCGGCCGCGGCCGACACGCCGTCCTCGTTGGCGACAACAACCGAGCCCTTGAGGCGCGAGTCCTTGCTAGTCCATTTCTCGATCTGCCAGTCGTTGATCGCCGCGCAGATCGCGGACGCGAGATCCTGGTTGCGGATGCCCTGCCCGGTGTTGAGCGGGTTGAGCACGCCGAGCGCGACATTGTTGGGATCGAGATGCTGCTTCTGCATGAAGGACAGCGACGAGCCCTGCGGGCCGCCTTCCGGCGGATAGGCATCGCGGCGCGACGCATTCGGCTGCGCCTTCGGATAGGGCGGGCCCTCCATCATGCCCTGATAGGGATGGACGCCGAAGGTTTCGAGATGGCTGTGCCAGCGCTTGGCCAGATAAGGATGCAGCTCGTCCTTGGTCGCGCGTGCGGGATGGATGTCGCAATCGGCGATCGCGGTCTTGGTGCCAGCTGACGCAGCCGCGTCGGGACGTTCCCGAATCTGGATGTTCATGGCGTCGTCTCCTTCACCTTCAACCGGCCATAGGTCGCGTGCGGATTGTCGATCATGATCTTGCGGACCAGATCCTGCGACAGCCCCTTCGGCAGCACCTCGTCACCGTCGAACTGCCAATGCGGGTAGTCGGTCGAGAATAGGATCAATTCGTCCGACTGCATATGGTCGAACAGCCGGTTCAGCGTGTCGCCGTCCGGCGGCGCGTCGACCGGCTGCAGCGAGAAGCGGATGTTGCTGCGCACAATCTCCAGCGGCGCGCGGTCGACCCACGGCGTCTCCATGCGTACGCCGCGCCAGAACTTGTGCAGCCGCCACAGGAACGGCGGCAGCCAGGTGAAGCCGGACTCCAGCATCACCATTTTCAGGTTCGGATGACGCGCGAACACGCCCTCGACGATCAGGCTGGTGAGCTGGGTCTGGAACGCCTGCGCCTGCGCGACATAGTCCTCGATGTGGTAGGAACCCCAGCCGACCGAGGTCGGCGGGTTGTGATAGGCGCTGCCGGCATGGATGCCGATCGGCAGGCCGAGCCGTTCGGCCGCGGCGTAGATCGGCCAATAGTGACGCTTGCCGAGCGGCATGTCGCCCATCACGAGCATCAGCACCTGCACGAAGCGCTGGTCCTGCGCACAGCGCTCGATTTCGGCGACCGCCTTCTCGATGCTCTGTACGGGGATCACGATCGAGCCGCACAGACGATCGTCCTTGTCGAGCCATTCCTTGACCAGCCAGTCGTTCAGCGCGCGGCAGAAGGCATCGGCCATGTCCTCCGAGAACACCATCTGCACGCCGTAGAGCGGATTGCAGATGCCAGTGGCGGTGCCGAACCGGTCGAGCGACTGGCGCTGCATGTCGGCAAGGCGCGAACCCGGCTTGCCCTGGGCGGGGCGCCAGTCCGGCCGCGAGGCGATCGGCGAATTGGTCGGATAGGATTGCGAGATCAGGTCGGTCATGCCGCGCGTCGTCACCTGGTCGCGCCAGTAGTCGTTCATATACGGCAGCAGGCTGGTGAGGTGAGGCACGGCGGGATGCAGATCGCAATCCACGCCACCCGCGATCGGCAACGTCATGGTGTTTCCTCCGGCGCACGCTCTCACAACAACTTGTCGGGCGCCGCTTGGTTCTTGTCCGGTATTCAATCAGGCCGGGCTGCGGTCCGCAACTCGGCAGAGGCCGGTGTGGTGTGCTAGGAAGGCAGAACGCCCTACAGGATTTTCATGGCAAGCAACGAGAAAGAGCGCCGATGAACGCACTCATATCCATCGCCGAACAGGTCGCCGCGAAGCTGATCGCGAACAAGCAGACAATTGCGGTCGCGGAATCCTCCACCGGCGGACTGATCTCGGCATCGCTGCTCGCAGTGCCCGGCGCATCGGCCTATTTCCTCGGCGGCGGCGTGATCTACACCCGCGATGCACGACGCGCGCTGATGGACATTCCCGACGACGCCATGCGCGGCCTCCGCTCGTCGTCAGAGCCTTATGCGCAGCTACTCGCACGCCAGATCCGCGAGCGCTCTCGACCGACTGGGGATTGTCGGAGACCGGCGCCGCCGGCCCGACCGGCAACCGCTACGGCGATGCCGCCGGCCATAGCTGCATGGCAGTCGCCGGTCCGCAGCAGCAAGTGATCACGCTGGAGACCGCCAGCGGCGACCGGCAGGCCAACATGCAGGCGTTCGCGAAGGCGGCGCTGGAGCTGCTGCTGAAGAATCTGGCGCAATAGTTTTCCGCCGTCGTCCCGGGCAAGCGCAGCGCGACCCGGGACCCATAACCACCGATGCCATCGTTCAAGAACGCTGTGGCCACAGCGTTGCGCCGCAATGATCTGCGGTGGTTGGGTCCCTGCTTTCGCAGGGACGACGTGGGGAAAGAGCCCGCTCCGGGTTAAGGGGCCGTAGCCCGGATGGAGCGAAGCGCAATCCGGGGCAGCTGTATCTGCCGCGCGACCGTTGCCGGATTTCACTGCGCTTCATCCGGGCTACGAAGATTCGCGAGAACCTACTTCTCGCGGAACGAGCGCATGAACTGGTCGCTCAGCGGCTTCATCAGATACGACATCATGGTGCGGTCGCCGGTCTGGACGAAGGCTTCCACCGGCATGCCGGGGATGATCTTCACCTCGCTGCCGAGGCGCGCGACTTCTTCGGGCGGCATCGAGACGCGGATCGTGTAATAGCTCTGCCCGGTGCGCTGGTCGGTGTTGACGTCGGCGGAGACGCGGGTGACGACGCCGTTCAGTTCCGGCGTGGTGCGCTGGTTGAAGGCGGAGAGCCGCAGCACGGTCTTCTGTCCGACCTGGAGCTTGTCGATGTCCTGCGGATTGACCTTGGCCTCGACCGACAAATCGTCGGCCCTCGGCACGATCATCATGATGGCATCGCCCGCGGTGACGACGCCGCCGACCGTGTGGACGGTCGATTGCAGCACCACACCGTCCTGCGGGGCGCGGATGTCGATGCGACGGAGCTGGTCTTCGGCGGTCACCTTGCGCTCGACGAATTCACCGATCTTGTCGTTGGCCTCGCGCAGGTCCTTCGAGACCTCCGAGAGCATGTCCTTGTCGACCTGGATGATCTGCAGCTCGGTCTCGGTGATCTTGCCCTTGGCCTGGGCACGCGACGCAATGTACTGCGCGCGCTCGCCGGCGAGCCGCGCCGCGTCGCGCTCCAGCGTGGTGAGGCGGGTGAGCTGCACCAGATGCTGCTCATACAGCTGGCGGACGCCGACCAGCTCCTGCTGCACCAGCGCGATCTCCTTGTCCTTGGAGGTTTCCTGCGCCTGCAGGCCGGCGATTTCCTCGTTGAGCTGGGTGACGCGTTCGCGCAGCTGCGCCTTCTGGCCGGCGCGGCCGTTGACCCGGACCTCGAACAGCTTGGTTTCGTTCGCCATGATATCGCGGACGTCGGGATCCCTCGCCTGCTCGGTGAGCTGCGGCGGATACGCGATCTTGTCGAGGCCCTGCTGCTCGGCCTGGAGCCGGGCCGCACGCGCATAGAGACCGTTCAGCGTCTTGACCACGATCGCAAGGCTCGCCTTCACGACGGTCTCGTCGAGACGCACGACGACGTCGCCCGCCTTGACCGTGTCGCCGTCGCGCGCCAGGATTTCGCCAACGACGCCGCCGGTCGGATGCTGCACCTTCTTGACGTTGGTATCGACCACCACCGAGCCCGGCGCGATCAGCGCGCCCGAGATCGGCACCGTCGCGGCCCAGCCACCGACGCCGCCGCCCAGAACCAGGACCACGACGAGGCCGACCACGAGGTGCTTTCTGATCGAAGCATGTGCGTTGCGCGGCTGATCGGTCATGCGGTCGCTCATGACTTGGTCGACCCCGCATCGGCGACGATCTTGATCGGCGTGGGCGCCGGCGGCGCGACGCGCTGCAGCACCTGCGCGAGCACGGTCTCCTTCGGCCCGAAGGTCTGCATGCGGCCGTCCTTGAGCACCAGCAGCTGGTCGACGCCCTCGATGCCGATCGGCCGGTGTGCGACCACGATGACGACGGCGCCGCGCTCGCGGGCGCCACGCACGGCGCGGGTCAGCGCCTCGTCGCCTTCGCTGTCGAGATTGGAGTTCGGCTCGTCCAGCACGATCAGGAACGGATTGCCGTAGAGCGCGCGCGCCAGCGCGACGCGCTGCGCCTGGCCGGCGGAAAGCGCTGTGCCCTGCTCGCCGACCTGGGTGTCGTAGCCCTCGCGCATCTTGATGATCATCTCATGCACGCCGGCCTCCTTGGCCGCCGCGATGATACCGTCGGACTTGGCGTCGGGATCGAACCGGCAGATGTTCTGCGCGACCGTGCCGGCGAACAGTTCGACGTCCTGCGGCAAATAGCCAACATGGCGGCCGAGTTGGTCCGACGACCACTGATCCAGCGCGGCACCGTCGAGCCGTACCTTGCCGCGCGCCGGCACCCAGACGCCGACCAGCGCCCGGATCAGCGACGATTTGCCGGAACCGCTCGGGCCGATCACGCCGACGCCGCTGCCGGCTTCGACGGCGAAGGTGACATCCTGCACGATCGGGCGCTGGTCGCCCGGCGCAACCATGGTCACCGCCTCGACCGAGAGTTTCTTCTGCGGCGCCTGCAACAGCGTCTGCTCCGGCCGCGCCGGAATCTGCTGCAGCAGGCGGTTGAGGCGCTGCCAGCTCTGCCGCGCGGCGACGAAGCTCTTCCAATGCGCAATCGCGAGATCGACCGGCGCCAGCGCCCGCGCGCTCAGGATCGAGCCGGCGATGATGATGCCGCCGGTGGCCTCCTGATGGATCACGAGATAGGCACCGACCGCGAGCACGGCGGACTGCAGCATCATGCGCAGCACCTTGGCGACCGCACCGAGCCCGCCGCTCACGTCGCTCGCACGCTGGTTGCCGGAGAGATACTCCTCGTTGGCTTCGTTCCAGCGCTTGTTCATCCGCCCGGCCATGCCCATCGCCACGAGCACTTCGGCGTTGCGGCGGCTGGAAGCGGCGAGATCGTTGCGCCGCGCCGCGAGCGACATCGCTTCCCGGGCCGGCGTACGCGACATGTATTCGGTGATCAGCGTCAGCGTCACCAGGATCACAGCGCCGACCAGCGCCGTGACGCCGAGCAGCCAATGGAACGCGAAGCAGATCAGCATGTAGAACGGCAGCCAGGGCAGGTCGAAGAACGCGCCGGGCCCCATGCTGCCGAGGAAGGAACGCACATTGTCGAGGTCGCGCAGCGGCTGCAGGCCCTCGCTCCGATTGCCGGCCATCAGCGGCAGCCGCACGATGGTGTCGAACACCCGCGCATTGAGCGCTTCGTCGAGCGAGGTGCCGACGCGGCCGAGGATCCGTCCGCGCAACAGATCGAGCACGCCCTGGGCCATGTAGAGGACCGCGGCGATGACGACGAGGCCGACCAGGGTCGGAACGCTGCGGCTCGGCAGCACGCGGTCGTAGACCTGCAGCATGAACATCGAACCTGTCAGATAGAGCAGGTTGATCATGCAGCTGATAAGGCCAACGCCGATGAAGGCACTGCGGCATGCGCGCAGCGCCTCAGCCAGTTCGGAACGCCGGACAGCGGGCGCGACTGCCATGAAAACCGATCTCTGCAAATCAAAAGAGTTACGTGATCACCACGTTGTATAGACGTTTGCGACCACCGTCCATTTCAAGTCGCGCCAACCAAAGCATGGTTCGCGGCCTATTTTTGTGACTCCACAGACAGTTGACGGAATAATTTGCGTTAACCGGCCGCGGAACCCGGGCTTGAGGCGGGTGCGCTTCCTGGAAAGGGCACGAGAATGACCGACATCGAGACCCGGCCGATCTCGCCATCCACATCGAGCAATACCCCGCTGCCGACGCCAAGCCCGGCCTCCGGGCGCCAGTGGGCCTCGGCGCGAATGCCGATCCACGCGCCCCGTGGCGGCCGGAACAGCTGCACCGCGAGGTTCGGATTGGGGTCGGCCACGACGTTCTCCACCGGGCGCGCGATGCCGTGGGTCCAGTCGGCCGGACCGAGCACGCGCGCCAGCGGGCCGGCATCCGCGATCACGCTATGATGCATGCGAAACCAGGCGACGTCGTCGCCGGCACGGGCTTCCATCGCATCCATGAACCAGCTACGGCCATGGACCGCGTGCGGGCTGCGCAACGGAAAGACCGTGGGATCCACCGGGTCGGCTGCGCTGCCGTGAAAGCCGGGGACCTCGACCGCACGTTCGCGCGACAGCGTCACGCGCACCGTCGCACAGGGCTGCTCCTCGCCGGCCGGCCACAGCGTGTTGTCGACGACGCTGACCCGGCCGCCTTCGGTCACGACGGCGACTTGCGTGCGCAATTCCGCCATCGGCGTCGGCCGCAGGAACCAGGCTGACGCCGATATCGCGGCGCCCCAGTTGCGCGGACCTGCCATCGCCTCGACCTCGGCGGTCAAGAGACTTGCGACCGCTCCGCCCTGGAGGCCAGCGAACGGCCCCGCCGCCAGCGCGGCGGGCTTCCAGAGATGCGGCGTGGCGAGCGGTTCGAAGATAGCCAAGGCGGGTAAGAACTCCTGAGGTGAGCAGGATTGAGCGTGGGAGCAATCTGATCCAAGAATAGCGGCCATGACAAAAGGCCATTCATCACTTCAGGTGAACAGGATTCACCCATTGGATGCCCCGGATCCACGGGCCATCCCACCGCTGACGGCGCTGCTCGCCTTCGAGCGCGCAGCAACCCAGCTCAGCTTCCGCCGCGCCGCGCGCGACCTGTCGCTGAGCCCGTCGGCGATCAGCCATCAGATCCGCGGACTGGAGCAGCAATTCGGCGCCAAGCTGTTCATCCGCGGCGCGCGCTCGGTGCGGCTGACCGCGGACGGCGAACGTTACCTTGCAAAGGTGTCGGCCGCGCTGGCGACGCTGCAGGAGGCGAGCCGCGACATGCTGCGGCAACGCGGCGAGGCCAGCGGCGAGCTGTGGATCAGCTCGCTGCCGTTCTTCACCAGCGCCGTGCTGCTGCCGGCGCTGCCGGAGTTCAAGCGGAGGCACCCGCAACTGACGCTGCGGATCGAGGCCACGCACCAATATGCCGACTTCAACGGCTCGCGCGTCCATGTCGCGATCCGCTACGGGCGGGAACATGCCGCCGGGCTGAAGGTCGAGCCGTTGGTCCAGGTCAGGGGATTGCCGGTCTGCACACCGGCGATGGTCAAGGCGGGGCTTCGGAGCCCTGCGGACTTATCGCGCGAGGTGCTGATCCACGTCACGACGCAACCGCGGGCGTGGCCGGCCTGGCTGAAGGAGGCCGGGCTGCCGCATCTCGCCCCGCGCGGGCATCTGTGGCTCGACAGCGTGCCGGCGATGCTGGAGGCTGCGGAACACGGGCTCGGCGTGGCGCTCGCAATGGCGCCGCTGATCAGGGCGCGGCCGGGCTTCGGCAAGCGGCTGGTGGCGCCGTTTGCGTTCGAGGCCGCGCATCACGAGACGATCTACCTGGTCTCCCGCACCGAGCAGGCACGGGACCGGCGGATCGCGGCGGTGCGGCGCTGGATCGCCGACGCGGTGGCGCGGGCATCCTAAACCGCGGCGACCGCCGGCTCTGCGAGAACGCAGCGCGCCAGATGCCCGGGCGCGGTTTGCACGCTGGGAGGCAATTGTTCACTGCAGCGCGGCTCGGCGCGCTTGCAGCGCGGCGCAAACGAGCAACTGGCCGGCGCGTGATCGAGCGAGGGCGGCGTGCCGGGAATGGTCTCGAGCCGCTGACCGCGCATCGCGCCGTGAATGGTCGAGGCCAGCAGACCCTTCGCATAAGGATGGACCGGTTTGCGCACGATGTCGCGCAAGGCGCCCTGCTCCACGATCTGGCCGGCATACATCACCGCAACCCGATCGCAGACCTCGATGGCAACGCCAATGTCGTGGGTGACGAAGATGACGGACATCCCGAATTCGCGCTGCAGCTCGCGCAGCAGCAGCAGGATCTGGATCTGCACGGTGGCATCGAGCGCGGTGGTCGGCTCATCTGCGAGCAGGATCTTCGGCTTGCAGGCCAGCGCCAGCGCGATCATCGCACGCTGGCGCATGCCGCCCGACATCTCGTGCGGATAGGAATCGAGCCTTCGTTTCGCGGAGGGGATCCGCACCACTTCGAGCATTTCGAGCGCGCGCGCTGTGGCGTCGCGCTCGCTCTTGCCCTCGTGACGCATCACCGTCTCCGCAATCTGGCGGCCGATGGTGTAGACCGGATCGAGCGCCAGCGCCGGCTCCTGGAAGATCATCGAGACGGTCTGGCCGCGGAATGCGGACAGCGCCTCGTCATCCATCGCCAGCACGTCCCGGCCGAGCACATTGACGCTGCCGGAGATCTGCGTGCGCTTCTTCGGCAACAGCCGCATCAGCGCGCGCAGCGTCACGCTCTTGCCCGAGCCGGACTCGCCGAGCAGCCCCAACACCTCGCCCTCGCCGAGCTGTAGGCTAAGATCGTTCACGGCATGGACCGTGCGATCTCCGGTGAAGCGGATGTTGAGGTTGTTGATCTCGACGAGATTGGTCATGCGAGCCTGGGTACCCTGGCTTGGAAGTCGGTCGCGCGCTGGAAGGCGGCGCCGATCCGGAGCAACACCGCTTCCTCGAACGAGCGGCCGATCAGCTGCATCCCGACCGGCAGACCCGCTTTGGTGAAGCCCGAGGGGATCGAGAGCGACGGCAAGCCGAGATAGTTGACGGGGCGGGTGAACCGCGTCAGCCGCTGGATCACCGCTTCCGCGCCCGGACCGTTGCCGACGTCGCTCTCGGCGATCGTCGGCGCCGGCACCGGCGAGGACGGCGCGATCACCGCATCAATGCCGTTGACCGCCGCATTGTGTGCGGCGAGCGCGGGTCCACGCCAGCGCATGGCTTCGAGATAGGTAACCGCGGGAATGGTCAGGCCATTCTGCAGCCGCATCAGGACCTGCGCGCCGTAATCCTGCGGCCGCTCGATCATCCAGCGCTTGTGGTAGGCCGCGGCCTCGGCCGCGAGCACCAGTTGCGACGCCGCGCCGAGCTGGCGCTGATCGGGCAGCTCGACCTTGACGATCTCGGCGCCATCCTTCTTCAGGGTTGCCACCGTCTCGTCGAGGACGCGCGCCACTTCGGGATCGAGGTCGTCGACATAGAACGTCGTCGGGACGCCGATCTTGAGACCCTTCAGCGACTGTCTTGTCGCGGCCAGATAGTCGGGTACCGGCTGCGTCGACGCCGTCAGATCCTCTGGGTCGGCGCCGGCCATCAGGCCGAGCAGCAGCGCGCAGTCCTCCGCGGTCTGCGCCAGCGGACCGACGGTATCGAGCGACTGCGACAGCGGCATCGCGCCGGCGCGGCTGACGCGGCCGACCGTCGTCTTGAGGCCGGTGACGCCGCAGAAATGCGCGGGCATGCGCACCGAGCCGCCGGTGTCGGAACCCAGCGCGGCAAAGGTGAGTCGCGCGGCGACCGCCGAGCCCGAGCCCGACGACGAGCCGCCGGTGATGTGTTCGACATTCCAGGGATTGCGCACCGCGCCGTAATGCACGTTGTGGCCGGTCGGCCCATAGGCGAACTCGACCATCTGCAGCGACCCGAGCCGGACCTGCCCGGCATCCTTCAGCCGCTGCAATGCCGTCGCGGTCGTCTTCGGCACGAAGTCGCGGCGGATCAGCGAGCCGCAGGTCACGACCTTGCCGGCCTCGTAATACATGTCCTTGTGCGCCAGCGGCACGCCGTGCAGTGCGCCTCGGCTGTTGCCCTTGGCGAGCGCGGCATCGGCCTCGGTGGCGGCGGCAAGCGCCTGTTCGGATTCGATCGCCATAAAGGCGTTGAGGCGCGGCTGCCATTCAGCAATGCGATGCAGCACGGCGCGCGCCACCTCATGCGAGGAGACTTTCTTGTCGGCAATCGCCTTGGCGACCGCGGTCAGCGTCATCAGGGCAGGTTCGGTGCTCATTTCGACACCTTCTGCGCCAGCAGGAAGCTTGCGGGTTCGAGATCGAACGGCAGCGTGCCGGAGATCGGCGCGAAGCCGTCGAATGCGGGTCCGATCGAGTTGGCGATACGGGCGGCGACATCGTCATCGGCGGGCACGTCGGCGACGTGCGCGATCACTTTGACGTCCTTGGGAGTTGGTCTGGTCATGCCGCGTTTTCTCCTTTTGCTTTTGCCGGCGCGCGGCTGTGCCCCGAGCCAGCAATGGCCATGTAGCACGCCGCTTGATGGCCCATTGTATCGAGATCGGTGAGTTTTGGGGTGTCGTTTGCGCAGAGCGGCTCCGCAAACGGACAACGGGTGTGAAACCGGCAGCCCGCCGGCGGATCGATCGGATTGGGCGGATCGCCCGAGATCGGCGGCACCTCGGTGCGCCTGTCGGGATCGGATGACGGCATCGCCGCCAGCAGCGCGCGGGTATAGGGATGCGCCGGCGCGTCCCAGACCGCGTCGACCGGGCCGAGCTCGACGACCTCGCCGAGATACATCACAAGCACGCGATCGGAGATGTAGCGGACCACGTTGAGATCGTGCTGATGAACAGATAAGTCAGGCCGAATTCGCTCTTCAAATCGGCGAGCAGATTGAGCACCTGCGCCTCGACCGATTTGTCAAGCGCGGATACCGCCTCGTCGAGGATCACGAGCCGCGGCGACAGCGCGAGCGCGCGGGCGATGTTGACGCGCTGGCGCTGGCCGCCGGACACTTCGTGCGGATAGCGGTTGGCGAAAATCTCCGGCCGCAGGCCGACCTTGCCGAGCAGCTCGCGCGCCAGCGTCCGCGCGACGCTATCGGCCATGCCGTGGACCTTGGGGCCGAAGGCAATGGATTCCTCGATGGTCAAGCGCGGGTTGAGCGAGGCGTAGCTGTCCTGGAACACCATCTGCACGCCGCGCCGCAAGTCGCGCAGCGAGAGCGACGGGCCGACTTGCCGGCCATCATAGATGATGTCGCCGGCATCGCGCGCCATCAGGTGCATCAACAGCCGCGCGGTGGTCGACTTACCGCAGCCGGATTCACCGACAATGCCGACAGTCTCCCCCTTCATGACCGCGAAGCTGACGTCGTCGACGGCACGCACGGTCTTGCGCGGACTGAACAGCCCGCCGCGCACCGGGAAGTGCTTGGTCAGTCCCTTGACCTGCAGCAGCGGCTGCGCTGCACCGCCGATATCGGCGACCGGCTCCAGCATATCGACGGAGAGATTGGCCTCGCTCATGCTCTAGTTCCTGATGTCCATCGCGCTGCGCATGCCGTCGCTGAGCAGGTTGAAGCAGATCGAGACCGCGAAGATCATCGCGCCCGGCAGCGCTGCGACCCACGGGTTGACATAGATCGCGGTGCGCAGCGTGTTCAGCATCAAGCCCCATTCCGGCTCCGGCGGCTTGGTGCCGAGCCCGAGGAACGAGAGACCGGCGGCGAGGATCATCGACACCGAGATCAGGCCGGTGGCGTAGACGAAGATCGGACCCAGCACGTTGCCGAGCATGTGCACGCGCATGATGGTGAACGGACCGGCGCCGGAGGCGCGCGCCGCCTCGACGAAATCCATGTTGCGGACACCAGTGGTGACGCTTTCGGCGACGCGGGTGATCTGCGGCACGAACACGATGGTCAGCGATACGATCGAATTGGTGATGCCGGCGCCGAGTGCACCCGAGATCGCGATCGCCAGCAACACCGACGGAAAGGCGTAGAACACGTCGACGGTGCGCATGATCGCGGTGTTGAGCTTGCCACCGACGTAACCGGCGACGAGGCCGAGCGAGGTGCCGATCAGGAAGGCGAGGATCACCGGCAGGATGCCGATGACCAGCGACAACCGTCCGCCATAGATCAGCCGCGCCAGCATGTCGCGGCCGAGCTCGTCGGTGCCGAGCGGATAGCCCGGCGTGCCGATGTGGCGGAGACGACGGATCATCGAGCCCTGATAGGGATCGGCGAGATGCAGCCATGGCGCCAGCAGCGCGGAGGCAAAGATCAGCACCAGGATGATGGCGCAGGCCATGCTGACCTTGTCGCGCCTGATGCGACGCCCAACCGTCGCCCAGTAGCCGCGCGCCTTGGTCGCCGGGGCGGCCTGCAATGCAGTATCTGGCATCGCACTCATGGCTAGCTCCGCTTGATGCGCGGATCGATCGCGGCCTGCGCGATATCGACCAGGAGATTGAGCAGCACGAAGAACAGCGCCAGCACCAGGATCGTGCCCTGCAGCAGCGGAAGATCCCGCTGGAAGATCGCCGAGTTCAGCAGCAGCCCCGAGCCCGGCCACGAGAACACTGTCTCGATCAGGATCGAGCCGCCGAGCATGTAGCCGAGTTGCAAACCCATCACCGCAAGCGCGGTCGGCGCCGTGTTTTTGACGACGTGGCGGAACACGCCGGTCTCGCGCAGGCCCTTGGCGCGCAGCGCCTCGACAAAATCCTGGCTCAGGATGTCGCCGGTCAGCGCGCGCACCGTGCGGGTGACGATGCCCATCGGGATCACCGAGGTGGTGATCGCCGGCAGCACCAGATAGCGCATATGCTCCCAGTCCCACGCCCAGGCGCCGGAGCCGCCGGGTCCGGCACCGACCGCGGGCAGCCAGTTGAGCTGCACCGAGAAGATGATGACCAGCACCATGCCGAGCCAGTAATGCGGCAGCGAGACGCCGGCGATAGCAACTGACGTCGCGACCTTGTCGACCCAGGTGTCGCGGAAATAGCCGGCGATCAGCCCGAACAGCAGGCCGAGCGTGAAGCCGATCATCGCGGCCGCAATCGCCAGCATCACGGTGTTGCCGACCGCGCGCATCACTTCCGACAGCACCGGCCGCCCGGTGGCGATCGAATTGCCGAGATCGCCATGGATCGCGCGCCACAGCCACAGGCCAAACTGCACCGGTAGCGGGCGATCGAAGCCGTAGGCGCTGCGCAATTGCGCGGCGAGCTCCTGCGAGGCATCGGCCGGCAGCACCGCGACCAGCGGGTCGCCGGGCGTGATGTGCACCAAGAGGAAGCACACCAGCGCAACGCTGAGCACGATCGGAATGACGTAGACGATCCGTCTGGACGTATAGGCGAGCACGTTGCGTTCTTTCTTCCTTCTCCCCTTGTGGGAGAAGGTGGCGCGCAGAGCGCGCCGGATGAGGGGTTCTATCCGCGGATACAGTCATTTCAGTTCAGCGAGGAGTGCCCGCGGAGACAACCCCTCACCCGGCTTCGCTCTCGCGAAGCCACCCTCTCCCACAAGGGGAGAGGTACCTAAGAGCGCCGCGCGTTATCTCACGGCACGACCGAGACCGGCGAGAAGTCGACGAACCAGCTCTTCGGCTGCACAAAGCCCTTGACCTTCGGGCTCATCGCGCGCGGCGCAACGTCGTGAGCGACGTACAGGAACGCCGCATCGTCGACCGAGGCGGCGTGCAGTTCGGCGAGCGCGGCGTCGCGCGCCGCCGGTTCGAAGGTCTGGCGGGCCTTCTTCACCAGCTCGTCGAACTTCGGATTGTTGATGAAGCCCCAATTGTTCGAGACCGGCGGCGCCATGCCCGATTGCAGGAAGCGCACCAGCGCGAAGAACGGATCCATCGCCGCATAGGTGACGTTGGTCGCATTCGATCCGTTGGCCGACGGATCCTTGGCGCCGCGCCGCCAGTTGGTGAACAGCGTATTCCACTCGATGACGTCGAGCTGCACATCGAAGTAGCACTCGGCCAGAGCCTGTTGCAGATACTCGTTCATCGGCAGCGGCAGCATCTGGCCCGAGCCCGACGCCGAGGTCTGGATCTTGACCGTCAGCTTCTTGTTGGGACCGAAGCCGGCCTCCTGCATCAATTTCTGCGCGGCCGGCTTGTCGTATTTGATCTGGAAGGTCGGGTTGCCGCGCCAGGGATGGCCGGGCTCGAACGTGCCGGTGGCCGGCACCATCAGCCCCGCGAGCAGGCCGTCACGCAGCCCTTCGCGATCGACGCAGAGATTGGCGGCCTTGCGGACCCGGATGTCATTCCACGGCGAGCCTTCGACGCGGGAGAACTGCCACGGCCAGACATGCGGCTCCTCGTTGGAATAAAGATTGAAACCGCGCTGCTTGATCTCGGGCAGCGCGTCGGGCGCCGGCGCCTCGATCCAGTTGACCTGCCCCGACAGCAGCGCCGCAGTGCGCGCGTTGGCCTCGGGCATCGGCAACAGCACCATCTTGTCGATCTTCGGCACGCGGGCCTTGTCCCAGTAGTTCTCGTTCTTCACGAGCTCAAGCCGCTCGCGCGGGGTGAAGCTCGACATCTTCCACGGGCCGGTGCCCGAAGCGTCCTTGGCGAACGCGGCCCATGCGGCCTGCGACTTCGCCTTGGCATCGGCACCTTCGGCCTTGTCGTAGAATTGCTGCCACTTGGCCGGGCTCGCCATGAACAGATTGGTGAGGTTGATCGGCAGGAAGCTGTCCGGCTCCTTGGTGGTCAACTCCACCGTCATGTCGTCAATCTTGCGCGCCGAGACCAAGGTCGGCATGCGCGAGGCGGTAACGCCGACCTGGCTCGCATCGTATTGCGGCGCGTCCTGCTTCAGCACCTTGTCGACGTTCCAGACCACGGCGTCGGCATTGAACGGTGAGCCGTCGTGAAAGTTGACGCCGGGACGCAGCTTGAAGACCCACTTGGTCTTGTCGGCATCGTCGACCTTCCACTCGGTGGCGAGGCCCGGAATCATCGCGCTCGCCTTGTCCGACGAGGACAGGTCCCACATCGTCAGCGCGTCATACATCGTGAGCCCGGTGAAGCGGTTGCCCTCAAAACCCTGGTCGGGCTGCCCGAGCGTGCGCGGAATATCGGCAGCCGTCATGCCAATGCGCAGCACGGTCTCGGCGCTGGCGATCGCCGGCACACAATTGGCGATCGCAAGCGCCAGCATGATCGCCGTCGCATTGGTCTTCCTGTTACGCATCTGAGCAACCCCTTCGAAGTCTGGTGACGTTTTAGTGATTATTTCTTGGGCAAGCGTATGCAATGCCTGTGCCAAGGGGAATAGTTCTTCAGCAAATAACCGCTGGGCGCGTCATTTCTTCCCACCTCGCGCCTGAACCGTGCGAAGATGCCTATTCTGGCATCATGCTTGCAGGATTTGGCCCCGACTTCCCAGCAACGGAGCCTTCTATATGCGCGCCCGCAATTCGATCCTGACGGCGGCAATGGCGCTCGCCCTGACCGCGGGCTGGCCGGCCATCTCAGCGCGAGCAGAGTCCATTGTGCGCTACGGCATTTCGATGGCCGACATTCCGCTGACGACCGGCCAGCCCGATCGCGGCGCCGGGGCCTATCAGTTCACGGCCTACACGATCTACGATCCGCTGGTGGCCTGGGAGATGGACGTTGCCGACCGGCCGGGCAAACTGGTGCCCGGGCTCGCGACCGAATGGAAGGTCGATGACAACGACAAGACCAAGTGGCGCTTCACCTTGCGCAAGGGCGTCAAATTCCACGACGGCAGCGACTTCAACGCCGACGCGGTGATCTGGAATCTCGACAAGGTGCTGAACGACAAGGCACCGCAATTCGACAAGCGGCAGAGCGCCCAGGTCAAGACCCGGCTGCCCTCGGTCGCGAGCTACGCCAAGATCGACGACCAGACCATCGAGATCACCACCAAGACGGTCGACTCCTTCTTCCCCTACCAGATGCTTTGGTTCCTGGTCTCGAGCCCCGCGCAATATGAGAAGCTCGGCAGGGACTGGGACAAGTTCGCCAGCCAGCCCTCCGGCACCGGCCCGTTCAAGCTGACCAAGCTGGTGCCGCGCGAGCTCGCCGAGCTGACCAAAAACCCGGACTATTGGGACAAGAAGCGGCTGGCGAAGGTCGACAAGATGATCCTGATCCCGATGCCGGAGGCGCTGACCCGCACCAACGCGCTGCTGGCCGGTCAGGTCGACCTGATCGAAACGCCGGCGCCCGACGCCGTGCCGCAGCTCAAGGCCGCCGGCATGAGGATCGTCGACAACGTGACGCCGCATGTCTGGAATTATCATTTGAGCGTGCTGCCGGGTTCGCCCTGGACCGATATCCGCCTGCGCAAGGCGCTCAACCTTGCGATCGACCGCGATGCGGTGGTTGGCCTGATGAATGGCCTCGCCAAGCCCGCCAAGGGCCAGGTCGACCCGTCGAGCCCGTGGTTCGGCAAGCCGAGCTTCGAACTGAAATACGACCTCGCGGCCGCCAAAAAGCTGGTGGAGGAAGCCGGCTATTCAAAGGACAAGCCGCTGAAGACCACCTTCATCATCGCCCAGGGCGGCACCGGGCAGATGCTGTCGCTGCCGATGAACGAATTCCTGCAGCAGAGCTTCAAGGAGATCGGCATCGATATCGACTTCAAGGTCGTCGAGCTCGAGACACTCTATTCGCACTGGCGCAAGGGCGCGGCCGACGAGATGAACGCCGGCATCACCGCCAACAACATCGCCTATGTCACCTCGGATCCGCTCTACGCCATTGTGCGGTTCTTCCATTCCGGCCAGGTGGCGCCGACAGGCGTCAACTGGGGCGGCTACAAGAATCCGAAGGTCGACGCGCTGATCGACGAGGCCAAACAGACCTTCGACAGCGCGAAACAGGATGCGCTGCTGGCGCAGGCGCACGCGCTGATCGTCGACGATGCCGCGCTGGTGTGGGTGGTGCACGACACCAATCCGCACGCGCTGTCGCCGAAGGTGAAGACCTTCGTGCAGGCGCAGCACTGGTTCCAGGATCTGACGCAGATCGGTCTGGAGTAGATCTCTCGTCGTCCCGGCCGAGTGCGCAATTGCGCACAGGGACCCATAACCACAGGGCGTGATTGTTGTGCGACGCTGTGGCCCAGCTCGCTCCATCCGCACGTCCTGTGGTTATGGGTCCCGGCCTTCGCCGGGACGACATCGAATGTGCGTCGCCTATTTCGTCGTCAACGCGAAGGCGCCGTCCCAATCGTCCGGCGGCGGCTCCTTCTGGAAGGCGCGGATACGCGCCTCATAGAGGCGGTAGAGATATTGCAGCGTCTGCGCCTCGTCGGTCTTGCGGCCGCGCTCGATCGCGGCGAGCGCGCCGTCCCAATCGCGGCTGCGGTAACAGGCGAGCATTTCGATGGTCAGGTTGCGCAGCCGCTGGAAGCGGCCAGAACCGGCCACGTCCTCGCGGCCGGCGATCGCATAGATCACCTCGGGCTCCTTCTTGCCCTTCACCATGATGAAGTCGAGTTCGAGGATCGCGAACTTCTCCTTCACCGCGAGCGCGGTCTTCGATCCCACGATGATCGGGAAGCCGTATTCCTTGGACTGCCCCTCCAGGCGCGCCGCCAGATTGACGCTGTCGCCGAGCACCGAATAATTGAACTTGAGATCAGACCCCATATTGCCGACCACGCAGGTGCCGGTGTTGAGGCCGACGCCGATGTTGAGCGGCACATAGACGTGGCCACCGTCCTGCGCTTCCTGCTCGCGCTTGCGGTTGAGGTCGCCGACGTGCTCCAGCATGTCGAGCGCGGCGTCGCAGGCGTTGAGCTGGTGCTGCTTGTCATCGAGCGGCGCGTTCCAGAACGCCATGATGGCGTCGCCCATGTATTTGTCGATATAGCCCTTGCGGGCGAGAATCGCGTTGGTGAGCGGCGTGAGGAAACGGTTCATCAGCGCCGTAAGGCCCTGCGGATCGCGCTTGTAGGTTTCCGAGATCGTGGTGAAGCCGCGCATGTCCGAGAACATGATGGTCATCTCGCGCTCCTCGCCGCCGAGCACGAGCCGCTCCGGCGATTGCGCCAGCTGCTCGACCAGCGCGGGCGACATGTATTGCACGAATTGCGACCTGATCTGCCGGCGCTGCTGCTGTTCGCGCACGAAGGCGGAGAAGATCAGCGTGAGATAGATCGCCGTGGTCGACATCAGCGGATAAGTGAAATCGATCAGGAGCCGGTGCTGGGAATAGAAATACCAGGATGTGCCGGTCAGCACCGAGGCGAACATCCCGCCGACAACCACCAGCGTGACCGGACCGAACTTCGGCGCGAAGGCGATGACCAGCAGCCCCATGATCAGCGCCGCGAAGAACTCGATGCCGATGCCGTAGTTCGGTTGCGAAACCACGTCGCCGGTCAGCGCGCTCTCCAGCACCTGGGCGTGAACCTCGACCCCAGGCATCGCCGGCGTCACCGGCGTGGTCTTGATGTCGTTGAGCCCGACCGAGGAGGTGCCGATCAGGATCAGCTTGCCGGCGATCCTGTCGGGCGGCACCCGCCCATCCAGCACGTCGACGGCCGAGACGTAGATCGAGGGGTCCCGGCGTGCGTAGTGGATCCAGAGCTGGCCGTAGAGATCGGTCGGGATCGCAAAGCCCTTGATACCGAGGCTCTGGATGCCGGCCTTGTCGGCCTTGATCAGGATGGTGCCCGAGCCGCCCGCCACCCGCAGCATTTCGAAGGTCAGCGACGGCATGGTGATGCCCTGCGCGACCATCATCATCGGCACCCGCCTGACGATGCCGTCGCGTTCCGGCCTGATCGTGAACAGGCCTCGCCCGGCCGCGGCCTCCTCGAGCACCGGCACGTTGCGCAACAGTCCCGGAAACTGGAACATGAAGCGCTGCGGTTCCTCGCCGAGCATCGCAAGCCCGGTGACCGGCAGCTTTTCGTTGAGGTCGGCGCGCACGTTGGGGCCGCCGGATTCGCCGAGCACCACACGCGAGTTCTTGATGGCGTCAGCCAGGATGCTGTCGTTGCTCGGCAGCTGCCGCAGCCTGGCGCGCATCTCCTCATCAAGGCTGCTGAACGTATCGGCCGCGATATCGGGGTTGAGGCGGTCGGGCTCGGAGAACACCGCGTCGAACGCGATCACCACGGCGCCAAGCCGGGTGAGGTTGATGACGATGTCGGCAAGCCGAGTCCGCGGCCACGGCCATTGCCCGAGCCGGGGATCGGCGAGGCTCTTTTCGTCGATATCGACGATGGTGACGGGCCGCGCGGTCTTCTGGCGGGGTTCGATCACCTGGAATGTGTCGAACGTCCTGACGCGAAGCTCCTGAACCGGAGCCGGATCCGCGATCCGCAGCGCGGCAATGCCGATCAAAAGCGCCACGCAGGCCAGCCGCGCATAGCCGAAGCGCCGTCCGAACCACCTTCGTATCGCCTTCAGCCGTCTCATGCCGTCTGGATATCACGCGCGGAGAGTTGTTCCAATCGAGCAGACGTTGCGCAATGCAGGATCCGGTCGGCCCTTTCAGGAGGCCGACGCCCATCACGTATAATGAATGATGAAGTCGCTCTGATGCAAACTCGCCTTCGCGACATTGTGCAACGTGATCGTGTCTGCACTGTCGACCGTGATCAGCGTATCGGCCGAATTCGTCGGCGACGTCGTCACATTCTGATCGAACCAGCTGCTGAAGGTGCCTGTCGAGACGACCGTGGACAGGTCGATCTGGTCCTGGCCCGGCGTAAAGTTCAGGATCGTGTCGTGATTGAAGTTCGGCGCAAACACGAACTTGTCCTGATAACCCGATCCGAAGAACACGTCCTTGTCGCTGGTGCCCGTCAGTGTCACCGGCTGAGACGGATTTTGCCGGACGTTGAAGATCAGGTTGACCGTATCGCTCGCGCCATGGCCGTCGGTCACGGAGAGCGCGATCTTGTCGGTCGCCGGCGGGGTCAGGCCCGGGTCGTAGACAAGGCCCGGCGACCCGAGCGCGGTGTTGAGATCCGGGAGATGGCCGAGCAGCACTGGCGGCGCGACGCTGCTGCCCGAACCGGGGTTCGTCGCGGCCGCCAGGGTGAAGTTCTCGTTGGCGCCGGCATCGACATCCGTAACGGTCAGGCCGGAGATCGTTTCGGTCCCGTTGGGATTGTCGGTGATGCTGATGTTGTCGGTATGGATCACCGGCGCGTCGTTGGCGCCGACGACATCGACCGTCAGCGTCGCAGTCCCGGTCGCGCCATGCGCATCGATGGTCTCGACGGTGAACGTGTCGGCATAGGTGCCCTTGGCCAGCGCGTTGATCGCGGCGGCAGCGGGAACGTAGCTGTAAGTGCCGTCCTGGTTAACCGTGAGCGAGCCGTAAAGGCCCGCGATCGACGAGTTGACCGCGACATGGTCCGAATTGAGGGCGGCATAGGTCAGCGTCGCGGTCTCGCCGTCGTCGACGTCATGGCCGTGCAGCGTGCCGGCGAGCGGGCTGAACGTGTCGTCAGCAGCGGTATCGGTGAGCGTGCCGGCATTCACGTCGGCCAGTGTCGGCGCGTCGTTGGCGCCGTTGATCGTGATCGTCACGGGCTGAGTGATGACGCCGCCGTCGATCTGGATCGTGTAGGTCAGCGTCAGCGTCTCGCCGGCGGCGAGATAGTCGAAATACTGGTCCGCGGCCGAGAAGGCCCAGGTCTGCGATCCGTTCACATGGCCGGTCGAATCCGTCAGCGTCCCCAGCGACAGCCAGTTCAGGATGGTGGACTGGTCCTCGGGCAGGCCCGCGGTCGCCCCGGATTCGGTCACGCCGGTGATGGATATGGTGTGAGCATCGCTGAGATCGACATCGGCAAATCCCACCACGCCCGATGCGACGTCCGGCTTGGATGAACC
This sequence comes from Bradyrhizobium altum, assembly GCF_020889705.1. Lineage (GTDB taxonomy): Bacteria > Pseudomonadota > Alphaproteobacteria > Rhizobiales > Xanthobacteraceae > Bradyrhizobium > Bradyrhizobium altum. The sequence continues at coordinate 54,330 of NZ_JACMYP010000007.1, read as the reverse complement.
CGTCGCGTCGGGCTGCTCGGGGATGATGGCGGTCTGCGGCGCCGACGTGACGGTTGGCGCGTCATTGCTGCCGACGATCGTGATCGTCACCGGTTGGCTGATCACGCCGCCATGATGGTCGTCGATCTTGACTGTGTAGGTCAGCGTCAGCGTCTCGCCGACGGCGAGATAGTCGAAATTCTGGTCCGCGGCCGAGAAGGTCCAGGCCTGCAATCCATTCACATGGGCGGTCGAATCCGTCAGCGTCCCCAGCGACAGCCAGTTCAGGACCGTGGACTTGTCCTCAGGCAGGCCGCTGGTCGTGCCGGATTCCGCGACGCCGGTGATGGACACGGTATGGGTGTCGCTGAGATCGACGTCGGCAAACGCCACCACGCCTTGAGCCACGTCCGGCTTGGTCGAGCCGGTCTCGCCGATCGCCTCGGGCACCGAGGTGGTCGACGGCTCCGACGTGAATGTCGGGGTGTCATTGGTGCCGGTGATGGTGATCGTGACCGGCTGGGTGACGACGCCGCCATGGTGGTCGTCGACCTGGATCAGGTAGGTCAGCGTCAGCTTCTCGCCGGCCGCCAGATAGTCGAAATTCTTGTCGGCGGCCGAGAACGTCCAGGCATTGGATCCGGCCACGCCGCCGGTCGTATCCTTCAGCGTGCCGAGCGACAGCCAGCTCAGGATCGTCGCCTGATCGGGAAGCCCGGTGGTCACGCCCGTTTCGGTGACACCGGCCACGGTGATGCTGTGGGTGTCGCTGAGATCGGCGTCGGTGAAGGTCACGGTGCCGGATGCGGTATCGGGATTCGCCGAACCAGTTACGCCCTCGGCCTCGGTGATGGCGGCTGCCTGGGTCGGCGAGGTGATCACCGGCTTGTCGTCGGTGCCGACGATCGTGATCGTGACGGGGACCGTGACGACGCCACCATGATGGTCGTCGATCTGGACCGTGTAGATCAGCGTCAGCGTCTCGCCGGCGGCGAGATAATCGAAACTCTTGTCGGCGGCCGAGAACGTCCAGGAGCGCGATCCCGTCACGCCGTCGGTCGAATCGGTCAGTGTGCCCAGCGACAGCCAGCTCAGCATGGTGGCCTGGTTGGGGATTCCGCCAGTGAAGCCGGTCGCGGCGACGCCGGTGATGGCGACCGTGTGCGTGTCGGTCAAATCCGCATCGGTAAACGTCACCGTGCCATGTGCCGTATCGGGCACGGCGGAATTCGTCGTCCATGGCAGTTCGGTGATCGAACCGACCTGTGCCGAGGACGTCACGACCGGAGTGTCGTTGGTGCCGGTGATGGTGATGGTGATGGTCTTGAACGCGGTCTCGTTGCTCAGCGCGTAGTTGTTATCGACGCGCACCATGTAGGTGAGCGTCAGCGTTTCTCCGGCGGCGAGGAAGTCGAAGGCGCCGTCGGCAAGGCTGTAAGTCCAGGTCGCCGAGCCGATGTTGTTGTTCAGCGGATTGGGTTCGAGCAGCACCGGGACCTCGACGGCCGCGATGGCCGCCTGTTCCGCCGCCGTCAGCGACGAGGTGACGTCGTTGCCGCCGGCATCGTGGTAGCTGAACGTGCTGAAGTTGATGGTTGCAGTCGGCTTGTCGCCGAGGTTGACGTCCACCCATGTGATCTGGCCGTTCACCGTGTCGAACAGCGTGCTGTGGGTCTGTCCGGCCTGTTCGGTGAACGCCGCATTCTGTGTCACGACATGCGGCGGCCCGGCGATGTGGTCGGACTTGGGGGCAGCGGCCTGCGATCCGGAACTGTTGGTCAAACCCAGCAGAAAGTTGATCGGCACGAAGGCGTCGCCGGTCGCGAGTTTCAGGCCGATCGTGACCGGGACGACGCTGTCCGTGAAGTTCGTCGTGAGCTTGGTGTTGGGATTCGAATTGTCGGTGAACTTCAGCGCGAAGACATCGGAAATCAGCTTCTGCGCATCGGTCGACAGTTGCGCCGACGAGACGAAGCTGACGCTGCCCTGGCCGTTGACGATGGTCTGGGTGCCGGCCTGATCGACGGTCGCGATCGGATTGAGCGTCGTCTTGTCGAACAGAATGTAGGAGCCGGTGGTGCCGTCGGGCTCGACCAGCACCTGGAATTTGGCCGGCGGCACGCCACCCGTGCCCTGCACGTCGAAATCGATCTCGACCAGCACTGCGGTGCCGCGAATGCCCATGGTCGCGACCGGCGTATCGACCTTCATGTCGCCATGCTTGGCGGTCGCGCCGGCAACGAACGAGATCGTGCCCGAGACGAGGCTCATCAGCGACGAATTGCTCGACCCGTTCGGGTCGTAGATCATCTCGTTCAGCACCATCTTGGCATTCGGCCCAAGACCGAACACGGTGCCGTCGATGAAGGTGATGCCGAGCGTCGAGTCGCCGCCGGACTGCACCACGTCACCCTTGTTGACGTTGTCGCCCTGGTTGAGGACGATCGCGACACCATTGCGGATCGCGGTGGCGTTGCCCGCCAGCTTGGTGACGTGACCGATGACCTTCGCCGGTTCCACCGCGCCGCCGGCCTGGGCATATTGGGTGTAGCCGGTGAGCGCCTTGACGAGGTCGCCGGTGAGATGCGCGCCTTCAGGCGACGCCAGGGCCGCGTGTTTCTCGCCCTTGAAGTAGTCGTGCAGGACGAGTTCCCGGTCGTCCTTCGAGATGACGAGATCGAGCCCGGTCCGCTTGAAGTCGCCGGTGAACAGCAATTGCCCGTCGTCGACGGTGATCGCGCCGGGCGGAGCGTGCGTGGAAACGCTGTCGACATGCACCGATCCACGGGCATAAGCGTCCGTGCTCGGCAAATAGCCGTCGAATTTCTCGACAAAGTTCACTGCGGATCACCGCACGAAGGTTAATATTGGTAGAATATCCGAATGATTACGCCTGCATATCATCGGATAAAGCTTCGCGAAACCATCCTGTGCTTTCGCAAGGTGCTCTGATTGCGCGGTTTGAGCGGGTGTGACTTGGCTCACTCTCTCATGATTCGTGTAGTTCGGACTGACCTGACGGTACCATGAGATGGGATTTGAGCCAAGATGGGTAGTGAGCCACGTATTCGTGGTATTGACTGGCATTTCTCTACTTGCCTTTATTTCCCCGCAGCCCCGAGAGGGCATTTGACCCCATTTTTCCGGCTAAAGCTGTGACCTGGCTTACAAATCGCAGCTATCCCGTGCGCGGACCGGCCGGGTTAACCAGAAGGCAAGGATGAGGCGTTTTGCGGTGGAAAAAGGTTCGCCGGTTCGTTTCACAAACCGGTAAAGTTTTCGGGACCCGGAGCAGACGCCCTTTAGCCTCCTGCCCGGTTTCCCCACATCTTAAGTCGATTCGAAGGGATCGTTGGCCATGCTGTCGGCATGAAACGATCCGGTCGCGTGCGCGGTGCAGTATCCACCCGTCGATGAGCGGACAGGGGGTGTCACATGGGTAACTCGCTTCGCTCGTTTGCGCTGCGCGCCGTCATGCTGGGCTTCGGCCTGGCCCTGGCCGCGCCGATTGCCGAGCTCAAGGCCGCCTCGGTGCTCTCGCCCGGCCCGGCGACACTGCTCAGAAAGTCGACCGAGCCGTTCGGCCTGTCGACTAGCCTGCTTGCCGACGGCGGCCTGCGCGACAAATGGCTCGGCGTGCAGCGCCAGCTTGCCGACGAATTGGTGCAGCTCGCAGCCTGCGAGAGCAACCGCGCGGGGTGTACGTCGCCGGAGGCGCTGCGGTTCCTGGCGATCGTCGATGCGGGACGCGCGCGCACCGGTCGCGCCCGTCTCGGCGAGATCAACCGCGCGATCAATCTGGCGATCCGCCCCGGCAGCGATCTCGCGACTTATGGCGAGCCCGACGTCTGGGCTACGCCGCTCGCCACGTTTGCTCGAGGAAGCGGCGATTGCGAGGACTATGCAATCGCGAAATTCGTGGCGCTCGGCAAGGCCGGCGTCGCGCCGGAAGATTTGCGCATCGTCGTGATGCATGACCTGCTCGGCGGCGAGGACCATGCCGTGGTCGCGGCGCGACTCGACGGCCACTGGCTGACGCTCGACAACCGCCGCATGGCGATGATCGAGGATGCCGACATCAGGCGCTTTCGGCCGACCTTCGTGATCGACCAGAACGGCGTCAGCCGTTATGTCGATGCGTCGCTCGTCATCGAGGCCGCGTGGCGGCCGACAGCGGCGGTGAATTGACTGGGTCATTCCGGGGCGATGCGGAGCATCGAACCCGGAATCTCGAGTTCCCCGGTGCGCAACTGCGCACCTGTGGTCTGGTGCTACGCACCATCCCGGAACGACGGTCCCGAGGAATGCCTCTCAGAACATCAAATTGTCCTTCACCAACACCCAGCGGCCGCCCTTGACCTGCTGCACCTGGGTGATGGTGTTGGCGAGATGATCGGTCTTGGAGAACTTGGTCGGCGGCGAGCTGAAGATGTCGAGGAACTTGTCGCCTGACTCCAGCGCGTCGAGCATCTTCTGGCCGGTGAGATCCTTGCCCGCCTTCTGCGCGTAGAAGGCGAAGGTCATCACCGCGTTGTAGCCGATGATCGCCTGCGTGTTGGCCTCGCTGTTGAACATCTTCTTGTAGTTGATGAGCCAGTCCTTCACCTTGCCCTTGGCCGTGTCCTCGTAGGGAATCTCGAAGCCCGACGCGGCGTAGAGGCCTTCGACGGCCTCCTTGCCGAGCGCCGGCACTTCGAGCACGTTGGTCGGCGTGGCGCCGAGGAAGGTGACGTCCCAGCCGAGCTTCTTCGCCTCGTTCATCGCGCCGATGGTCTCGCGGATCACGGTGCCGAGCACGACGAGATCGCAGCCGTCGGACTTCATCTTGGCGACCTGCGCCGAGAAGTCGGAGGCGCCGCGCTTGTAGCTCGTGACCGAGGCCGGCTGCACCTTCATCGCGCCGAGCTGCTGGGTGAAGCCGTCGAGCACGTTCTTACCGTACTCGTCGTCCTGGTGCATGATGCAGGGCTTCTTGAAGTTCTTCCACTCCATCATGTATTTGATCGCGGCGCGCGTGCTCTCGACATAGGGCAGCAGATTGTTGAACTTCAGCCGCTCCTGCGGCTTGGCGGGATCGAACTTGAAGGTGAATTCGGCGGCGGTCAGCGGGAACAGCTGCAGCACGCCGGCATCGAACAGGATGTCCTGCGCGGCGAGCACGGTCGGCGAGCCCATCGGGCCGATCATCGCGAAGACCTTGTCGCGCTCGACCATCTTTTGCGAGGCCAGCACGGCCTTCTTCGGGTCGTAACCATTGTCCTCCAGGATCATCTTGATCTTGCGGCCGTTGATGCCGCCGCTGGCGTTGATTTCCTCAACCGCCATCTTCATGCCGTTGGACACCGGAACGCCCCAGACCTTGATCGGGCCGGACAAATCCTGATGCGTTCCGATCACGATCTCGGTCGGCGAGATGCCTTCATTGGTGACCTTGGTCTGGGCTGCGGCCGGCAGACAGGTCAGCGCCAGCGCGCTCACCGCAAGGCCCAGCGCCTTCAGCGATTTCGACATTGCAGTCTCCTCCTTACATGGCCCATGTTGAGCGAAGGGTCGGGCCTGCTCGCTCCTTCGCCGCGTCCGTCATCGTCGACTCTCTCCTTGAGCATGATCTATTCGGAAAACCGCTTCACACTTTTCCGGATCACGCTCTACGCAACCGCCCGCGCGCCATACATGGCATCGATCTCGGCCGCGTAGCGCTTGTTTACGAAATTGCGCTTCAGCTTCATGGTCGGCGTCAGCTCCTCGTCCTCGGGCGTGAGCTGGCGCTCGATCAGGTAGAATCTCTTGATGGTCTCGACGCGCGCGAACTTCGCGTTGACCGCCTCAATCTCACGCTGGATCAGGTCCTGGATCTCGCGGGCACGGCACAAGCTCGCGTAGTTGGTGAAGGGGATATCCTGGTCCTGGGCGTATTTCTCGACATTCTCCTGATCGATCATGATCAGGCAGGTGAGATACGGCCGCTTGTCGCCGATCACGACCGCATCGGAGACGTAGGGCGAGAATTTCAGCTGGTTCTCGATCTCGGACGGTGTGATGTTCTTGCCGCCGGAGGTGATGATGATGTCCTTCATCCGGTCGGTGATCTTCACATAGCCTTCATTGTCGATCGCACCGACGTCGCCGGTGTGCAGCCAGCCTCTCGCGTCGATCGTTTCGGCGGTCTTCTCCGGCTGGTTGAGGTAGCCCATGAACAGGAAGTCGCCCTTGATCAGGATCTCGCCTTTCGGGCAGATCATCACCTCGCCCCAGGGCGCGGCCTTGCCCACCGAGCCGAGCTTGATGCGGTCCGCCGGCATCATGGTCGCGACGCCGCAATTCTCGGTCTGGCCGTAGACCTCGCGCATGTCGATGCCGAGCGCGAGATACCAGCGGATCAGATCCGGCGAGATCGGCGCCGCGCCGGTCAGGGCGATCCGGCAGCGGTCGAGCCCGAGCATGCGGCGGATGTTGCGGAACACCAGCCAATAGGCCGCGCGGTTGGCGAGCCGCAGCGACAGCGACGGCGTCTCGCCCTCCAGCCGGCACTCGGTCATCCGGTTGCCGATCGCAAGCGCCCGGGCATACATCCAGTTCTGGAACGGGGTCGCGTCCTTCAGCGCGATGGTGATACCGGAATAGAACTTCTCCCAGATCCTGGGCACCGCGAGGAATGCGGTCGGCTGCACCTCGCGCAGATTGTCCGGCACCGTCTCCGGGCTCTCGGCAAAATTCATCACCGAACCCAGCCCGAGCGAGATGTAGTAGCCGCCGACCCGCTCGGCGACATGACAGAGCGGCAGGAACACCAGCCGCTCCTCGCTGTCGGTCGAGGGATAGAGATCGTTGGCGTGGCGCATCTGGTGCGTCACGCTGCGGTTGGAATGCATCGCCCCCTTGGGCGGGCCTGTCGTGCCCGACGTATAGACCAGGATCGCGAGATCGGAGGCGGTGCGGCTGCCGGTCATTTCGTCCCACAAGGCGTTATTGCCCTGCGCATGATTGCGGCCGAGCGCGGTGAATTCGGCAAGCGACAGCACCATCGGATCGGAGAAGCCGGAGAGGCCCTCCATGTCGAACACGACGATCTTTTCCAGCGTCGGACAGCGTGACCGGCAGGTCAGCACCTTGTCGAGCTGCTCCTCGTCCTCGACGAACATCACCCGCGTGCGGGAATCATTGACGAGGTATTCGACCTGCGCCGCCGAATCGGTCGGATAGATGCCGGAAGACACACCGCCGGCGCACAGGATGCCCATGTCGGCATAGACCCATTCCGGCACCGCGTTGGCGATGATCGAGGCGACGTCGCCGGGACGGAAGCCGGTCGCATGCAGGCCGAAGGCGATGTCCTTGGAGATCTGCAGCCATTCGCGCCAGCTGGTCGGCTGCCAGATGCCGAACTTCTTCTCGCGGATCGCGGGCCTGTCGCCACGCGTTTGCACCGCGAGCAGAAAGCTCCTCGCGATCGTGTCGGCAACCGTCAGCACCGCTGGTCCTGCCATGCGCGCTCCCTCCTCTGCCGCTTGCCCCACCCGCCGGCTCGAATGCCGGTCTTGTTCGCGAAGCAGGCCTGAAATCTAGCTCCAACTGGCTCTCAGCGCCAAACCTTCCTCGGCAAACTTTAGTCGACGCCAACCTTCGTCAACGCCGATCTGAGCTCAGCGCCAGGTCTTCTTCTTTTTCCAGCGCCGCTCGCCCCGCGCGCCGGCTTCCTTGGCACCGAGGTAGAACTCCTGGATATCGGGCGAATTCAACAGCCGTTCGCAGGTGTCGTTCATGACGACGCGGCCGATCTCCAGCACATAGCCGTAATGCGCCGTCTCCAACGCGATCTTGGCATTCTGCTCGACCAGCAGGATCGACATGCCCTGCTCCTCATTGACGCGGCGGATGATGGTGAAGATCTCCTTCACCAGGATCGGCGACAGCCCAAGCGACGGCTCGTCCAGCAGCAGCAGCGTCGGCCGGTTCATCAGCGCCCGCCCGATCGCAAGCATCTGCTGCTCGCCGCCCGAAAGCTGTCCGGCCGGCTGGCCGAGCCGCTCCTTCAGCCGTGGAAAATAGCCGTAGACGCGTTCGAGGTCCTGCGCCACACCGTCGCGGTCCTTGCGCAGATAGGCGCCCATCATCAGGTTCTCGCGCACCGACAGGAACGGAAACACCTCCCGTCCCTCCGGCACGTGGCTGAGGCCGAGCCGCACGATCCGGTCGGCCTCCATGCGCTGGATCGGCTTGCCCAGGAATTCGATCGAGCCCTTCTGCGGATCGAGGATGCCGGAGATCGTCTTCAAGACCGTGGTCTTGCCGGCGCCGTTGGCGCCGAGCAGCGTCACGATCCGGCCGCGCGGCACCTCGAGGCTGATGCCGCGGATCGCCATGATCGGCCCGTAATAGCTCTCGATGTTGGAGAGTTTCAGGATGATGTCTGCTGCGCTCATGGCATCATCCTCATGCGCCGAGATACGCTGCGACGACGTCGGGATGGTGCTGCACCTCGGACGGCGAGCCCATCGCCAGCACACGGCCGTAGTTCAGCGCGATGACGCGGTCGGAGACCCGGTTGACCAGCGTCATGTCGTGCTCGACCATCAAGACCGTGATGCCGAGCTCGCTCTTCATATCGCGGATCCAGAACGACATGTCGTCGGTCTCCTCGACGTTGAGGCCGGATGACGGTTCGTCGAGCAGGATCAGCTTCGGCTCCGAGCACAGTGCGCGCGCCAGCTCGATCACCTTGCGCACCCCGTAGGGCAACCCCGAGATCAGCTTGTCGCGGTACGGCTCGAGATCGAGGAATTCGATCACCTGCTCGACCCGGCGGCGATGTGCCTTCTCGCCGGCGCGGACGCTCGGCAGGAACAAGAGCTCCTGCCAGAGCTGGGTTGTGGAATGGCGATGGCGGCCGACCAGCAGATTGCTCAGCACGGTCGCATTCTCGAACAGCTCGATATTCTGGAAGGTCCGCGCGATGCCGAGCCTGGCGATATCGTAGGCGGGCTGCTGGGTGATGTCCTGGTCCTCGAAGAAGATCTTGCCCGAGGTCGGCGGATAGATCCGCGAGATCAGGTTGAAGATCGAGCTCTTGCCGGCGCCATTGGGCCCGATGATCGAGAGGATCTCGCCCTTCTCGACCGCGAAGCTGACGGCATCGACCGCCTTGAGGCCGCCGAAATGCAGGGACAGGTTCTCGGCGCGGAAATAGCTCATCGGTTCCGCTCCGATTTCACGTAGATCTTCTGCCGCTTGAAGGTCGCGCGCTTGTACAGCGGGAACAGCTGGAAGAAGAGCTTGATCTTGAGCCAGCGGCCATAGAGCCCCAGGGGTTCAAAGAGTACGAACACCACGATGATGATGCCGTAGATCGCGCCCTTCAGCCCGTTGGCCGAGGCAAACGCCGCGACCGCGTCCTGGATGTGGCCCGCGCGTTCCGTGCCGGCGCCCAGAGTGGCTGCGACGCCGCTGATCACGCCGGGCATGTCGTCCTTCAGGTAGGTCAGGAACGGATCGATCATGACCAGGAAGATCGCACCCAGCACCGCGCCATGCAGGCTGAAGGTGCCGCCGATCAGGATCACGATGATGAACTCGATCGAGAGCTGCAAAGTGAACATCTCGGGCGAGATGAAGGACAGCTTGTGGGCGAACAGCACGCCGGCAAAGCCGGTGATCGCCGCCGAGATCGCGAACGACTTCACCTTGTAGAGCGCGACGTTGATGCCCATGCTGCGCGCCGCGGTCTCGCTGTCGCGGATCGCGACAAAGGCGCGCCCGGTCGGCGAGCGCAGCAGATTGAGTGTGCCGACGATGGTCAGCACCAGCACCGCAAGACACAGATAGTAGAAGGTCGGGCCGTCGCGCGACACCGTGGTGCCGAACAGCTGAATGGTCTTGACCCGCATGCCCTCATTGCCGTGGGTCACGCTTTCCCAGCGCGCCAGGATTTCCTCGACGATGAAGGCAAACGAGATCGTCGCGATCACCAGATAGATGCCCTGTAGCCGCAACGCCGGAAATCCGACCAGCGCGCCGACCACGCCGGTCAACAGCCCCGCGGCGAGGAAATAGACCGGAAACGGCACGTTGAATTGCTGCAGATAGGCCGCGGTGTAGGCGCCGATCGCCAGAAATGCGGCATGGCCGAGCGAGGCCTGTCCGGTGAAGCCGGTCAGGATCAACAGCCCGACGCCGACGGTCGCATAGATGCAGACGAAGACCAGCTGGCTCATCAGATAGCTTGAGAGCACGTAGGGCGCGACCAACAGCACCGCCAGCAGCAGGCCGTAGGAATAGATATAGCCGGAATGCGGGAACAGCCTGATGTCGTCTTCATAGTCGGTCTTGAAGAGAAACCGCATACGTCGCTCCTCAAACCTTTTTTCGAACATGAAGGCCGAACAGGCCCTCGGGCTTGAGCAGCAGCACCGCGAGCAGCACGATGTAGGGCGCGACGTCCTTCCAGCCCTGCGGCAGATAGAAGCCGGCCATGCTCTCGATCACACCGATCAGGACGCCGCCGACCACCGCACCCGGGATCGAGCCGAAACCGCCGAGCACGGCTGCCGGAAACGCCTTCAGCCCCAGCACCAGGCCGACATTGGAATGGATGAAGGTGATCGGCGCCAGCAGCACGCCGGCGCAGGTCGCCACCGCCGCCGAGATCGCCCAGACGATCGAGACCACGCGCTTGACCGGGATGCCCATGTAATAGGCAGCCAGCATGTTCTCGGAGCTGGCGCGCATCGCGGTGCCGAGCGTGGTGCGGTTGAAGAACAGATAGAGCAGCGCGCACAGGATGATGGTCGCCGCGATCACCGACAATTTGTCATAGGCGAGCACCAGGCTGCCGATCCTCACGACGCCCTGGCTGAACGGCGTCTCGATCTTGAAGTCGTCGGTGCCCCAGATCATGCCGGAGACCGAGCGCAGGAAATAGCCGAGCCCGATCGTCGCCATGATGATGGAGAACTGCGGATAGCCGAGGATCGGCCGTACCACGACCCGCTCGGCCAGCATGCCGAACAGCGCCATGCAGATCACCGCGCCGGCGAAGCCGACCCAGTAATTCAGTCCGAGCATGCCGATGAAGGTGAAGGCGAAAAAGCCGCCCAGCATCATCAAATCGCCTTGCGCGAAATTGACGACCTCGGTTGCCTTGTAGACCAGCACGAAGCCGAGCGCGATCAGGCCGTAAACGCAGCCGAGCGCGATGCCGCTGACGAGCTGCTGAACAAAGTCCAGCATCGTTCCCTCCCCGATGCCCGGCGATTCTTCCCGATCGCTCGTTGCATCCCGCCTTCACGCCCTTGTGTCGGAAGCGCTGAAAGCTGCCTATGTCCGCTCGGATTGAGCCAAAAGGCCCGATCCCTGTCAACAAACCGCTGATCCGGCTGTATCATCACATTTGCGGAGATATGCCGCAGCACGGACTAATACGGATATCGCGTTCGATTTGCCCCGTGCGATTCACTGCACCGAAACGGTTTTTGTCCAAGCTTACGCAACCGACGAGCGAACTCCCGGATCGCCAACGCACCATGACTTCGGAACTGTCCGCACTCGCCGTGCGAGGGTTAACCAAGCGTTTTGACCGCCCGGCGGTCGACGCGCTCGATCTCACCGTCCGTGTCGGTGAATTCTATGCGCTGCTCGGGCCGAACGGCGCCGGCAAGACCACGACGCTGCGCATGGTGGCAGGGCTATTGCGGCCCGATGCCGGCTCGGTGTCGATCCTCGGCATCGATGCACTGGCCGACCCGGTCTCAGCCAAGCAGATCATGGCCTGGGTGTCCGACGAGCCGATGATCTACGACAAGCTGACGCCGCTGGAATATCTCGAATTCGTCGCCGGCCTGTGGGGCATCGATCCCCGCACGTCGGAGAAGTCGGCGCGCAATCTCCTGGTGTCGCTCGGGCTCGAGCCGCATCTCAACGCGCGCTGCGAGGGCTTCTCCAAGGGCATGCGCCAGAAGGTGGCGCTCGCCGGTGCGCTGGTGCACGATCCCCGCCTGATCATTCTCGATGAGCCGCTGACCGGCCTCGACGCGTTGTCGGCGCGTCACGTCAAGGGACTGCTTCAGGAGCGCGTCCGCGCCGGCTGCACCGTGATCATGACCACTCACATTCTCGAGGTCGCCGAGCGCATGGCCGACCGCATCGGCGTGATCGCGGCCGGCAGGCTGATCGCCGAGGGCACGCTGGCCGAGCTGCGCGAGCAGAACGGCCGCAACGACACCACCCTCGAGGACATGTTCATCGCGCTGGTCGATACCGAGGCGGCCGCCGCGTGAGCTCGACCGCCCATCTCACCTGGTTCGCCCGCCACGAATTCCGCCTAGCGTGGCGCGAATGGCTGGCGATGATGACCGGCGGCCAGCGCCGGCGCAACCGCGCCGTCATCGGCCTGCTGATCTTCGCGGCGATCCTGCATCTGCCGGCCTATGCCGTGGTCGTCCGCTATGTCGACCTGCGGTTTCCGCTCGATCCGTCCTCGCTGATCGTGCTGACCGCGACGATCTTCCTGTCCTGGGCGCTGATGCTCTCGCAGGCGATCGAGTCGGTGACGCGGGTGTTCTACGCCCGCGCCGATCTCGACCTGATCATGTCGTCGCCGGCAAAGCTCACCAACATCTTCTCGATCCGGATCGCCGCGATCGCGCTGACGGTGAGCAGCATGGCGCTCTTGCTGTCGACGCCGTTCATCGACGTACTGGTGTATCTCGGCGGTGCACGCTGGCTTGCCGGCTTCGGCGTCGTCCTTGCGATCGGGCTGTCGGCGGCGGCCGCGGCGATCGCCGTCACCGCGTTGCTGTTTCGCCTGATCGGACCAGGCCGGACGCGGCTGGTGGCACAGATCGTCTCCGCCGTCATCGGCGCCGGCTTCGTCATCGCGTTGCAGGTCGTCGCCGTGCTGTCCTACGGCACCCTGTCGCGCTTTGCCTTTCTGACCTCGGATACCGCGGCACGAATTGCCCCGGCCCTCGACAGCCTCGTCTGGTGGCCGGCGCGCGCATCGCTCGGCGACCTCGACATCATGATGCTGCTGCTTGCCACCGCGCTCGTGCTGCTCGGCGGCGTGATGGCGGTGTTCGCGCCGCGGTTTGCCGACACCGTCGCGCGCGTCGCCGCCAATCCGGCCACGGTCACGCAAGGACGCGCCCGCGCGTTCCGGACCGGCTCGCGGCAGCAGGCGCTGCGGCGCAAGGAATTCCTGCTGCTGCGCCGCGATCCGTGGCTGCTGTCGCAGAGCCTGATGCAGATGCTCTATTTGCTGCCGCCGGCGCTGATGCTGTGGCGAACCTTCTCCGGCACGTCGACCGCGATCGTGCTGATCACGCCTGTCATCGTGATGGCCGCAGGCCAGCTCGCCGGCGGACTGGCCTGGCTGACCATCTCGGGCGAGGACGCGCCCGATCTGGTGGCAACCGCGCCGCTGCCGCCGTCGCGCGTGACCCGCGCCAAGGTCGAGGTCGTCCTGCTCGCGATCGCCGCGGTTTTCGCGCCGCTGGTGGCCGCGCTGGCGTTCGCCTCGCCGGGGCAGGCCGCGGTGACGGCGATCGCGATCGTCATCGCGACAGCATCCGCCGCCGCGGTCCAGCTCTGGTTCCGCGCGCAGGCCAAGCGCAGCCAGTTCCGCCGGCGCCAGACCTCCTCCCGCATCGCCACCTTCGCGGAGGCCTTCTCCTCGATCGGCTGGGCCGCAACCGCGGCGCTGGCCCTGACGATCCCGATGGCCGCGCTCATCAGCGGCATTCTGACGCTGCTGACGCTTGCGACAGCCTGGAAGATCAGCCCGCGGCGCGCGTAGGAACCACGCTAGCCGTTCGCCAGCTCCATCACCGCCGCGGCGAACGCCTCCGGCGCTTCCTGCGGCAGATTGTGGCCGGCGCCCGGGATCACGCGATGCGCCCGGCGGGCAGTGTACTTGGCCGCGCTGGCGCTGCCGTCGGCGGCAGCCGTAACCCCGTCATCGGCACCGTCGAGCGTGATGGTGGGGATCGCAATCACCGGCAGCGAGTCCAGCCGCCGCTGCAAATCCGCATATTGCGGATCCCCGGCGACAACGCCGAAGCGGTGCCGGTAGCTGTGGATTACCACGTCGACATAATCGGGATTGTCGAATGCAACCGCGGTGCGCTCGAAGCACGCATCGTCGAACGCCCAGCTCGGCGACCATTGCGACCACAATATCCGTGCAATGCCGGCCCGGCTGGCGACAAGCCCCGCCCGCCCCCGCTCGAGCTGAAAGTAGTACTGATACCACAGCGGCACCTCGCGCTCCGGGCGCGCCGGCACCATCGCATGCGCGATGTCCTGGATCATGTAGCCGTTTGTGCAGACGAGCCCAATGCATCGTTCCGGCCACAGCGCCGCACCGATCGAGGCGGCGCGGCCGCCCCAGTCATAGCCGGCGAATACCGCGCGCTTGATGCCGAGCGCATCCATCAGCGCGATCAGGTCGGCCCCGACCGCCGCCTGCTCGCCCGAGCGCGGCGTCGCCTTGTCACGGAACACCGTCGGGCCGTAGCCACGCAGATAGGGCACGATGACCCGGCAGCCCTGCGCCGCCAGCAGTGGGGCGACGTCCACATAGGAGTGGATGTCGTAGGGAAAGCCGTGCATCAGCATCACGGCCGGCCCGTCGGCCGGGCCCGCCTCGTAATAGGCGATGTCGAGCACGCCTGCGTCGACATGGCGCAATGGCTCGAGCCGTTTGGTGGATGGTGCGCGCGGCGCGGAGCTATTGTCAGTCACGCAAAACTCCCTGATCGCTGTGATCTGCGCGGCATGATAGCGCCTGCCAACGAAATAATCGCCCGGATCGTATTGCAGCCTACGCCATGGAGCGATGCGCCCGCCTCATCATGACGGCACGCCAATTGCGCGATAGTCTGACGCCGGCGGATATCGCCGAAGGCGGAACAGGTCATGCTGAGATTGCTCGCCGCGCTCGTCTTGCTGGGAACGTTCACCAGCCACACCCTGGCGCAGGATGCCCAGCGCAGCGAGTGCCTGGCGATGGCCAATGCGCCGCCCCGCGCCGTCCCGGTGAACTACCGGCGCGTCGCGGCCAAAGCCGACGAGGTTGCGATCACCTATGCCGGCCATTCGACCTATTACATCGACACGCCCCGCGGCATCAGGATCGCGACCGATTACAACGGCGTCTATCAGACCGGGCGATTGCCCGACGTCGCGACCATGAACCGGGCCCACGCGACGCATTACACGCTGTTTCCCGATCCCAGGATTCCGCACGTGCTGCATGGCTGGGGCGAGAACGGCCAGGCCGCGCATTACGGGATGCGGATCGGCGACGTCTATATCCGCAACGTCACCACCGACATCCGCCGCTATTGGGGCGAAGATTCCGGCGGCGAGATGATCAGGGACGGCAACTCGATCTTCATCTTCGAGGTCGCCGGCCTCTGCATCGGCCATCTCGGCCACCTCCACGTCAAGCTCGACGACAGCCATTTCGCGGCGATCGGCCGGCTCGACATCGTGATGGTACCGATCGACGGCACCTATACGATGTCGCTCGACGGCATCTCCGAGATCACCAAACGGTTGCGCGCCGCCGTCGTGCTGCCGATGCACCGCTTCGCCACCCCGCTCGACGAGTTCATGCGCCTGATCGGCCAGCAATTCGAGATCGACCGCCGCGGCGGCGAGCGCACCTTGCGGGCCTCGCGCGACACGCTGCCGGCGACGCCAACGGTGATCATCCTCGACGGCGTATAAGGCGCCCGAGTGCCCCTGACACGATTTCGTGCGCCGGCACTTTCGCGCTTGACCTAGAGTATACTCTAGCTTGTTCACTCGGGATTGTCCGGCAACACCCGGCCACGAGGACCAACCGCATGACACCTTCAAGCAAGCTCCCGCACCGCAGGCTCGGCAATGACGGCCCGCAGGTTTCCGCCGTCGGGCTCGGCTGCATGTCACTGTCCGGCGTCTACGGCGCCAACGACGATACGGCGACGCCCGACTTCATCCGCTACGCCATCGACCGGGGCATCGACTTCCTCGACAGCGCCGATCTCTATGGCTGGGGCCACAACGAGGAATTGCTGGGCCGCGCGCTGAAGGGCCTGCGCGACAGGGTCGTGATCGCGACCAAATTCGGTCAGGTGAAGACCGCGACCGGACAGGGCGTGGACGGACGGCCCGCCTATGTCCAGCAAGCCTGCGAGGCGAGCCTGAAGCGGCTCAACATCGAAACCATTGATCTCTACTACCAGCACCGCATCGATCCGAACGTTCCGATCGAGGATACGGTCGGCGCCATGGCGCGCCTCGTCGAGCAAGGCAAGGTTCGCCATCTCGGCCTGTGCGAGGCGCGCCCTGAAACCATTCGCCGCGCGCACAAGGTGCACAGACTGGCCGCGGTGCAGACCGAATATTCCGTGCTGTACCGCAGCGAGGCCGAGGAGACCCTGCAGACGACGCGGGCGCTCGGCATCGCCTTCGTCGCCTATTCGCCGCTCGGCCGCGGCTTCCTGACCGGCCAGATCCAGTCGCAGGCCGACATCGCGGGCGATCGCCGCGGCGACCATCCGCGCTTCGCCGGCGATAATTTTGCCCGCAACCGCGATCTCGTCAGCGGCATCGTGACGATCGCACGCGAGAAGAATTGCACACCGGCTCAGCTCGTGCTCGCCTGGCTGCTGGCGCAGGGACAGGACATCGTGCCGATTCCCGGCACCAAGCAGCGCAGCCGGCTGGACGAGAACATCGACGCCCTCGACGTGGTGCTTTCGCCGGACGAGCTGGCACGGATCTCAGCAGCCATCCCGGCCGGCGCCGCGGCAGGTGAGCGCTATCCGGCCGGCGCGATGAAGGCGGTCTATCTGTGATGGACGCCCGGACACCCAATTTGCAGGCGACGCCGAACGCACTCTACATCGGCGACATCGCGCGGCGCTCCGGCCGAAGCGTGCATACCATCCGCTGGTATGAAGCGCAGGGCCTGATGCCCGGCGTCGTCAGAGACCGCGGCAGGCGCCGCGTCTACAACGACTATCACATCGGTTGGCTCGATCTGATGGAGCGGCTGCGCTTGACCGGGATGTCGATCAAGCAGCTTCGCGACTATACCACGCTCGTGAAGCAGGGCAGCGCGACCTTGCGCAAGCGCCGCGCGCTGCTCGCCGAGCACCAGCTCCGCGTCCGGGCCATGATCGCCAAATGGACCGAAGCGCTCGCGCTGGTCGACGCCAAGATCGAGTTCTACGACGAGTGGGTCGCGGCAGGCACGCGACCCAAGGTCTCGCCACAGCAGCGCGCCCGCGCCAAGCGGTCCGCCACCAGGGCCTGAACGCCCGGCCCGACATCGAATAGCAGGATCCGCGATGGACGATATGCTTCGGCGTAAACCCTTTGCCATGCGCGCATCGCAGCGGCTGACGCTGCTGACGCTGTGCCTCGCCGTCACGATCGCGCATATCGATACATTCATCGTCAATCTCGGCGCGCGCGCGATCGGCGATCATTTCGGTGCGGGTGTCGATGAGTTGCAATGGATCGTCGACAGCTACAATCTGGTCTACGCGGTCTCGCTGCCGACCGGCGGGATGCTCGCGGACAGATATGGCAGGCGTCGCATCCTGGTCTGCGGCGCACTGATCTTCACTTTCGCGTCGCTGCTGTGCGCGGCCGCGCCATCCGCGCTGGTGCTGATCGGCGGTCGTGCCCTCACCGGCGCCGGAGGTGCGTTGATGATTCCGGCCTCGCTTGCGATCATCCGGGTGGTCTGGGACCGGCCGGAGGAGCGCGCCCGTGCGCTTGGTATCTGGGCCGCCTGCAACGGCGTCGCCATGGCACTGGGACCGAGCCTTGGCGGGCTGCTGATCCCGTGGTTGGGCTGGCGCAGCATCTTCCTGGTGATCGTGCCGTTCGGCCTGCTCGTCGTACTGATGGCTGGGTCGACGATCCCGGAATCGGTGAACCCGCAGCGGCGCGCGGTCGACATTCCGGCCCAGCTCTGCGGTGCATTGGCGCTTGGAAGCCTGACCTATGCCGCCATCGCCGCACAATCGGCGCCGGGCGCGATGACTGCCGCGCTGCTCGTTGCTGCGCTTTCGGCGACCCTGTTGATCGCGGTCGAAAGGAGAAATGGCTCGGAGGCGTTGCTGTCGCCGGAGATTTTCAGCGCACGCCGGTTCCGCGCCGCCATGATCGCCACCACGGGCATGACATTCGGCGGGTACGGCATGGTCTTCGTGCTGCCGCTGGCGTGGCAGTCGAGCGGACGGCTCGATGCCGCGGCAAGCGCCGCCGCGCTGCTGCCGATGTCGCTGGTCTTCGTGATGGTCTCACCGTTCTCCGGCATGCTGTCGGAAAAGCTCGGGCTGCGCGCGGCCACCTCGGGCGGCGTGACGCTGATGGGTGTCGGCCTCCTGATGATTGGCCTCGGTGGCCTGCGACCGGACATCGCCCTGGCCAAGTTCGGACTGGCCATCACCGGCCTCGGGCTCGGCCTCGCCGCGGGGCCGCTCTCGGCAATGGCCGTCGGCGACGTTGCCGCTGCGCGGGCCGGTACGGCTGCGGCGCTGATCAACGTGGCCCGCATCAGCGGTGCGACGATCGGGGTTGCGGTGCTCGGCGCGTGCTACGCGGCAACCGGCGGCGGCAGCCACGGCCTGCTGCTCGCGATGATTGCCGGAAGCCTCGTCCAGTTCGCCGGCGCCGGCGTGGCGTGGATGGTGACAGGGCGCGAGCTGCCGCGCCTGCGCATTTGACCAGCTCGCGCGGCTCGTTATCCTCCGCACTGCCGACACCGGATCGGCGGCCGACAAGAGCAAGAACAGGGAGCATCATCCATGGCCAGCACTCTGCCCGCCTCTGCGAGCGGGCTCTATGCCAATCCGCGCGAAGACTGGCTCGCCCAATACACCGAGGAGATCATCGATCCGAACAGGCCGATCGTCGATCCGCACCATCATCTCTGGGATCGCGGCGGCCTGCGCTACCTGATCGAGGAGATGCGCGACGACATCGCTTCGGGCCACAACATCGTGGCGACCGTCTATGTCGACTGCCGGTCGATGTATCGCGCCGACGGGCCGGAGGCGTTCCGCCCGGTCGGCGAGGTCGAGTTCGCCAACGGCGTCGCCGCGATGGCGGCGAGCGGCGGCTACGGCAAGGCGGCGATCTGCGCCGGCATCGTCAGCCACGTTAACCTTCTGATCGGCGACCAGGCCAAGGCGGTGCTCGAGGCGGAAATCGCCGCCGGCAACGGCCGGTTCCGCGGCATCCGCCACTCCTCGGCCTGGGACGAGGACCCCAACGTCGCCCACATGTATGCCAACCGCCCGAAGGGCATCTTGCTGGATGCCACCTTTCGTAGGGGGTTCGCCTGCCTGGCGCCGCTCGGCCTCAGCTTCGATGCCTGGCTGTTCCACCCGCAGATCGGCGAGCTGACCGACCTCGCCCGTGCCTTTCCCGACACCCGGATCGTGCTCGACCATTGCGGTGGCCCGGTCGGCACCGGCCGCTTCGCCGGGAAGCGCGAGGAGACCTTTCCGGTCTGGAAGGCGTCGATCCAGGAGATCGCTAAATGCCCGAACGTCGTGGTCAAGCTCGGCGGGCTGGCGATGTGCCTGCTCGGCTACGACTTCCACCTCCGCCCCAGGCCGCCCTCGTCGGAGGAACTCGCCGCCGCCTGGCGGCCCTATGTGGAGACCTGCATCGAGGCCTTCGGCCCGAGCCGTTGCATGTTCGAAAGCAACTTCCCACCTGATAAGGGACAGTGCAGCTATCAGGTGATCTTCAACACCTTTAAACGACTTGCATCACAATATAGCGAAGCCGAGAAGACGGCGTTGTTCTTGCAGACGGCAAAGGATGTCTATCGGCTCGATATCGGGTAAACTTGCGACTCATGGATGACAGCATCACCATCCGGCCGCTTCGTGAGGCTGATGCAGAAGCGGTGGTCGAACTCTACGCAAAGGCGGCTGCGGTGGAACCGCGGCTGGGCCCTGTCACGCTGCCGCAGTGGGACCAGTTCCTGAAGCTGCCGCAGAACCGTGGCGGTCGCGACTTCCGCATTGCCGAGCGGAACGGCCGACTCCTTGGCCTCGCTGAGTCATCGTTGCGCGATCAGGGCGCGCATCATTCCCGGTTCCTCAAGATCGTCGTCGCGCCCGAGGTCCGGCGCCGCCGGATTGGCCTCGCGCTGTTCGACGACGTACTTGCGATCGACACCGATCCCGATCTCACCGTCCAGACGCTGGTGAGCGGCGATTGGCCGGCGGGAATGGCCTTCGTGGCCGCCTTCGGCTTTGTTCATGTCGAGTCCGAAATCGGGATGAAATGCGTCGAGCCGTTGCAGCCGGCACGCACGCTCGCGGCGGCCCGCGCCACCATCGAACAGGTTAGCGACGTCACCGCCTGCGCCGGCGAGGTGGCGCGCCTCCACAACGCCGCCTATGCCTCGGACTCCGCGTTCCGCCGGTATTCGCCGGAGGAGATGGCGCAGGTCCTGACCGAGAGCGAAGTCTGGATCGCGTCGGAAGATGGCCAGATGTCGGGCTTCTGCCTGACCGAGCCGGAGCGGAACTCGATGTGGATCGAGTCGGTCGCCGTCGACCCGGCACGGCAGGGACGCGGGCTCGGCCAGCTGCTGGTCTATCGCGTGCTGGCCGCACACGACGTGTCGGTCGAACATCCCTGCTGGCTCAACGTCTCGAGCCGCAACGCACCCGCGCTGAAGATCTACCGCCGGCTCGGCTTCCGGCCCCAGCACGAGACCTGCCGCTTCAGCGCGCCGCGCGGCGAGCTGATCGCGGCGCGTGAGCGGCGGTTTCGCTAGTCACCTGCAGCATTAGTCCGGCAGCCCCGATCTATCCCCGTCACCCTGAGGTGCGAGCGAAGCCAGCCTCGAAGGGCGAACGGCCGAAGTCTTTCCGCGCACGCGATATCCGGGCCGTCCATCCTTCGAGGCGCGCAAGAGCGCGCACCTCAGGATGACGGAACTAGGCTCCAGAGGACGGGATTAAGCGGGCCCTCTACGCCCACTCGCCTTTGCGGAACACCGGCACGCTGCGGCCGTCGGTGTGGATGCCGTCGATGTCGGTGTGGGCGGAGCCGATCATCCAGTCGATATGGATCAGGCTCTTGTTGCCGCCCTGCTCGGCGATCTGCTGCGGCGTCAGCTTGTCGCCATTGACGAAGCATTTCGAGTAGCACTGGCCGAGCGCGATGTGCGAGGCGGCATTCTCATCGAACAGCGTGTTGAAGAACAACAGCCCGCTCTTCGAGATCGGCGATGAATGCGGCACCAGCGCGACCTCACCGAGGCGGCGCGCGCCCTCGTCGGTGTCGAGCACCTTGTTCAACACTTCCTCGCCGCGCGAGGCCTTGGCCTCGACGATGCGGCCGTCCTCGAACTTGACCGAAATATTGTCGATCAGCGTACCCTGATAGGACAGCGGCTTGGAGCTGACGACGTGGCCGCTGACGCGCCGGCAGTGCGGCGTGGTGAAGACCTCCTCGGTCGGAATGTTGGCATTGCAGACAATGCCGTTCTTGGCGGTCGACGCGCCGCCTTCCCATTCATGACCGTCGGCAAGGCCAATGGTGAGGTCCATGCCGGGACCGGAATATTTCAGCGCGTGGAAGCGCTGGCCGTTCAGCCATTCGGTACGCTCGCGCAGCCTGGCATTGTGCTGTTCCCAGTTGGCGACGGCGCCGTCCTGATCGACCCGGGACGCGGAGAAGATCGCGTCCGCGAGTTTCGCCACCGCGACATCCTCGGCATCGCCGGGGAATACCTGCTTCGCCCAGGACGTGCTGGGATAGGCGATGATGTTCCAGTTGGTGTCGAAATTGACGATCTTCTCCAGCGCCGGCTGGTAGGCGATCGAATTGGCCTTGCTGGCGCGCGCCACCTTGGTCGGGTCTTCGCCCGACAGCAGCATCGGATTGTCGCCGACGATCGCAAGCCGCGCGGTGTTGGCGCCGAACGCCTTCGCCATGCCCTCGTAAAGCCAACTCGCGGCGCGATCGAAGCTCGCATCGTTGGCGTAGCGGTAGCGCGCCAGCGTGAGTTCTTCGTCCGAGAAGAACGGGGTCACGAGACCCGCGCCGGCCTTGTAGGCATGCTCCGCCACCCGCCGCACCAGCGGCATTGCCGCCGCAGGCGCCGTCAGCAGCAGATCCTGCCCCGGCTGCAGCTGCAGGCCGACCTTGATCGCGACTTCGGCGAGCCGATCGAGTTTTACAGGATCGATCGAGGCGGAAAGGTTGCGTTGATGTGCGGTCATGAAGTGTCCGGCCGTGTCGTTTGAGGAGTTTTGAGGATTCGTAGTCCAATTCGATCCGCATCCGCAAGGTTCCCGCCCGCCGCGCCCGATCACGCGACGGCGAGCAATTGCGTCGAACTTTACCGCTTCACTGAAGCCAGCACCCGATCGACCATCTCGGGCGCGAGTCCGAGGTAGTTTTTCGGCGCGGTGAGGCGGTCGATCGTCGCCCGATCGATCCGGCTCGCGACGCGATCATCCGCGGCCAGCGCCTCAGCCAACGTCAGACCCTTGTCGTTGGCGACACGGCAGGCGTCGTAGACCACATCATGGGCCTCCT
Source organism: Bradyrhizobium altum (assembly GCF_020889705.1). Taxonomy (GTDB): domain Bacteria; phylum Pseudomonadota; class Alphaproteobacteria; order Rhizobiales; family Xanthobacteraceae; genus Bradyrhizobium; species Bradyrhizobium altum. The sequence goes on along the minus strand of NZ_JACMYP010000007.1, from coordinate 31,779 downwards.
GCCGGCCGATCGCGGGCGCAAGGCCCATCATCACGGCTTCGGCAACGATCAACCCGCGGCTGATGTCGAGATTGCCGGCCATCCGCTTCTCGTCGACGATCAAGCCGCCGAGCGCGAACCTGGCCTGGTGCAGCGCGCCGGCGGTCAGCACGAAGCTTTCCGGGATCGCCATCCATTCGGCGTGCCACGGGCCGGTCGCGCGTTCGAAATCCTGCACCATCGCGTCCAGCATCAGGCCGGCATGCTGACGCACTGCCTTGGAAGCGGCGAGCATCAGCTCCGACGAGATCGGGTTGCGCTTCTGCGGCATGGTCGAGGAGGCGCCGCGTCCCTTCACGAAGGGTTCGTAGACCTCGCCGAATTCGGTCGACGCCATGATCATGATGTCGAGCGCGATCTTGCCGAGCGTTCCCGTCACCAGCGCGAGGAAATTCACCGCCTCCGCCAGACCGTCGCGCGCGACATGCCAGGTGGAGACGGGAATGCCGAGGCCGAGTTCCTCGCACAGCGCGTTCTGGACCTCGAAGCCCTTGTCGCCCAGCGAGGCCAGCGTGCCGGCGGCGCCGGCGAATTGGCCGACCAGCACGCGCGGCTTCAGCTCCGCCAGCCGCGCGGCGTGGCGATCGAAGGCGGCGAGCCAGATCGCGGTCTTGTAGCCGAAGGTCACCGGCAGCGCCTGCTGCAGATGGGTGCGGCCGGCCATCGGCGTGTCGCGGTATTTCTTCGAGAGATCGGCAAGGATGCCGCGCAACGCAGCGATGTCATCCTCGATGATTGTCAGGCCATCGCGCAGTTGCAGCACCACGGCGGTGTCCATGATGTCCTGCGTGGTGGCGCCCCAATGGACATAGCGGCCGGCCTCGCCGCACTGCTTCGTCATCTGATGCACCAGCGGCAGGATCGGGTAGCCGACGATGTCGGTTTCCTGCCGCAGCAGGTCGAAATCGAACGCAGCGACGTCGGTGCGCCTTGCGATCTCCTCGGCCGCTTCCGCAGGAATCACGCCGCAGCGCGCTTCGGCCTTGGCGAGCGCGACTTCGACCTCGGCATAGCGCTGGAGCAGCCGCAGGTCGGAAAACACCTCACGCATCGCGCTTGTGCCGAAGGCATCGCGAAACAGCACGGAATCGAGCACGGTGGTCGAGGTCGGGAAGCCGGACATGGACGCATCCTGTTGCCGTTCGAAGTCGGCAACGTGCCTATCACGGCGCAGGCCCGCGCCCTACCCCTCCGCAGGCGCCTCGCCGAACACCTCGGCTGCAATCTTGCTGGTCTCGATCGCGGCCGGAATGCCGCAATACATCGCGACCAGGAGCAGCACGTCCTGCACCTGCGCGGCGGTGCAGCCATTGGCCAGCGCGCCCCTGGCGTGAACGCGGAACTCGGTCGGCTTGCTGCTCGCCGCGGTGATGCCGAGCATCACGAGGCTGCGAATCTGGTCGGACAGCCCGCTGCGCTCCCAGACGTCGCCATAGACGTAAGCATTGATGATGTTTTGCAGCGGCGTGCCAAAATTGCCCGCAGCCGCCATCCGCTTGGCGACATCGACCTCGCCGAACATCTTCTGGCGCCGGCGCAGCCCGCGGGCATGGAGATCGCTGATGTCCACCATCGTCGTCTGGCTCCCTGTATGGGCTATTTATACGGATAAATATGCCGCACCTCAATATTCCGATAGGGTCGATGCTTGCATTTCCGATCTATTTGTCCGTATAAATCTGCCAAAAGCGGAGGCGGAGGGGACCGGGATGAAGTTACGGCTGGGGCTCCTCGTCGTGCTGCTCGCTGCGCTTCCGGCCCTAACGGTGCGGGCGGCGGATGAATTCCCGCAACGGCCGCTCAGGATCATCGTGCCCTTTCCGGCCGGCGCCGGGCCCGACAACGTCGCGCGGCTGGTCGGCCAGCATCTGCAGGACGCGTTCGGCCAGACCGTGCTGATCGAGAACCGCGCCGGCGCGCTCGGCAGCATCGGCGCCCAGGAAGTCGCCCGCAGCGCGCCCGACGGCTACACGCTGTTGATGGGCACCAACACCACCCATGCCAGCAACGTCGCGACGCTCAAGAGCCTGCCCTACGACCCGGTGAAGGATTTCGCGCCCGTGATCCGCACCACCACGACGGCGATGGTGCTGCTGGTCAACCCGAAGCTCGCGGCCAAGGACCTGCCGCAGTTCCTCAGCTACGCCAAGGCCACTCCCAATCTGACTGCCGGCTACGGCTCCGGCGCATCGCAGATCTCGATCGCGCAGCTGCAGTCGCGCGGCGGCCTGTCGCTGATCGCGGCGTCCTACCGCGGCGTGCCGCAAGCGATGACCGACGTGATGGCCGGCGTCGTCGACCTGACCTTCGGCGATTTCTCGGTCGCGATCCCGCAGATGCAGGGCGGCACCTTGCGCGGGATCGCCGTGACATCGGCGACCCGCAACGAGCTGACGCCCGGCCTGCCCGCGCTCTCGGAAGCAATGCCCGGCTTCGAGGCCACCATCTGGTACGGGCTGTTCGCGCCGGCCGGCACGCCGGAACCGGTGGTCAACAAGATCTACGCCGAGTGCGCCAAATACCTCGCGATGCCGGAGACCAAGAAGAAGCTCGCCGATGTCGGCGTGATCGTGGCGCCGCTCGCCCCGGCCGAGTTCGGCACCTTCGTCAAGAGCGAGGTCGTGCGCTGGTCGGCGGAGGTGAAGGCGGCCGGCATCCAGCCGCAATAGACCAGAGCTCCGTCGCATCATGGCTCGCGAAACACCTGTCGGCATAATTGGCCTGGGGCTGATGGGATCGGCGCTTTCCGCGCGGCTGATCGACGCCGGCGTCGGGCTGATCGGCTTCGACATCGATGCGGCGAAGACGGACGGGTTGCGGGCCAGCGGCGCCGAGTTCGCGGCCTTCGCCGCCGACGTGGCGGCGCGCTGCCGGACCATCGTCATTGCGGTGTACGACGCGGCCCAGGTCACGGGCTTGCTGCCGGACTCGCGAACGCCGAACCGCCGCCGCTCGTCATCTGCACCACCACCTGCGCACCGGGCGAGATCACGGCGATCGCCGAGTTCGCGACGCGCTCGCGCCTCTCCTTCATCGAAGCGCCGATCTCGGGCACCAGCGCCGAGGTCCGCGCAGGCACGGCCACCGCGCTGGTCGCCGGCGATCGCGACGTGATCGCAGCCGCCGCGGCGACGCTCGACATCGTCTGCCCGCAGCGGATCCATGTCGGCCCGATCGGCAATGCCAGCCGCACCAAGCTCGCCATCAACCTAATCCTGCAGAACAACCGCGCCGCGCTCGCCGAGGGCATGGCCTTTGCCGAGAGCCTCGGCCTCGACGGGGCGACGTTCCTTGCGACGGCGCGGCAATCGGCGGCATATTCCAGAGTGATGGACAGCAAGGGACCGAAGATGCTGGCGCGGGACTTCTCGCCGCAATCGCATATCGCGCAGACCTTGAAGGACGCCGAGCTGATCCTGCAGGAGGCCGGTCGGCACGGCCTGCCTCTGCCGCTGACCTCGGTGCAGGCCAAGCTGCTGCGCGCGGCGATCGCGCTGCAAGGCCCGGACAGCGACAGCGCCGCTGTCATCGAGGCGATCCGGGCCGGACGCGATCAGGACAAGGACCACTCATGATCAATTGTGCGATCGCGGGCCTCGGCCGCTGGGGCCGCGCGCTGGTCGAGGCTGCGCAGAGCGAGCCGCGGCTGAGGATCGTCCGCGCGGTGGAACCCGACATGAGCGCCGCCGCGAGCTTTTGCGCAGCGCACGGTCTGTCCCCTGCGGCCAGCCTCGAGGCCGTGCTGGCCGAGCCCGCCATCGATGCCGTGCTGCTGGCAACGCCGCATTCGCTGCACAGGAGCCAGGTGATTGCGGCCGCCGCCGCCGGTAAGCAGGTGTTTTGCGAGAAGCCGCTGGCGCTCAAGCGCAGCGATGCGGTCGAGATGTTCGCAGCCTGCCGCAACGCCGGCGTGCTGCTCGCGGTCGGGCATAACCGCCGGTTCTGGCCGTCGATGCAGGCGCTGCGCGCGATGGTCGCCAGCGGCGAGCTCGGCACGATCCTGCATGTCGAGGGCCACAACAGCAACGAGAACTCGCAAGGCATCACGCAGGGCTGGCGGCTGTCGCCCGAGGAGTCGCCGGGCGGCGGGCTGACCGGCGCGGGACTGCATGTGCTCGACGGCTTCGTCAGCCTCCTTGGTCCTGCCCGACAGGTTTATGCCCGGTTGAGTGAACGCGAGGCCGGACCGCCGCCGCTCGACACTGCAACTTTAGCGATTGAATTTGTGAATGGCGTGAGTGCAACCCTTGCTACGGTCCGCGCAACACCGTTCTATTGGCGCGTGCATGTGTTCGGGACGAAGGGATCCGCAGAGGTGCTCGACGAGGGGACGATGGTGGTACGGAAATCCGGCGAGGCGCCTGCGACGACGCGCTATCCGGCGGTTAACGCGCTCACCGCGGAACTTGCGGCCTTTGCCGACGCGGTCGAACGCAAGCTGCCGTTCCCGGTGCCCGAAGCAGATGTGCTGGCGACGCTCGCCGCGTTCGAGGCCGCGTTGCAGTCGATGCAGTCTGGACATCCGGTTGCCTGCCATACGGCATACCAGTGATCCGCCATGTCTGAACAACCGGAGAGGGCGAGATCGTCCCGCTACCGCGACATCGCCACCGGGCTGCAGAAGGACATCCGTCTCGGCACCTACGCGGTCGGCAATCTGCTGCCGACCGAAACCGAGTTGATGGCGAGCTATCAGGCAAGCCGCCAGACCGTGCGCGAGGCGCTGCGCATCCTGATCGACCAGGGCCTGATCGTGCGCCGCGCCGGCCTCGGTTCGGTGGTGATCGCCTCCGAGCCGCCGGTGCTGTTCACCCACAGCGTCAAGTCGCTCGGCGAGTGGCTGCGCTATTCCAACGAGACCTATCGCGACGTGGTCGGCAGCAGCGACATCGTCGCCGACCGCAAGCTCGCTGCGCTCCTGAAATGCGAGCCCGGCAAGAGCTGGTTCCTGATCGAGGCCGTGCGCCGCTCCGACCAATTCGCCGCACCGCTCGGCTGGACCGAAATCTACGTGCTGCGCCGGTTCGCAGATGTCGTGGCCCGCAGCGACCACGGCCGCACCCCGGTGCATGAGCAGATCGCCAAGATGTACGGCCAGGTCACCGAGCGCGCGCAGATGGAAATCTTCGTGCGGGGCATGCCGGCGCCGATCGCCAAGGCACTCGGCGTCAAGACCGGATCGCCGGCACTCACCGTGGTACGCCGCTACTACGGCCTGCGCGAGGAACTGTTCGAGGTCACCATCACCACGCACCCGGAAGGGCGCTACACCTACACGATGGATATGCAGCGCTCGCTGCGGCCGAAGCTCTAGGCTTTTGTGGAGACGCGTTGTCTTGACACGAGCCGGAAGCCACCTCGCTTGAAATCGCGCTAGCGCGCCCGAGCCAGATGCGTGCTGCTGGCAGAGGTATGTGCCATCTGCGGGGTTCCGCTCACGCCCCAGATCACGACCGCGATCAGCGCGGCCGCCCAGACATATGGCACAGCATTCGGCTTCTTCATTTCCGAGATCATCCCCAACGTCTCAGGAGCACCGATGAATCTTACGACCTCAATCGTCAGCGTCTCACCAGGCACCCGTCCTTCACAACGCTACTAAGGTTAGACCTTGTCGGTTTCGGGACGCCTTCGTGCGAATCCGGAAATGATTTCGTGGGAACCGGGCCGTCTCATCCGAATTGATGAGACCGCGGGTCTACGGCTTCGGCGTTCGCGACAAGGCCGGGAGAATTTCCTGCTTAAATTTGAGTCAGATGCACAACAAACATTCCAAAGCGGCCCCGCTGAATTCTTTTTGATTGTCCGCCGGACTCCGGCCGTGGCATCAGGGCCTGTGACACTGCGATGACAGGGATTCTCCCGTGACTGCCCAATCGGCCAAACCGCACGGCGGCTCCCGCCGCCACTCCCAGGAAACGCAGGACGAGGTCGCGCGGTCGCTGGAACGGGAGCTGCAGTTCCTGACGGAAGAGCGCCAGGAGCGCGCCGTTCAGCTCGGCCTCGACTTTGCATCCAAGACGCCGAAGACCGACCACTAGGCGCGCTGCCGCGCCTCGACTCGCGGACACTGCACCGGCGCGACCGCAAGTCCCGATTCAACTGTAAAACAGCTTGTCCGGTGTCATCACCCGCGAGTGCATGCGGGTGATCCAGAACTCCAGAGACGTCTGTGCTTAAGCCGAGAGCCGCGGCTTCTTCCGGGCGTCGTCCCTGCGAAAGCCGGCACCCCCATACGCCGCGGCGGCCGTAGTGAGCGGGACTCGTCGTTCCACTATCTTTCAATAATGAGCGTCTGTGGTTATGGGTCCGGCTTTCGCCGGGATGACACCGAGTTTGTTGCGTCGTCGGTGAGCCACACGTTCTGCTGACGAATGGATTCCGGGCTCGCGCCAAGAGGCGCGCCCCGGAATGACGAAGGAGGCGATCAGGCCGTCCCGAAAAAACAGGCAAGCAGTCTCGCCGGGTTATTGCGCGGCCTGCGCTTCCGCGTCGACCTGCACATCATGGCCGAAGCGATCCTTGCCGCTGAGCCTGGCCTTGCCGCCGTCGAACGTGAGCAGCCATCTGCGGTCGGTATCGCCGCCGACCAGACGCAGGTCGATCGCAAACGTCTCACCGGTCTGCCACGACCCCTTCAGCGCCATCACGCCGAGCGGCGTTGGCTGGCCGAGACGATAGGTGCCGTCGAGCCCGATCGGTCCCGCCAATTTGACTACCGGCCTCGCCGCATCCGGCGTCGCTGTTTCCAACTCGTAGTGCGCGGACGAATCGGTCAGATACAGCGTCAGCGCCCGCAGATTGAGACCGTTGGCCGGGAAGGGCCAGGTCTTGCCCGAGATGGCCGCCGCGGTCTCGGGCACCGCACCAACCGCCGACGGCTTTTCCGTCGCGCTATCGCGCAGCGCCGCGGCAAGCTGATTGCCGCCGGCGGAGTTCACCGGCAGCGCCGTGTCGGACTTGACGGCGCCGGAAATGTCGTCGGCCATCCTGCCGAATGAGCAGTAGTCGCGCGCGGTCACGACCGTGACGATGTCGAGCGCGGGAAAGATCATGATCAGCTGGCAGCGGTCGCCGACCGCCATGAAGGCCGGCTGCTTCGGCATCACCCAGAAGAAATTCGCGTAGTGCAGGGACGGATCGAACGAAGCGTGCAACTCTGTCGTCGCGTGCCTGATGCGATCGACCCAGCCGGACGGCAGCAGCCGCTGCCCCTCCCATTCGCCGTCATGCAGATAGAGCAGCCCGATCTTGGCGGCGTCGCGCGGCGCGAGCAGAAGCCCGCCGCCGCCTTGCGTCAGCCCCGGCCCGATACTGTGCCAGTACGGCGCGGCAATTCCCAGCGGACGAAACAGTTTCGTCACCGCATAGTCCCGCGCACTCACACCGGTGAGCTTGTTGATGATCGCGGCCAATAGCTGCGGATTGCCGGTGTTGTAGTAGAACGCCTCGCCCGGCGCCTTCGCCATCGGACGGTCCAGGATGAACTGGATCGCATCGGGGCTACGCCCCCATTCGATCAGCGAGTCCGGCCTGCCGCCCTCGACGCCCTCCGTCCAGGCCATCCCCGAGGTCATGTCGAGCATGGTCTGGATCGTGATCGCCCGCTTGCGGTCATCAAGATTGGCGATGGTGCGGTCGCCAAAGAATTCCACCATGCGGTGGTCGAGGCTGTCGAGCAAATTATCCCTAAGCAGCATCGCGACCAGCGTGCCGGTCACCGCCTTGGTGGCGGAATTGATCAGATGCGAGATCTCCGGCGTGTACGGGGCATAGTAGGCGTCGAGCACGATCCGGCCATGACGCGCAATCAGGAGACTATCGAAACTGTGAGCCGCGCCAAAGTTGACGAGCCGCGCCAGCGCAGCGGAATCCATCCCCTGCTCTTCTGGCGTCGTCGTCTGCCATTGCCGGGTCGGCCACACCGGATCGGCGGCCCCCTCTGCGCGGGCTGCGCCTGACCAGATCAGCGCAGCAAGCGACAACCCCCGTAGCGCCGACACGGCCAAACGTCTGAAATGCATCGGCGCCCCATCAGGATGCGGCTGTCACCGCACCATCCGCGATCCCCGGCATACCTGTCTAATCTCGGTGCCGCCGTGGCGGCAGCGATTGCGACGACGGCGCGGCTCGGTCCCTCCGGTGTCAATCGCATTATCGCGTGCTCTCCACGAACGTAACCGGCGTCCCCTTCGCGACACCGGCCGCGACTCGCTGCGCATCCCAGTTCGTGAGTCGAACACAACCATGGGACGCGGCCTTGGAGACCTTGCCGGGTTCGGGTGTGCCGTGGATGCCGTAGCCTTCTGCCGAGAGGTTGATCCAGACCGAGCCGACCGGATTGTTCGGGCCGGGCTTGATCGTGAACGGCCTCTTCGATTTGACACCCTTGAACTTGTATTTGGGATTGTAGTGATAGGTCGGGTCCTTGTTGATCGCCGTCACCTTCAACGTGCCGCTCGGCGTCGGCTTCTCAGTGCTGCCGACCGTTGCGGGATAGAAGGCGATGAGCTTCCCTGCGGCGTCGAATGTGCTGAGCGTCTGCCGCGTCTTGTCGACTTCGACGCGTGCAACCGACGCTGAACCTCCGGCGTCGATAACGTTCGCGACCGCAATGCTGTCACCGGCCTTGTCGAACTTCTGTCCTGGATTGAGCGCCTGAAGGAGCGCCTCACTCATGTGGAATTTCTCGGCGAGCGCTTCGCGCGGGCCGGTGTAATTCAGCGCGGGCAAGTCTTTCATGCTCTCCATCTTCGCAGGGACCTGCTTCAGGAAGGGGCCTTTCACGTCGGCATCGACGATGGTGTAGTTGACGACCGCGGGCCCTTCGCTGGCGGCGAGTTTGCTCCAGATATCCGGCGTCACAGCCTTGTCGAACGACAATCCATTCGCGCCGGCAAACGCCGTGAGCGCCTTCTGCGCATTCTCGCCGAGCTGGCCGTCGATCTCGCCGGGAGAGAAATGCGCGCGATCGAGCAGAATCTCGAGCTTGGCAACGGAGGCGCTGGCCTGGTGACGGCCCGACAATTTTCCCGTTGGCGCCGCCGCGTCGTTGATCGCGGCAGCATCGAGGCCCGCCGCCATCGCCGGGGCGGAGACAAGCAAAAGTACAAAAGCAAAAGTCGCAACGAAACAATGTCGAAACATCGCGTATCCCAACGTGGCTGCATTCCGTAAAGTTACGGAAAGCCTCGAAGTTCCAATGCAAACGGCAGCCGAGTTTTGCGGTGGAACAGCTGATATCGCGGCATCGCCGCAATCGACCCGTTAAAAAGTCGTTATCCGAAACGCATTTCCGCGCAGTTCACATCACAGTTCAGGTCTCTCGAAGCAAATGCGATTCATTATCGCGGCGCTTGCCGCGTTTCTTGTCTTGATGCTCGACGTCGATCGTTCGCCAAGTTCAATCAACACCCCCACGGTCCAAGCCCCCACGTTCTCGCACGACACCGCAACGGACGCCGTTCCGTTCGCCGCCCGCTTCATCGAAAGCGCCGATGCCAGCGAAGTACCCGGAGCGACGGTCGAGGATGAGGCGCCGACGATCGAGCCTCGCGATGCCGGTGCCGAGCCGCAAGCGTCCGCGATCGGCACGTTCTGCCACTCATTGAAGGACGCTGCCCAGGCGAGCGAAATCCCCGTCGCGTTCTTTGCGCGCCTGATTTGGCAGGAGAGCCACTTTCGTTCGAACGAAGTCAGCCACGCCGGCGCGCAGGGCGTTGCGCAATTCATGCCCGAGACGGCCGCGGAAGTCGGGCTCGACGATCCCTTCGATCCGCTCAAGGCATTGCCTGCTTCAGCCAAGCTGCTGCGCAAGTTGCGCGACGATTTCGGCAATCTCGGCCTTGCAGCTGCCGCCTACAACGCCGGCAGCGGCCGCGTCCAGAAGTGGCTCGCCAGGCAAGGCGAGTTGCCGCGTGAGACCCGCGACTATGTCCGGATCATCACCGGAACCAAGGCTGAGGATTGGATCGCGAACGTCGACACGCTCGCCATTCGCATCGATCTACCAAGCGAAGCGCCTTGCGAAGGAACCGGCGGCCTGTCGAAGTCGAAGGATGTCGCTCTCGTCTCGGCATCACCGGCGTCTGCCGTGACCACGCTCATTCGCAAAGCGGAGGCGGCCCAGCAGGCGGCAAGGTCCGTCGCCAGCCACACACGTAAACGACTCGCACTCCTGCTCAGGAAGGGTTCGCCCGGTGCAGCCCGGCTCGGCAAGGCACGCCCGGCCATCGTCTCCGCCAAGGTAAAATCGGCGAAGGGCCGTGCCATTCGCGTGGCCTCACGGTCGCGCTCGTCGAGCTGAAGCCAGGGACTGCCGGCGACCTCGGGCGGCATGGTCCCGAGCGCTGGCTGCGTTCAGTCACACGTCTTTCGCTGCACCGCGTCAGGCAGCGGAAGGGTGCCGAAAGTGGCCCACAACGCCGCCGATATCTCCCGCCATCGACCTATCGATGCGTCGCGTTCCGCGTGACGCGCGGGAAACCTCATTTCCACTTAAGAAGATGAGCGCTCTGATATAGGTTGGTCGTCGTCTTTTAGATCACGTTGCTTGCAGTTCATTTTCCAATGGGCGCCGTCATGACATTCATTGATGGCTTGGGTTACTTGGCGTCGGCTCTTGTGCTGCTGACGTTCTGCATGAGCACGATGCTGAGCCTGCGCGCCGTCGCGATATTCAGCAATGTGGCATTCATCAGCTATGGATTGGGCGACCGGATCTACCCGGTGCTCATCCTGCACATCATTCTGCTGCCGCTGAACGTGGTGTTGCTGTTCCAGATGGTCCGGCTGCTTCGGAAGGCCAGGCGTGCTGCAGCGACCGACCTGTCTCCGAACTGGCTGCAACCGTTCATGCGGCCGAAGCACGTCAAGGCGGGAGAAACGATTTTCCGGAAGGGCGACGACGCCGACCTGCTGTACATGGTCGTGTCCGGCGAGGTCAGGTTTCCCGAGATCGCTCGCGCCGTCTCGGCCGGCGAATTGTTCGGCGAGATCGGGCTGTTTTCGCTCGAGCGCCGGCGCACGCAGACGGCGCTCGCAGCGACCGACGTGGATCTGCTGTGGATCAGCGACGGCGCGCTGCGGAAGCTGTGCGAACGCAATCCAGGACTGTCGCTGTATTTCCTGCGGCTGACGGCGACCCGGATGACGGAAAACGCAGCCCACGCAATCGGGGTTGCCGCGGCAACACCCAATCCGGCGTAAAGCGCCGGGGCACTCGTCGGTTGCCGGTGCTACGGCGCGGACGACGCCGCAAGGCTCGGCAGCGGTGCGAACTGCATCTCTGCAACGGCCGAGCCGGCGTAAGCACTGGCGATCAGGATCATGACTCGAATGGCGACGAACATGGTGCCTCCTCAGTCTTCTTGTTGGTCTCTTGATGCCAGAGACTTCTTTCCCGCCGGTGAGGAAAGCTGGTTGCCGCAACCTTGAAGGCATTGGTAAGCGAGCCGTTTACGCAAGCTTCCGTTCATGAGTTGGGAACCGTATCGGCCGATCGGCCAGCGCGCTAAACGCGCGGTTCACCGAGACCGGGCATTGTTCGCCTCAATCAAGAAGGCACAATCATAATGCCGATTTTCAGGACGATCCTTGTTGTCGCATCGATTTTTCTTGCCGTTTTGTACGTCTACGATGCCTGCCGCAGCGACGGCTTGCTCAGGGCGACTCCCGTGAGCGACGTGATTGCACGGCGCTGGCCGGAATCGGATGCGTTTCGTCCGGAGGCGGCACCCGCTCCCGCAACCACGGCCGCAGCGACGCCGGCGGCGCGCGTTAGGGAAACGTTTGCGATGTTCATCCCCAGGGACGCGCGACGCCACGCGCTGCAGCGCAGCCTTTAACGCTCCGATTCAGCCCAAGGATACGCCGGCCTTAGCGCGGCTGATCCCGAGCGCCACAATGCGATTCAACAGAACCGGATAGTCCAGTCCGTCATGCCCGGCGGCTGTCGCGAACTCCTGGCTCTTCGCGATTTCGGGGTTGGGATTGGCTTCAATGAAATACGGAACGCCGTTGGTGGACAGGCGGAAGTCGATGCGTGCGTAGCCATCGAGCCCCAGGGTCCGGTAGATGCGTTTCGCCAGCCGTTGAATATGGGCGGACAGTTCCGGCGTAAGATCCTCGGCCGGCCCGTCCACAATTCCGATGCGCTCCTGATAGCTGGTATCGTGCTTGACCTTTTCGGTGGCGATCTGGCGCGCAGCGGGGCCGCCCATGCTGCCGAACTTCAACTCCCAAACCGGCAGGACCCGCAGCCTGTTGTTGCCGATCACGCCGACATAGAGCTCGCGTCCCTCGATGAACTGCTCGGCGATCGCGGCCGTTCCGATCCGCTCATGGATGAAGGCGACGCGCTCCGCGAGCTTCTCGTCGGTATCGACGATCGACGCCTGCGAGATGCCGAGCGATCCATCGCTGCTCAGGCTCTTGACGATCAGCGGCAGCGCGAGCCGCGGCGGCCGCTTGACCTTGCGGCGCATCGGGAACACGGCGAAGGCCGGCACCGGGATGCGGCGGTGATGCACCAGCGTCTTGGACAGATCCTTGCCGCGCGCCAGGATCAGGCCGCGCGGATTGCACCCGGTATAGGGGATCTTCATCAACTCGAGATAGCTCGCGATGTGCTGGTCATACACGACGTCGTAGTGAAACTCCTCCAGCAGCGTGAACACCACGTGCGGCTTGAAGCCCTCGATCTCGTCGCGCACCGGCTTGATTTCCTCCTGCACGCCGAGCGGACGCACCACATGGCCGGCGGCGCGCAGGGTACTCACCACGTCGTATTCGGTTTTCCACTCGTTGATTTCCCGCGCGGAGTATCCGTCGCTGGAGTCCGGCGGCACACAGTCCGGGTGCATCAGCACCAGAATGCGAAAGTGTTTCATAGCGCGATCCATTTGCGGCGCGACGGGCCGAACAGCGCGTGCATGGTCTTGGCTGTCAGCAGGATGGTGAAATTGGTCACCAGCTTCTGCTCGGGGCCGACGGCACGCAGGTTGAGCTCGCGGCAGCGCAAGATCATGTCGTCGAGCACGGCATCGAGCGTCAACTGGTTCTCGCCCGTCCACCGTGCGACCAGCTGCCTGATCTGGGCGCGGTGCCGCCTGATGAAGGACGCAGCCGGCGGATGCCGGTGATGCCGCGGATCGGCAGAGAACAGCTTGGACAGATCGCGGTCGTAGGTCTTCGGCGGCGTGAAGGCGTAGAACGCCTGCTTCTTCTTGTAGTGCTCGCCGAGCGTCTGCTTGAGCGTATGCAGCGGATCGACCCGCTCGCGCGTCGTCAGCAGCGGCCGCTCGCCGGCAATCTCGCCCATCAGCTCGTCGACATATTCGAGCTTCTTCAGCGCCGGCCATCCGGCATACCGCGTCCGCCAGTTCGAGCGCGGCCGCAGCCACACCGCGAAGGTCTCGGCGAAATCCTCGTCCGGATGGCTCTGCGCGTACCACAGCCTGAGATGCTGGACATAGTTGCGGCTGGCCGGATTGGGCCGATAGTAGCGCGGATAGTGTTGCGACGACGGGCCGAACAGCTGCTGCCAGCGCCGGCGGCGCTGCAGCTGGTAGCCGTGCTGTATGGCGTGCCCCGCCTCGTGGCGGAGAATGGCCATGCACTCGGACCACGAGGCGCCCTCGACGTCGAGCATCATCTTCTTCTCGAGCTTCATCAGGCGGGGATGGGCGAGATAGAAGGGAATGGCGATGCCGGGCACATCGGCCGGGCTGAACCATTCGCTCGAGATCCATGTGTGCGGCCGCAGCCGGATGCCGCGCTCTTCGAGCTCTTCGTAGAGCGTACTGACACAATCCGCGAGCCAGGTGCCTTCGACCGCAACCCTCAGACTGCTGAGGCGCTGCTCGAGCAACTGCGCATCCGTGAGCTTCGCCCAGGCATATTTGCGACGCGGCATAGGCTTCCAAAGTCAAAAACAAACCGGAATCGGGATGGTGTCATAGGTTGCCGCCGGCAACAACCGCCGAGCCTTCGCGGATGGCGAGCCCCGGTCCGCGCAGCCTTGCGCTGGCCCGGCCCGCGCGCGTCCGCGGCAGGGTCGGCGGGACACCGAGAGCCCAGGCCACGGGTCCGGATCGCCGGCGGGCGCCTTCGTACTTTCTGCTATGATCGGCCGATTTTCAGGCAAGCTATTTGAGAGGCGAGAATGGATTATCGGCGGCGTCTGCTTTTTCATGGCATGGCCCTGTTCCTGATCGGGCTGTTGACCGGCCTTCTCGAGCAGCACTTCAGCAATGTGCGGATGGCGCTCGCAGCGCATCTCGAAGGCGTGATGAACGGTACGTTCCTGCTCGCGGTCGGCGCGATCTGGAGCGAGATCAGGCTGTCACCCCGCGCGAGCGTCGCAGCCTACTGGGCGCTGCTGTGCGGGACATACGGCAACTGGGCCGTGACGACGCTCGCCGCCGTGCTCGGAACCGGCGCACTTTCGCCGGTCACTGCGGCCGACCGTGGTGCCGCGCCGTGGCAGGAAACGCTGGTGACCGCCGGGTTCATCTCAATCGGTCTTGCGATCATCGCAGCATCGATCCTGCTGTTGTGGGGGCTGCGCGGCAAGGCTGCCCTTGCCCATGACGCGAGATAGCTCCTCCTGACTTTCCGTCGTCAGCGCTGGCCGTGATCCTGCGCGGCGCGTGCCGCGACCGCGGCGCGCCGCTTGAGGAACTCGCGCTCGCGTGCGTTGCCGGCCAATGCGGCGGCGGCCTCGAACGCGGTGTGCGCCTCCGCGAAACGGCTCAGCCGTTGCAGCAGATCGCCGCGCACGCTCGGCAGCAGATGATAGGCTTTCAGCGCCGGCTCGTCCGCGAGACCGTCGACGATCGCAAGCGCCGCAAGCGGTCCTTCGGCCATGCCGATCGCGACCGCGCGGTTGAGCTCGATCACCGGCGAATCCAGCAGCGCGGCGAGGTCGCCGTACAGCGCGGCGATGCGGCGCCAGTCGGTCGCGTCAGGCGTGTCGGCCTCGGCGTGGCATGCGGCGATCGCGGCCTGCAGCGCGTAGAAGCCGCCGGCGCCGCCGAGCTCGCAGGCACGCGCCAGCGCCAATTGCCCGCGGCGGATCTGCAGACGATCCCACAGCGCGCGGTTCTGGTCCATCAACAGGATCGGCTCACCGGCCGCGTCGGTGCGCGCCGCCATCCGCGAGGCGTTGAGTTCCATCAGCGCCAGCAGGCCGTGCGCCTCCGGCTCCTGCGGTGCGATCGAGCTCAGCACACGGCCGATGCGCAGCGCCTCGTTGCAGAGCTGCGGCCGCAGCCATTCGCCGCCGCTTGCCGCGGTATAGCCCTCGTTGAAGATCAGGTAGACGACCTCGAGCACGGAGGCGAGCCGCTCCGACAGCGCCTCGCCGCGCGGCGTCTCGTAGGCAAGACCGGATTCGGACAGCGTGCGCTTGGCGCGCACGATGCGCTGGGCGATGGTCGCCTCCGCCTGCAGGAAGGCGCGCGCGATCTCCTCGGTGGTAAGACCGCAGATCATCCGAAGCGCTAACGCGGCGCGGACCTCGCGCGACAGCAGCGGATGGCAGGCGGTGAAGATCAGCCGCAGCAATTCGTCGCCGATATCGTCGTCGAGCGCGGAATCGAAGTCGGGCATGGTCTCCTGCTCCCGCACCAGATCATGCGCAAGCATGCCGTGCTTTTCGGTCAGCATGCGGTTTCGCCTGATATGATCGAGCGCACGCCGCTTGGCGGTCGCCATCAGCCAGGCACCCGGCTTCTCCGGCACGCCACTGAGCGGCCAGTGCTCAAGCGCCGCGATCAGCGCTTCCTGGGTCAGATCCTCGGCGAGCGGCACGTCGCGCAGCATCCGCGACAGGCTGGTGATCAGCCGCGGCTGCTCGATGCGCCACACAGCAAGAATGGTTGCCTGGATGTCGGCGACCGTCATCGCCGCCGACCTGAGGTCTTATCCTGTCGCGTTTTCCTCACGCGAACCGGTGTCCGCTTCGCTCGAAAACGCTCCGGTCTGCGCATCAGGCGCAGGCGGACACATCGACCTGGCAGGCGCCGTCGACGCCCGGGGTGGCGAAGGGGCGCACCTCGCAGGTGCCGTCCCAGCCTGGCATATGCTCCTTGTGCAGTTGCATGAACTCGACGGCGGCCGCGACGGCCTCCTCCTTGCTGCGCAGCTCGAAGATGGCGTAGCCGCCGATCATCTCCTTGGTCTCGACGAACGGCCCGTCGATGACATTGAGCTTGCCATCGGTGATGCGTACCTGGGCGCCCATCGCGACCGGCAGCAGACCGCCGGTGTCGATCATGCGGCCCGCCTTGATTTCCCGCTCGGCGAGCTTGCCCATCGCCTCCATCAGGGCCGGCGTCGGCGGGCGCGGTGGCTGGGAGGAGGTGACGATATACATGAATCGCATCGGAAAACTCCTATAGGGCGAGAAGCGGCGATGATCGCCGCAAAATCGGCTCGCTATGGGGGACGACGATCCGGCGGCGGCCGGATCGACATGGGGTCGGGAATTATTTTGGAGGTATTCGCCGAAATTTGCCATGCTCCGGCTTGTTCCCGCCGGGACGCCGCGAATTACTGCTCCCGCAGCATGATCAGCGGGTCGGCGCTGTCGGGGACGCGTCGCCATTGGGCGTTGTCGTCGGCCTCGAACTGCCAGGTCTCGCCCTTGGGCGACATCAGGATCATCTGGCCGTGGTCGAGCCGCCACAGCGTCGGATTGAAGGCTACGACCGCGGGATCGCATTTGCCTTTCAGGAACAGCTGGAAATTGTCGTTGCCGGCGTCGGTGTTGGTCAGCACCAGGGCGCAGATCGCCTGGCCATTGCCGCGGACCATCGACCAGTCGCCGATCATCTGGTCCATCGACTTGGCGAGCGCGCGGGCAGCTGCGAGGTTTTGCAGGATGTAGACGCCCTCGTTGGTGCGCATGCCCTCGAAGATGCCGGTCTCGACCTCGGTGAAATCGATCACGGCGTCGCCGGCCGCATTCTGCAGCCGCACGATGTCGCCGAGGCCTTTGATGCTCCAGCCCGTGATGTCCTTGGTGAAAGGCAACGCGGCGGCGCAGGCCGGCTCGAGCTCGAGCTTGAAACCTTGCGACGTCGCATCGCTCTTCAGCGTCACGACGCAGGTCTTGCTGCGCTCGGTGGTGGCGAGCTCCCACTGACCGATCATGTCCTTCTTCAACGTCGAGGCGTCCTGCGCGGCTGCCGGGCCGCAGGCGGCCAGCAGCACAAGCAGCACGACATTGAAGCGGGACAGGGACATCAGCGCCCCTTCACCGGCGTTTCGGCAACCGGCGTCAGCGGCGGCTTGCCGGCGAACCAGTTCTTGATGTTGTCGACCACGAGCTGGTCCATCGCATTGCGCGTCACCACCGAGGCCGAGCCGATATGCGGCAGCAGCACGACGTTCTGCATCGCCTTCAATTCGTCCGGCACGTTCGGCTCGGCCGCGAACACGTCGAGGCCGGCGGCCAGGATGGTGCCGGATTTCAGCGCCGCGACCAGCGCCGGCTCGTCGACCACGGAGCCGCGCGCGACATTGATCAGCACGCCGCGCGGGCCGAGCGCCTTCAGGACGTCGGCGTTGATCATCTTCGCCGTCGAGGCGCCGCCCGGCACAATGACGATCAGGGTGTCGACCGCCTTCGCCATCTCGATCAGATCGGGATAGTGCTTGTAGGCGACGTCCTTGGACGGATTGCGCGAATGATAGGACACCGGCACGCGCGAGGCCTCGAGCCGCCGCCCGATCGCCTGGCCGATGCGGCCCATGCCGACGATGCCGATCTTGCGGTCGCGCAACGAGCCGACGCTGAGCGGATAATTCTGGGTCTGCCACAGGCCGGAGCGCACGTAGCGGTCGGCCTTGACGAATTCACGCAGCGTCGCGATCAACAGCCCCATCGCGACGTCGGCGACCTCCTCGGTCAGCACGTCGGGCGTGTTGGTGACGACGATATTGTGATCCCGCGCATAGCCGGAATCGACATGGTCGTAGCCGACGCCGAAGCTGCCGACGATCTCGAGCTTGGGAAACATCGCCATCGCGGTCTTGTCGGTCGCCATCGTGTGATAGGTGACGGCGATGCCGCGGACCTTGGCCATCGCGTCGGGCGTCAGGCGCTCGAGGTCGCCGCGGCTCTCGGCCCGGTGCAGCACGTATTGATCGGAAAAGCCGTTTTCGAGGATTGGCCGGATCGGTCCATAAACCAACAGATCGATCTTTTCGGAAGAAATCGGGGCCATCAATTGTCCTTTCCTAACGCGCTTTCATGCCAACGCCGCAACAGAAGGTGCGAAACTAGCGCCAGCACCCCATAGATGACAATCCCGGCCAGCGATAGCAGCAGAAGTGCTGCGAACATGCGGGGAATATTCAGCCGGTAGCCCGATTCAGCGATCCGGAAGGCAAGACCCGAGCCGGCGCCGGCGCTGCCCGCCGCGATCTCCGCCACCACGGCGCCGATCAGCGACAGGCCACCGGCGATGCGCAGGCCGCCGAGGATATAGGGCAGCGCCGCGGGCAGCTTCAGGAGCAGCAGCGTCTGCAGTCTCGAGGCGCCATAAAGTTGAAACAATCCGGCGAGGTTGCGATCGACCGAGTTGAGGCCGAGCGTCGTGTTCGACAGCACCGGAAAGAACGCCACGATCCAGGCGCAGACGATCACCGCGGTCTGCTGCTGCAGATAGATCAGGAGCAGCGGCGCGATCGCGATCACGGGCGTGACCTGCAGCACCACCGCGTAAGGGAACAACGAATATTCCAGCCATTTCGACTGGTTGAACAACAGCGCCAGCACGACGCCGCCGACCGCGGCGGCGACGAAGCCTTCCAGCGTGGTCAGGAGCGTGACGCCGAGCGATTGCGACAGCACCGGCCAGTCCGCAACCAGCGTCTTCAGCACCAAAAGCGGGCTCGGCAGCACATAGGGCTGGATGCCATAGGCGCGGACGACGGCTTCCCAGAGCACGAGGCCCGCGGCAAACACCGCAAGCGGAAGCAGAAAGCGGACAAGGTCCTGCGGAGACTTCATGCGCCCACCTGCCCCGCGTAAGACGGCGCCAGCGCGGCCGAGACCTCGCGGCAGAACGCGGCATATTCGGCCGAGGTGCGGAACTCCTCGCTGCGCGGCTCGGGCGAGGTGATACGAAATTCGGCGCCGATCCGGCCCGGACGCGCCGTCATCACGATCACGCGCTGCGAGAGATAGACCGACTCGAACACCGAGTGCGTCACGAAGATGACGGTCTTGTGCAAATTGCGCCACAGCGACAGCAGGTCGTTGTTGAGACGAAAGCGCGTGATCTCGTCGAGCGCCGCGAACGGCTCGTCCATCAGCAGGATATCGGGATCGGTGACCAGCGCGCGCGCCAGCGATACCCGCATCTTCATGCCGCCGGACAATTCGCGCGGATAGGCGGCCGCGAACTCCGCCAGCCCGACCTGATCGAGCGCCGCCTCGATGCGCGCTTCGGCGTCAGTCGCCGGCGCGCGGGCGAGCTTCAGCGGCAGGCGGACATTGTCGCGCACATTGGCCCACGGCATCAGCGTCGGCTCCTGAAACACGAAGCCGATCCTGTGGCTGCCGCGCGGCTCAACGCCGTGATGGGCAAGCTCGACCGTACCGGCGCTTGGGGTGGCAAGCCCCGCAATGAGGCGCAGCGCGGTGGATTTGCCGCAGCCGGAGGGGCCGAGCAGCGAGACGAACTCGCCGTGTCTCACGTCGAGATCCAGCGGCCCTAGCGCCATCACCCCGCTGTCATAGGTCTTGGTGACGCCGCGCAGGCGCACGGCCCATCCGGCATCAGGCCCAGACAACGCAGACTCCGCCATCGCGCGTCCGCACCCGTCAGTTCTTCGGCCTGAGCTCGACGCCGACCGCCTTGTTGACGAAGCGCAGCGTGTAGCCCTGGCGATAGTCGATGGTGCTCTTGACCACGCCGGCGCGCACCATCTTGTCGAAGAAGCTCGCCATCCGCTCGTCGGTCATCGCGCCGATGCCGTTCTTGATGGAATCACCGGAATCGACGATGCCGTGCTCGCGCATCTTGGCGACACAATAGGCCAGCAGCTCGTCGTTCATCTCGGGATTGAGCTTCTTGATCATTGCATTGCCGGCCGAGTTGTCGCCGTAGACGTAAGTGTACCAGCCGACAACAGAGGCATCGACGAAGCGCTGCACGAGGTCCGGCTTCTTGTCGACCAGGTCGCGGCGGGTCTCGATCAAGGTCGAATAGGAGTTGAAGCCGTAGTCGGCAATCAGCAGCACGTTCGGCTTGAAGCCGGCGGCTTTCTCCACCGCAAAGGGCTCCGACGTGACATAGCCCTGCATCGCGGTCTGCTTGTTCACGATGAAGGGCTGCGGGTTGAAGGTGTAGGGCTTCACCTTGTTCTCGTCGAAGCCGTATTCGGATTTCAGCCACTGGAAGTAGCTGGTGATGCCTTCCTTCGAGATCAAAAGCGTCAGCGGCTTCAGATCCTCGATCTTGCTGACCTTGACCTCGGGATGGGTCAGGAAGACCTGCGGGTCCTTCTGGAACATCGCCGCGACGGCGACCAGCGGCACGTTGTTGGTGACGGCGTCGAAGGTCTGCAACGAGTTCGCGCTCATGAAGAAGTCGAGCTTGCCCGCGATCAAGAGCATGCGGTTGTTCTCGTTGGGACCGCCGGGCACGATTGACACGTCGAGGCCGTATTTCTTGTAGGTGCCGTCGGCGAGCGCCTGGAAGAACCCGCCATGCTCGCCCTCGGCGACCCAATTGGTGCCGAACGAGACCTTGTCCAGAGTCTGCGCCCGCGCCGGGAGGAGGCCTGCGGAAACGCCGAGGGTGGCGGCCAGAAGGGCCGTGGTTAACGCTCGCGGCAAAAAGGCCGGGATCATGGTTGGACTCCGTCGATCATTATGGCCCATGATGGAAGGCGGGAAGACGTGGACCGCGCCCGGAGACGCGAACGCCTCACTGATGTTAAACAAACTAGCCCGCAAATCCATCCCATGAAACGCTTGTATTGAAACGACTGCCTTGATGACTTCTCAGCTACCGCCCCGTGACTGGACCGCCATCCACTGGCCCGACCTCGCCGAGGGTGCGGCCGCGCGCTGGATCGCGGTGCTGCCGCTGGGCGCGACCGAGCAGCACGGGCCGCATCTGCCTGTTGGAACCGACGTCATGATTGGCGAGGCGTATCTGGCGCGGGTTCAGGAGCTGCTGCCGGCGGCCATCCCGGCGACGTTCCTGCCCCTGCAGCCGGTCGGCATCTCCACCGAGCACATCGATTTTCCGGGCACGCTGACCCTGCCGACCAAAGTCGCGCTGAACAGCTGGATGGCGCTCGGCGAAAGCGTGGCGCGCGCCGGAATCAAGAAGCTCGTGTTGGTGACGAGCCATGGCGGCAATTCCGCCGCGATGCAGCTCGTGGCGCAGGACCTGCGCGCGCAACATGGCATGCTGGTGGTGACCACGAGCTGGTCGCGCTTCGGCACGCCCGACGGGCTGTTCGATGCCGACGAATTGCGTCATGGCATCCATGGCGGTGCGGTCGAGACCTCGATCATGCTGGCGAAGTATCCGCGACATGTGCGCAACGATGCGATCGCGGATTTCAAGCCCGCGAGCGTGCAGATCGAGAAGGACCACCGCTTCCTGTCGACCCAGCGGCCGGCGCCGTTCGCCTGGCAGACGCAGGACCTCAATCCGAGCGGCGCGATCGGCGATGCAACCAAGGCCTCGGCCGAGAAGGGCGAGAAGCTGCTCGAGCACGGTGCGCGCGCGTTCTGCGAGCTGCTGGCCGACGTCGACAGGTTCGATCCGGGCGTATTTCGCGCCAGCTGACCCGGAATTCCTTCGTCCGGCGAGAGGCCGACGAAACAATCCACGAAACCATATTTCCGGCACGGCCTTCGAACCGGAACCGAAAAGCCTCCGTCCAACGGGCATGCGGACCACACCGGCGCCGCGCTCAAACAGGATGGAGTATCCCATGTCGATCAAGACCAAGTTTGCCGCCCTCGCCCTCACCGCGCTCGCCGTGACCGGCACCATCGCGTCCACGACGTCGCAGGCCGAAGCCAAGCCGTATGGCTGGGGCTGGGGCGTTGGCGCGGGCCTCGTCGGCGCCGCCATCGTCGGCAGTGCGATCGCGGCCAGTGACGGCTATTACGACGGCGGTTATCGGCGCTGCGCCTGGGTGCGCCAGTTCGACGCCTACGGCAACTACATCGGCCGCGTGCGCTCCTGCTACTGATCGACGGGATTTTTTAAAAGGCTGCGGATCCTGCGTTCGGCACGGGTCCTCATCCACCCCGTGTCGCACACGACCCGTCCGGTGATCCCCCGGGCGGGTCAATTCTTGAACGCGGCGATCACAGATACTTGGCGATCAGCCGGAAGTCGCGCAGCACGTTGCGGCCCTTCGGGCCCGATGCCTTCAGCGTCTCTTCCAGGCTGTGGCCGATGTGATCGTGGATCAGCGCCTTCTTGGCGCTCTCGATCGCACTCTCCACCGCCTGCAATTGCTGGGCGATCTGCGCACAGGGCCGGCCCTGCTCGATCATCTCGACGATGGTCTCGAGATGGCCGTTGGCGCGCTTCAGGCGCCGGGCAATCGCTGCGTGCGGATGGTCGTCTGACATTCGGTTCTCCTATCCTCCCTGGAGGATAATCGTGATCCTCCCCGGAGGATAGCAGAATCGGCTTGACAGGCCATTGTGGCAGGCGTAGTGCCCAATTGTTGGAACATGCGTTCCGCACCGGGGTCTGACCCCGGACATCAACCCGACCACGAGCCAACACAGAAGGCACATGGGCAGTAGCAACTCAGGCGACAGTAGACCGCTGACGGGACTATTGACGCCGCAACACAGCAAGACTGATCGCGCAGATTTCGCCTGCGTGGATGGGTGGTCACGCCTCACGTAACCGCCTGCTCCTCACCGGCCTGCCGCGCGACAGCGGAAGTGGAGGTGAGCGATGTTCGAAAAGCTCGCAAAATTCCGGCCGTTTCAGCTCCAGCGCGTTGCGCCGTGGACGATTCCGGCCACCTATTCCAATGACAACCTGCCGGGTTTTCGCCGCCCGGCGGATCGCCGGCGTCCAACCCCGGCCTGTCATTGGATCCTGATCGACGGCCGCCTGGAGTGCCGGTGGAGCGTCGACGACACCAGCGGTGATTTCGATCATCAGCGGCGCGTGGGCCGGCATCTTGGCCCGCGCGCGACAACTGCGCGTCGCGCCGCGGCAAAGCCGCGGCTGTGCGCTTAGGAGGCCAATATGGACGAAGGACCTAGTCGTCCCGTTGCGCGCCATTGCGGCGCGGCAGCGGGATTCTCGACCTGCATCACACCTGGAAACGCCGCTGCTCACGGTAGCGGAGACGTGCGCGCCTGACGGTCCGCGTCCCTCTTGCCGTGCCCAAAGGGCGGCGAGGAGACGCGATATGACCGAGACCAAGTCCACCCAAACCGCCATTCTCGACACCGCGCATGCCGGCGACATCCACGGCGCGCTCGGCAGCATCGCGCGGGACGACACCGCACCGCGCGCGACATTGCTGGCCCGGTTGAAGACCCTGCTCGCGATCGTCGGCCCCGGCCTGATCGTGATGGTCGGCGACAACGATGCCGGCGCGTTCGGCACCTATACCCAGGCCGGTCAGAACTACGGCACCACGCTGCTGTGGACGCTGCTGCTTTTGATCCCCGTGCTCTACGTCAACCAGGAGATGGTGGTACGGCTCGGCGCCGTCACCGGCGTCGGCCATGCGCGGCTGATCTTCGAGCGCTTCGGCAGGTTCTGGGGCGCGTTCAGCGTGATCGATCTGCTGGTGCTGAACGCGCTGACCATCGTCACCGAGTTCATCGGCATCACATTTGCGCTTCATTTTCTCGGCGTCTCGCAGTTCTGGGGCGTGCTGGCCTCGGCTGTTATCGTGATGCTGGCGGTCTCGACCGGAGACTTCCGCCGTTTCGAGCGCTTCGGCATCGTGCTGGTCGCAGGCAGCCTGCTGCTGCTGCCTGTGATCCTGATGGTGCATCCGCCGGTCGGGCAGATCGCGGCTGATTTCTTCGTGCCGAAGATGCCGCAAGACGCCAAGCTGAGCGAGGTGATGCTTTTGATCGTCGCTATCGTCGGCACCACGGTGGCGCCGTGGCAATTGTTCTTCCAGCAGAGCTACATCGTCGACAAGCGGATCACGTCGCGCTTCATCCGCTATGAGCGGATGGATCTGTGCATCGGCATCGTGCTGGTCGTGGTCGGCGCCGTGGCGATGATCTCGTTCTGTGCCGAGGTGTTCGCCGGAAAGCCCGAATTCGGCAATTACACCGACGCGTTGGGAACCGCGGTCGGGTTAGAGAAATATGCCGGCCGGCTGCCGGCGGTGCTGTTTGCCCTCGCACTGCTGGATGCCTGCATCATCGGCGCGGCCGCGGTCGCCCTCTCGACTGCCTATGCGATCGGTGACGTGTTCGCGGTCAAGCACTCGCTGCACCGCAAGCCGTGGGATGCGAAGGGCTTCTACGGCGTCTATTGCGGGCTGATCATGCTCGCCGCCGTACTGGTGCTGACGCCGGGCACGCCACTCGGACTGTTCACCAACGCGGTGCAGACGCTGGCCGGCGTGCTGCTGCCGAGCGCGACCGTGTTCCTGCTCTTGCTGTGCAACGACCGCCACATCCTCGGGCCCTGGATCAACTCTGTCAGGCTGAACCTGTTCACGGGCGCGGTGGTGGCGGGCCTCGTGATGCTGTCGGTGATCCTGACTGCCGCGGTGCTGTTCCCGGACCTCAGCGAGCAATGGATCATCGGCATCCTGGCCGGCGGCAGCCTGCTTGCGCTCGCGGTCACCGCGGCCGTCAAGCTGTACGAAATGTTGTCGCACGGTCGCGCGTCCTCCCGCTTCACGCACAAGCCGCCGCTGTTCGACCGCGACACCTGGCGGATGCCGCCGCTCGACTGGCTGCCACCGGCGCGGCTCAGCCCGTTGAGCCGGATCTGGATGCTGGTGCTGCGCGGCTACCTCGTCGTCGCTGCCGGCCTCGTGCTGCTGCGCATCGTCCAGTTCGCCACGGTGGGGGCGTGACCGCGCTTGGCCGCGGCCGGAGATGGGGCGCGATCGTGTTGCTCAGGCTGGCAAGCGCCATCCTGCGCGGCGCAAGCGCGCTCTATCAGCGGCGTGTGATTTCAGGCGCCGACCTGCGGACGGCGCTGTCGATGGCGCGATGCGTCGAACGGGCCGGCGCGAGGGTCGTGCTGGGCAGCAGCTCGCAGCAGGCATTCATCAAGACAAGGGACGAAGACAATGGTGGCCTCGATTGAACGGTCGGTTCTCGACCGATTTGCCACAGATGCGCGGTCGATCGCAGCGGATGAGGCTCACAGGCTGGGGGTGTTACGCGACTGTCATAGTGGCGTGCAAATCGGAGAGGTATCCCCCCGCGCCTCAGTTGCTATTGCGAATTACTTGCAACAAGCCGTGGGGGATGCTAGGTGCTGATCTGGCTTTGGATGGGACGACACGGATCGGACCGGGGACGGCGGGCGATGAATTCAAATCTCGGGTGGCAAGTGGCCGCCAAATCTGCAATGCCGGGCAAAATCGCCAACCGTTCGCGGAAAGCCGCGTCATGACCTGCGTCCGTCTCTTCCGGGTTCGGATCGCCGCCGGCGCAGCGCTCGGCGCGGCGGCATTCGGCACGCCGGCGTCCGCGGCCGATATGGCCGTCAAGTCCCCCGCCGCCAAGGCGGTCTACAGCTGGACCGGCTTCTACGTCGGCGGCCATGTCGGCTATGGCGACGGCAGCCTCGGTCCCGATACCAATCCGCTTCCCTTGCAGGGCGTCTTCTTTCCTCACACTGTTACGGGAGGGATCGGCGGCTTCCAGGTCGGATACAATCACCAGTTCGCAAACCGCTTCGTGCTCGGCGTCGAGGCCGATGCGACATTCGTGGGCCCGGTCGATCTGCCGCGGCGCACGCTCGGCCCATTCAATAGCTCGATCGACTATGTCGGCACCGTGCGCGGCCGCGCCGGTTACAGCTTTGGTAGCTGGATGCCGTACATCACGGGTGGCTTCGCTTGGGGACGCAGCCAGGTCAGGGTCAACGATGCCGCCGGCAACGTGATCTCGGAGCCCGGCCAGTATCAGACCGGCTGGACTGTCGGCGCCGGCGCCGAATTTGCGCTAAGCGGCAATTGGACGGCCAAGCTCGAATACGACTACGTCGACCTGTCGCGCCGCACGCTCGGTCTCAACGATTTCGGCATGCCCGGCGTCAGTATCGACCCGCGGCTGCATCTGCTGAAATTGGGCCTGAACTACCAGCTCGGCGATTCGCCCTGGTCGGCGACGCCGACGCGGTCCGTGCTGCCGGACTCCAGCGACTGGAGCGTGCATGGGCAGACCACGCTGATCGGTCAGGGCTATCCGTCGTTCCGCGCGCCCTATGGCGGCACCAACAGCCTTCCGGGCGCGGGGCAAGCGCAACAAACCTGGACCACGACGGCGTTTCTCGGCGTGCGGCTCTGGGAAGGCGGCGAGCTCTATTTCAATCCGGAGACCGCGCAGGGCTTCGGCCTCAACGGCACGCTCGGCCTCGCCGGTTTCCCGAACGGCGAGGCTCAGAAGGCCGGCGCGGCGTTCCCGAAGATCCGGCCGCAGCGCTACTACTTCAAGCAGACCTTCGGCTTCGGCGGCGAGCAAGAAGACGTCCCCGACGGTCCCAACCAGATCGCGGGCAAGCGCGACATCGACCGCCTCACGGTCGTCGTCGGACGCTTTGCGGTCGGCGATTTCTTCGACGGCAATTCCTACGCCAAGGACCCACGCGCGGACTTCATGAACTGGGCGATGTGGGCCTCGGCCGCCTACGACTTCCCGGCCGACCTGCCCGGCTATACCCGCGGCGCCGTGGTCGAGCTCAACCGCAAGGACTGGGCGGTGCGCGCCGGCGTATTCCAGGTGCCGAATGCACCAAACACCGACGTGCTGATCTCCAACGCCAACAATGGCGGCGCGGTGGTGGAATTCGAGGGCCGCTATTCGATCTTCGATCAACCCGGCAAGCTGCGCGTCGGCGTGTTCGGCAACCGCGGCAACACCGGCAATTATCGCCAGGCGCTCGCGATCGAGGACGCCAACCCCGGGCTCGACATCAACGACGTGATGGCCGGTATCCGCAAGGACAACACCAAGTACGGCTTCTACCTGAACGGCGAGCAGCAGATCGCAACCGACGTCGGACTGTTCGGCCGCCTGAGCTGGAACGACGGCCAGAACGAGATCCTGTCGTTCACCGACGTCGACCGCAGCGTCTCCGGCGGCGTGTCGATCAAGGGCAGCTATTGGGGCCGGGCGAACGACACGATCGGCATCGGCGGCGCGGTCAACGGGCTGTCGTCAGCGCATCGCGACTACCTCGCCGCCGGCGGCCTGGGTCTTCTGATCGGCGACGGCGCGCTCAACTACAGTCCGGAGCGGATCTTCGAGACCTACTATGCCTACCAGGTGAACAAGAGCCTGACGCTGACCGCGGACTATCAGTTCATCACCAACCCCGCCTACAACGCCGACCGCGGCCCGGTGCACATCTTCTCCGGCCGCATCCACGGCGAGTTTTGAGCGATCACGTAGCCCGGATGCAGCGCAGCGCAATCCGGGATCTGCTCTCTCGTCGATAGAGCGGCCCCCGATTTCGCTTCGCTGCATCCGGGCTACGAAGCCTCACCGTCATTGCGAGCGCAGCGAAGCAATCCACAGCTCCGGGCACGCAGAAGCATGGATTGCTTCGTCGCTTCGCTCCTCGCAATAACGGCTGAATTGGTTCGGGCAACAAAAGCCCTCTCCCCACTCAAATATATGTAGACCCCCCGGGCTTGCCGCAAGCCCGGGGTCATCCCGTAGAACGCGCGCCCAATCGAACGGAGGAGTGCGCGATGCGGGAACATGCTGTGGTGATTGCCGGCGGAGGGCCGACCGGGCTGACGCTGGCTTGCGAGCTGGCGCTGGCCGGCGTTGACGTTGCGATTGTCGAGCGGCGCGAGAATCCGGACCTGATCGGCGCGCGGGCGGGCGGTCTGCACGCGCGCACCATCGAGGTGCTCGACCAGCGCGGCATCGGCGACCGCTTCGTCGCGCTGGGGACGCGCCATCCGGCGGTGCTGTTCCACTCCCATCTGGTTCCGCTCGAGATCAGCGACTTCCCGACCCGGCGCAATTTCACACTGGGGCTGCGGCAGAACCATATCGAGCGCGTGCTCGGCGAATGGGCCGAACAACTGGCGGTGCCGATCAAGCGGGGGCGCGACGTGACCGGCTTCACGGAGGACGACGATGGCGTCGACGTCGCGCTGTCGGATGGCCAGGTGCTTCGGGCACGGTATCTGGTCGGCTGCGACGGCGGCCGCAGCATCGTCCGCAAGGCGGCCGGCATCGAATTCGCCGGATGGGATCCGACCAAGAGCTGGCTGATCGCCGAGGCCGAGATATCAGACGAACCGGAATGGGGCTTTCGCCAGGACGACGCCGGCATCTATGCCATCGGCAAGGTGGAAGACGGCGAACGGGTGCGGCTCGTGCTGACCGAGCGGCAACTCGGCACGGACAGGGAGCCGACCCTGGGTGACGTCAGCGAGCGGCTGGCCGCCGTGTACGGCACCGATTTCGGCATCCACAGCCCGGTCTGGATATCACGGTTCACCGACATGACCCGGCAGGCGGTGACCTACCGCAAGCAGCGCGTGCTGCTGGCCGGCGATGCAGCTCATGTGCATCCACCGATGGGCGGACAGGGCCTCAATATCGGCGTGCAGGACGCGGTGAACCTGGGCTGGAAGCTCGCCCAGGTGGTCAAGCTGACATCGCCGGACGGCCTGCTCGACAGCTATCAGGCCGAGCGGCATCCCGTCGCGGCCCGCGTGCTGCGCAACACCATGGCGCACGTCGCGCTCAGCCGGACCGACGCGCGCAGCAAGGCGCTGCATGAGATCGTCTCCGAACTGCTGCGCATGGATGAGCCGCGCCGAAAATTCGCCGCGATGATGTCGGGCCTCGACCTGCACTACGATCTCGGCGATGGCCATCCGCTGCTGGGACGCCGCATGCCCGATCTCGATCTGGTGACGACGAGCGGCCCGCTGCGGGTCTTCGCGCTGCTGCACGGCGCGCGGCCGGTGCTGCTTAACTTTGGCGAGCCCGGCGGCTTCGACATCGCGGGATGGGCTGACCGGGTTCAGCTGGTCGATGCCGAGTATGTCGGCACGTGGGAGCTTCCCGCGCTCGGAACGGTTGCGGCACCCGGCGCGGTGCTGGTCCGGCCCGACGGCTACGTGGCGTGGGTCGGAGACCGAGGCCAGTTAGGCCTCGCCGAGGCACTGACCAAATGGTTCGGCGCGCCTGGCAGTGCAGAGTGAGCGTAGCCCGGATGGAGCCACCGGATCCGTCTTCTCCTTCCCCCTGAAAGGGGGAAGGTCGACATGGGGGTCAGCCACAGGCGGCGCTGCTTGTGGAGAGAGCTGATCCCCACCCGCTTTGCTCTGCGAGCAAAGCGACCTCCCCTTTTCAAGGGGAGGTTGGAGCATTCGTAGCCCCTACCCCGCCGGCTGGAACGAATCCGCGCGCGCCATCGCCCAGGCGTCGCGGAAGCGGGGATCCTGGGTGCCTTCGAGCAGCTCGCCCGGGCGCAGCGCCGGATAGAGCTGTGCGAAGGTGCGGACGTCGGTGGTCGAGCTCCGCTGCGAGAAGTGGATCGGGCGCAGATCCTTGGTGTGCTCGAGGCCGGCGGCAGCCAGCAGCTCGGTCAGCGCGTGCAGGGTCGAGTGGTGGTAGTTGTACACGCGCTCGATCTTGTCCGGCACGTAGAGCGCGCGGTTGCGGATCGGGTCCTGCGAGGTGACGCCGGTCGGGCAGCGATCGGTGTGGCAGCTCAGGGACTGGATGCAGCCGAGCGCGAACATGAAGCCGCGCGCCGAATTGCACCAGTCGGCCCCGATCGCCATCGCGCGCGCCAGGTCGAAGGCGGTCGCGATCTTGCCGGAGGCGCCGATCTTGATGCGATCGCGCGCGCCGATGCCGATCAGCGCGTTGTGGACGAAACTGACGCCCTCGCGCATCGGCATGCCCAGATGGTCCATGAACTCGAGCGGCGCGGCGCCGGTGCCGCCTTCATTGCCGTCGACCACGATGAAGTCGGGATAGAGCCCGCTCTCCTTCATCGCCTTGCAGATCGCCAGGAACTCCCAGGGATGGCCGATGCACATCTTGAAACCAGCCGGCTTGCCGCCGGACAATTTGCGCATCTGCGCCACGAATTCCATCATCTGCAGCGGCGTCGAGAACGCCTTGTGATAGGCCGGCGAGATGCAGTCCTCGCCCATCGGCACGCCCCGAATCTTGGAAATCTCCTCGGAGACCTTCGCGGCCGGCAGCACGCCGCCATGGCCGGGCTTGGCGCCCTGGCTGATCTTGAGCTCGACCATCTTGATCTGATCGTCGCCGGCGACGCTTGCGAACAGCTCCGGATTGAAGGTGCCGTCGCGGTTACGGCAGCCGAAATAACCGGAGCCGACCTCCCAGATGATGTCGCCGCCCATCTCGCGGTGATAGGGGCTGACGCCGCCCTCGCCGGTGTCATGGGCGAAGCCGCCCTTCTTGGCGCCGGCATTCAGCGCCCGCACCGCGTTCGGGCTGAGCGCGCCGAAGCTCATCGCCGAGATGTTGAAGACCGAGGCCGAATACGGCTTGGTGCAGTCGGGGCCGCCGATGGTGATGCGGAATTTCTGGTCGGCACGCGGCTTCGGCGCCACAGAGTGGTGCATCCACTCATAGCCCTCGCGATAGACGTCCTCCTGGGTGCCGAACGGCCGCTTGTCCAGCACCATCTTGGCGCGCTGATAGACCACCGCGCGGGTGTCGCGGGAGAACGGCATGCCGTCCTTCTCGCTCTCGAAGAAATACTGCCGCATCTCCGGGCGGATTTCCTCGAGCAGGAAGCGGACATGCGCCGAGATCGGGTAGTTGCGCAGCACGGCATGGTTCTTCTGCGTCAGGTCGCGGATGCCGAGCAATGTCAGCGCGCCGAAGATCGCCAGCGGGATCACAACGATCTTGAAAACCTTGTGGTCGAAAATCCCGACCAGCAGCAGAAGCGCGGTGACGACGGCGCAGATCGTCAGCACGATGAAGCGCGGCGAGAACGGAAGCAGCATCGTATCCATCAAATCCCTCCGGTCTGCCTTGAATACCCTGTCGGCCGTAAGCTAATCCAACTCGCGGAACAAGTGCACTACGGTTATACGGCCGAGCAGTCACAGATGTGACAACCGCCCGGATGGGCGGGTACGGCACCAGTCAAATTGAAACGAAATCGCCTTTTGCAGTGCAACGCAGTGGAGCTCCACAAAGACTGCGCCCCCTCCCCCGCCTGCGGGCAGGGCGCACTGCCAAAATATCGAAAACAACCCCATGCAAAGTAGCCGGCGGACACGGCAACTTGACTCGTCGGGCAAATCAGCGGCATTCTTCCATTATCCAGAAATCGTACAGACGCCTGCGGCTATCGCATATGGGAAAGCCCTGCTGCGTCGCTTGCCTGCGGCCATCCTTCGAGACGCCCGCCGTTGAGTCCGCGGCCCCTCCAACACGTCGTCCCTGCCTAGTGCGCAATTGCGCACGGGAGCAGCGACCCATACGCCGCGGCGGACCTTGTTGCAGGGACTCGTCGTTCCAGGATCGCCCAATAATTGGCATTTGTGGTT